>JBFILW010000020.1:0-22735 GCA_041612005.1 Gemmatimonadota bacterium
CAGGTCATGACGGCCCAGGTCCAAAAGAGGGCGGGGTAGCGCTGCCGGTCGCGGTGGTCTCCGTGAGCGAAGTAGCGCGCGAAGTTCCAGTTCGCTTCCGGATGGCACTGCCGGCAGGTATCCACCAGGTTGAGTGGATGGACCGTCGACTCTTCGTCCGTGGCCGGCAACATGAGGTGCGGCGAATGGCAGTCGCTGCATTTCGCCGTTAGCCCGAATCCGAGCGCCGTGACCTGGCCGTGATAGGTGTCGAAGTACGTCTTGTAGACGCGCTCATGGCACTCCCCGCACTCCTCCACCACGCCGATGAACCAGCGGGGCTCATCGGCCCGCACGATCTCGTGCGAAGTATGACAGTCGGTGCATACCGGCGGCAGTCGCACATCGCCCGTCGAAGTCGTCGTCGGCGAGGCGCGTCCGTGAGAGGAGCGTTCAAAACGGTCGCGGATACCGAGGTGACACTGCTCGCAGGTCTCGGCGACGTGCGCGCGGTTCACCGATGATTCGGGCGACTCGGCCGGCAGGACCTTGTGGCCCCGGTGACAATCGTTGCAGGTAGCGGAGACCGCGAGCCCCGCCCGCGACATCGCTGTTCCATGCACGGTCTGGTAGTACTGCTCGACCGCGACGCGGGCCTGGGTCTCCTCCGGCGCGATGAAGTACTCTGCGACGATGTGCTCGTCCGCGTGGCATCGTCCACACGTTCCCGCGACGTTGAATGGGTGCACAGGCGAGCGCCGATCGTCAATGCTGTACACGCGATGAGCGTCGTGGCAGTCCACGCAGGTGGCCGCATCTCCCGGCTCGGCGCTGGCGGCATGGATTGATGCGCTCCAATCCTCGGCCGCCGATAGGTGGCAACCGCCACACGGCTGTCCCGTGGTCGCTCCCCGGTGGGGATAGCCGTCAGCTTCGCGCCTGTGACACGCGGCGCAAGGGAGGCCGCGGTGGCGTGACTCCGCGATGATGGAGTCGGTGACGAAAAGGGCGTCTTCCAGCTCCGGAGTCGGCGCCTTTCCGGCCAGGAACTCGCGCACGCCATGACAGCTTTCGCACTGGACGCCCGCCGGCCGGTCCTGGACAGTCTGCTGAGCATCGGCGTGCAGGCCGGCCGGCGCTGTGAGTAGACAGACTGCGAAAAGCGCAGCAGGGGTCCGTGGAGCCGCGGCGCACATGTAACGGACTACCGCACGCAGTGCGCTCGTGCAGCCGTAGAACAATCCCGGTCCGTCTCCAGCCTCATCAGTAGACATTCAGCGCTCTCAATGAGCGACGATTTCATCTTCACCAGGGTCTCACGGTGCCCATCACGGCCCGAGCGATGGCACCTGATGACATACCTGACAGTCCGCCGGGGCGTTGTGCTCGACGCGGTCGGCATGGCAGACCGTGCATACTTCCCGGCTCCATTCCGCGACTCCCTTCACGGCATCCCCGTGGCACATCGTGCACGTCCGGTGTCCGATGCTCTTGTGGGTCTCGAGCGCGCCGCCCCGGTGGCAGCTGAGGCACGATGCTTCCGGCTGGTGGTGCGGCTCGTGACAGCCGTCACAGCTCAGATTCGCCGCGGACATCTCTGGCGGCACGTGGCAACCCGCGCACTGAAGGCCCGCCTTGCGATGTGGCGCGTGGTCGAAATCACCGACGGTCGTCGCGATCGCGCTCGCCGGGGCACCGCCCGCTCCCTCGTGACAGGTCGCGCAGTTCTTCGGCTCGACCGCCGAGTGGTGACAATCGTGGCAAGCCTCGCGATCGGCGAGGAGCACGCCGCCGTGTTCGGCCAGCGGCGTGTGACAGGACGAGCACTCGAGACCGGCGCGCAAGGTATGCACCTCATGGTCGAACTCGGCTCCCTGGAACACGACACTCTCGCGCTCTGCTCCCAGATGGCAGCGCAGGCATACCGTCTCGCGCGCCGGCCTCCCGAGATCGACCTCCCCGACCCGGTACGGAAGCTGACCGACCTCCACCGCCTGGCTTGTCAGGTCGACCGCGGCGCGGAGGAGATCATCCGCGTACACCACGTTGTGCGCTCCCTTGCCGACGCGCACGAAATCGAGGTTTTCGACCGCCAGAGTCAGAAGACTGTCGACGGTCGCGCGGCTGCGCACCGGGGCGGAGCCCGCGGTTCGCCGGGCACCGGCCACCACCGCCTCGACCCGGCCGACCTTGCGATCCAGCTCCTCTTGCCACGAGGGAAGGATGTTCGCGTAGCGAACGCCGTGGCACGAGAGGCAGGTGGCCTCTCCGGCGCGCAGCACCTCCTCATGGCCCTTCACCTGGGCAGGGATGCCGTGACAACCGCGACAGGACACCCGAGCCAGGTACATCTCACTGGGCGCGTTCTCGGCAGCGTGGCCGCCGATCCCCGCGTACATGCGCCGCTGGGCGTCGTGCACCCCCGTGTGACAACTGCCGCAATCGAGCTCGAAAGTGGTGGCCAGCGACACGACTCGGTGCTCGATCGGCATGTGGCACTGCGTGCACTCGACGTTGTGATCGGCAATGTGCACTCGGTGCATGACCTCGGTGTTTTCGTACTGGTCCAGCCGCTCCGGCTCGTTGTGGCAGACGAAGCAACGCGTCTTGTTCGCCTCGCCGGTTCCGGCCGTCACCTCGTCGTGACACCCGACGCACGAAAGGAGGTCTTCCACGTACTGCCGGTGATCGACCACGAACCCTGCCGGAGACTCGACTGTCGGCGGTGCGGGATGACAGCCGACACAACCGCCGATCGGCTCACCGAGTGGCTCATCTTTGAAGTGGCAGAGGTAGCAGGTCGAAACGGTGACCGCCACGTGGTCTCCCTGCACGATCTGCGAGTGGCAGCTCGTGCAGCGCAGCTTCTTGCCGCGTCTCAGCTCACCGAGGTGCTGGGCGTGATTGAAACGCACCGTACCAAAGCCAACTTCGCCTTCGAGCTTGCGTTCCGAATGGCAGCCGGATCGCATGCAGGATGCGTCCTCGATCTCGGCCCACGGTCGCAGCCCGTAGGTACCGGTCACGTACTTGACCACCTGGTTTGCGGCCTGGAGCTTGCCCATCGCTTCGGCCCGGATTCCCGGCGCGTAGTGGCACTCGATGCACGGTACGTCGTTGTGCGTCGAGGTGGCCCAGGACTCGTAGTACGGCTCCATCACGTGGCAGTTGAGGCAGAAGCTCGGCTGAGCGCTGTACTCGACGAAAGCGACCGTGACGATCGAGATGCCGATGACGAGCACGATCCCCATCTGAATCGTGATCTTGACGGGTCGCGAGAAGCGGTCGAGAAACGCGCGGATACGAGTCAATGCACGCCTGCTAGCTCAGGTTGCGAAGCTTCAGCCACGCGAGAAAAATCGCGGCAAGGGCCAGAAACCAGACCGGGACGAGGAAGAGCTTGTGCTCCCATCTCCGTTCGGCGCTTGCTTCCGCCGCCCCGCGGATATCACGTGAGATCGAGCTCACACGCAACGCCAAGTCGTCGATTCGCTCCATGTCCAGGCTGTGCTGAGCCTGGGCGAGCTGCGAATACTCGGTGAGGGCGCTTTGGTACCTGAAACGGGCGTCGCTGACGTTTCGGCCGTCGAGAACCAACTGCCGGATCGCACTGTCGGCACGCTGCATGTCCGCGCTCGCGTGCAGGATGCGCGACTCGATGTCGACTCCGAGCAACGCGGGCTCGCTGCCTTCGGCGTGACACCGCAAACAGGTCGCCTGGATGGCATCGGGCGATGTCCCCTCCGTGCCGTGGTTGGAGTGGCAGGCCGTGCACCCGTCGATCTCGCCCCGGGCTGTCACTTCACCGTGGGGACCGCTCTCGAATGCCGACTGGACCAGAATGTGGCAGTGACCGCACACGTTGGAGATTTCGGAGACACGTGGCGGGAGTGCCGAGTGCGCCCCGTGACAGCCGACGCAGCTCGGGGCCGCGAAGTCCAGGTTGCCGAACAGCTGCGCGGCGTGGGCGCTCTCGAGGTATCGAGCGGTCACATCCGCCGACACCCCGTACTCGGCCATCATGTCGGCATCCTGATGACAGCGGCCACACATACCCGGGATGTTGGTGGGATACACCGCGCTGCGCGCGTCACCGGGTGGAAAAATGCGGTGCGAATCATGACAGTCCGCACAGCTCGGAGCATTCATGTCCCCTTGCTCCAGCAGCTGCCCGTGACGGCTGGTGCGGAACTCCGCGCGCTGGCCGGTCGCCAATCCGTATTGACGCATGAGGTCGGGCGAGGAATGACAGGAAGCGCAGAGCTCGACTGTTTCGAGCTTGTCCGGGTTGCCGATGAAATTGCCGCTGTGCGCAGGCGCCGTCTCGAGTGCCGTTGGATCACCTCCGTGACAGTCGTCGCACACGATTCCCCGTTCGGAGTGGACTCCCTGAATGAACGCCCTCCGCATGTCAGCGTGGCATACCACGCAGCCGTAGTTACGGTCCAGCGACGATCGTGCCCCCCGGGGGCGCTCGCTAGCCGTCTGCGACCAAGCCGGTGTGGCACTCGCAAGGAGCACGGCCACGAGCGCGATCCAGCGCAGGGCCCTCATCGGTCACCTTCCGGCGCGCCGTCATCTCCTGCTGGTTCGGGATCGTCGGCCTCGACATCCGGGCTGGTGGTCTCCGCGGGCGGGGACACGTGCGCCTCGACGCCCGGCCGGACCGTGGCGCTGGTCGGTGCGTAACTCTGGCGGGCGCCGATCGCCCAGGCGACCAGGAAACCGGCGAAGAAGATCACCCCGAGTGCGAGCACCAGGGGCCGACGCCGTAGCCGATACTCGGCGCCCCGGTCGGCAAAGGGGAGAAGAGCCATGGCCAGACCGAGGAGAAGGAACACGGTGAACCCCCAGTGGCCGATGTACCGGATGAGGGCGAGGCTCACATCGACGACCACCCAGGTCGAGGTCAGCTCCCCCGGCACGCTCAGCGGATCTGCGGGTGCGCTCACGGGGCGGGGGAAGAGGATCGCCAACGAAATGGCCACTGCGATCACTGCCACCGAGACTACGAAAGAGCGCAGTATGTGGTTTGGAAAGAAGGGAACCCCTTCCTCCTCGGGCTTGGGTGCCCCCCTCGGAGATGCTACGCCGTACCGACGGAGGACCGTGAAATGGAGCATGAGGAGCGTGAAGGCGAGCCACGGCAAAAGAATCGCATGCAATGTGAAGAATCGATTGAGAGTCGCGTCAGAGATAACCTCGCCGCCGGCCAGAACATTGGCGAGCGGACGCCCGAACAGTGGCACCTGCCCCAACGCGAACAGTACTTCGCTCGTCGTCCAGTACGCCCACTGATCCCACGGGAGCAAGTGCCCGGTAGCCCCGAACGCGAGGATTACCCCCAACAGCAGCAGTCCGATGAACCAGCTCGTCTCGCGTGGCGGCTTGTACGCGCCCGTGAACAGCACCCGCGCCATATGTGCGAGCACCGCGAGCACGATGAGGTTCGCTCCCCACACGTGAAGATCGCGGACCAGCCAGCCCATTGGCACCTCTGAGGTGACATGCTGCATGCTGACGTACGCCTCTTCCGCGGTGGGTCGGTAATACAGCGTCAACAGCACGCCGGTGACCACCAGAAGGATGAAAAGCAGGTACGTGATGCCGCCGAACGCGTGCCGCCAGCCGACGTGCGCCGGCAGTCTGCGCCGCATTGCCTTATCCCACGCATCGTCGATCGACAGGCTGCGGTCGATCCGGCCGTACAACAGACCCAAAAAGCGTGGTATGGAGAGGAGGCTCGGGTCGAGACTCATCTTAAGGTCGCGCGATGCCTGATGGAGCCAGGCGCGGATCGGTCCTCTCGGTCGGCTCGCCATGTCAGCCCTCGTTCACGTACACGACGCCGTCGCGGAGGTATACCGCGTAGCGCCGGAGCGGCTTGGTGCTTAGTCCAGCGACCGCGTTACCGTGCACATCGAAAGCCAGATAACTGCAGGGCGAGACCACGCGGCTGGACTCGGGGTCCCAGTCCAGGATACAGCCATCGGTGGGACTCGTGCCCTGAAGCGCGTAATAGTCCCGTTCCCCATGTCTTACAACGAGAATGATGCGCTCGCCCCAGTTGACGATCCGGCTCGAGCCGATCGGGAAGTCCGCTTCCGCCACGACGACCGCGACGGGTTCGCGCCCCGGAGACTCGGCGTGCCTGGCAGGAAGCAGAAACACGACCAGCGCCAGCATCCCGAGCGTCAACATCACCAGGATGACTCCGCCGAGAAGCTGGCCGGCGAAGTCAAAGCGCGGACCCTCTGCCGCCTTCTTGCTCTCCACTTATCTCCTCGCTGCTCGCTGCATGGTGCTCCGGGCCGGCGCCCGCTGGCTGCGCTCCCTCGGCCTGGGTAACTTTACGGAGCGGCCCGAGTTTTGCCACCTGAGGCGCCGGACGGTTCGAATGGCACGACCGTCGGGCCCGGGGTGTACGCATCCAACAGGCTCGGGGCCGGCAACAGGCCTTGTCCTGATCGACCACAGACTGCGTGGGAGCTAAGAACCATGAGAATTAAACGACACAGCCTTTTTGCAGCCCTGGTGCTGCTGCTCGGACCTGGTGCCGCAACGGCGCTGGCCCAGGAGGCCGCCGCCACCAAACCGGCGGTAGTAGCCCACGAGCTCGAGGGGCGCTCCGAGTGCCTCATGTGCCACTCCGGGTCCATGGCGGAGATGCCGGCGGTACCCGAAAGCCACGAGGGGCGCGAGAACAGCACCTGCCTCTGGTGTCACGCCGAAGACGCGGCGATTCAGACGGCAGAGGCGGCCGCGGTGCCGCACGAGCTCGAGGGGCGAGAAGAGTGCGGTATGTGCCACGCCAGCGGCATGGAGGGCATGCCGCAGTCCCCGGCTGACCACGAGGGCCGACCCAACGACTCGTGTGCCATGTGCCACGAGCCATCCGCCTAAGGAGTCTGGGACCAGCAGTCCTCGTTCTGACAGGCTCATACACCTTCCTTTTCGACAGTCCTGGGGGCCACCGTGGTCTCCAGGGCTGTAGCGCATCCGGCTGACGGGCTCCGACGTCTGATCCATCTCCGTTGCCGCACTTTGCCGCGGCGGGTAGATCATCTCGGGCGGAAAGAAAAAAGACCCGGGAGGGAAGCCTTCCCCCCCGGGTCTCACTCCGATCGCGTCGGCTCATCGCCTCACCGCATGATGGTGCAGCGCTCGCGGCGCGCCGAGGGCTTCCGTCTGCCTTCTTCGGGTTTCCTAGTACCCCCTGGCTTTGCTGATCTCCGCGCGGATCTCCGCCTCGAAGTCCCGTCCCACCGTCCGCGGCAGCGACACGCCATACGTGGTCTGCACAATGTTGATGCTCTCCATGAGCAGCGACGGCACCAGGAACGGGTTGTGGGTTGTCGAACCCAGCACGTTGTCAGTGTTGAACGCTGAGTTGCCGAAAATGGCTAGGTGGTAGTTGAAGAAGGCTCCTTCGGCCACGGTGAATGTCGGGTTCTCGGGGTCGATCTCGCCGCCTGGCGCATCCAGGTTGGGATCGACCAGCGCCAGCAGCGCGATCAAGTCATCCGCGTCGGCCTGGACCTGGGCGCTCTTGGTGGTGAGCGCGGAGAAGGCGGCTTGCTCGGAGCCGTGGCAGCCGGCCACGGTGCACGAGGCGTACGAACGCTCCGCCGGGGACAGACCACAGGTGACGTCGAACGGCTCCGGGACCCCCTGCGCATCCACGCACGGGATTGGCCGGAAGAGGTGACCGGTCGCGTTGAACACGAAGTCACCGGTCACATTGTCCCTGACCGTGAAGGGGAACACGTGGCAGGCAGCGCACGCCCTCGGGTTGGCCGCGGAGCCGTGCGTTCCGGCAATCGTGTCCTGACCGATGAACGAGCCGGGCGGCACCCAGCCCGCGGTGCCCTGCAACAGGTCTGCTTCCGGCGCGTGTGGCTCGAGGCCGTGCGAGGAGCCCGGGTCGGGCTCCGTGCGCCGGTTGTGACACTGCGCGCAGAGGTGCGACGTTATCGCCACGTTCTCGATCGGCTGCCGCAGCTGTGCCGTGTATGGCGATCCGTGCGGGTCGTGGCACACGACGCAAACTTGTGCGAGCGGCGTGCCGTCGTCCTTCTCCTCGTAGTTGGCGCCCGGGTCCCAGAGCTGCAGCGTCGCCTTCCCGTTGTGGCAGTCGGCACACCCCTCGCGCGCCGCCGCGAAGCCGACGATCTGGGCGTGCGGAGAATCGAGCCACTCGTTGACGAACCCGTGATGATCGCCCTGGTGGCAATCGCCGCACCCGAAGGTCGTGTCAACGGCGGCTGAGGCCAGCGGTTGGAAGAGACCGGGATCGTCGAGGTGCGTCTGGCCCGGTCCGTGGCAGGCCTCGCACTGCACGTCGTAGTAACGCGCGTCGCCCGTGGCGGCCCAGCCGCCGGACGTCGCGTCGTTGTCAGGCGGATTCCCGTTCGGACCTGTCGAATGGCACTCGCGACAGAAGTCCTGCGCGCTGCCCGTATTCTCCAGCGTCAGCCACGCGCCCGAGTGCTCCGTGCCGCTCCAGTCGGACAGCGTTCCAACGTGGCAGGCGCCGCAGACCGAATTGCCTTCGCTGCTTGCTGCACTGCTTTCGTAGCCCAGGAAGCCGTTGGCGCCGGCGGGCGGATCTTCAAATAGAGGTCGCTCGACGAACACGACCGTTTCCTTTGTGCACGAAGCCGCGAACAGTCCGACCGCCACCACGGCGGCCACTGCCCCGAACCATCGCTTCATTCCGTCGCGCTTCATCTTCCCCTCCGATCAGACCTGGGCTCTGGGCCCCGACTTACGCGCTGGGAAAGCAGCCGCCAACGCGTCATGTTCACTAAGAAAAAGGACGGCCTGCTCACTCTCCAGTGAAAAGCGACCGTCCCGGGTCATCTCAACACAGAAAATGAGCCGCGTCCATCCGCCAGTCAAGGTCGGATTCCGTGACATTACTGGTGCGACCAAGCGTAATCATACGTGTCGACTGCCGCCGTTGGGATGCCCTGCTTCACTCAAGGGCTCGTAAAGGTTGAACCACCCGCACTTCGGACAGCGCCGGACGTCTCGTGGCGACTCCAACACGGCGGTTCGATCGTTCCACCGCCGCACGACGCCCATGAAACGAAGGGACAGCGGCGCCTCGCCGAGCTTGGTGGCGCAGACATGACGGTGTGAGCCGTTCCGGCCGGGCGCCCGGCACACAAGATCGGTCTCTTTGGCGGCGCGCGCCTGACTTGTGCCGCCCGCCGAGTGTTGCCCCCAGTTCCCGTTGCCAGCCATTTCGAATATCTCGATTCGTCGTTGTGCCGCCCCTTTGGCCCACTCGTACGAGGGTCGGGCGGACCCACCCGAGAAGTAGGGTAGCGTACGGGCCCGGAAGTGTCTGTCGGGAGCAGTTTCCCGCAGGTTGTGGGGAGGACCCTGCTCGACTGTGTAGGGAATTCTACGGACTTGTCCGCCCGACGGCGGGACCGGAAGTTGCCGGCTTCCCGGGCATCCCCGTCCGGGCAGGAGAAGTCTTGGAATGCTGGAGGAGCCATGTTGAGCCGGATCCCGATACAACGGTACCCGAAGTTCGCGCTACTGCCCGCCCTTGTCGTGATCGTCCTGCACCTTGGTTGGTCAGCGCCCCTCGTCGCCCAGCACGGCCAGCCTGATCCATCCGGGCAGTCGGCGGCCATCTCCGCGGAGGGAAGCGACGATCCTGCCGTCCTACGCTACAGTGCCGATGTCGAGTGGCTGGCGGACGACGCGCGCCACGGACGCGGGGTCGGCACCCCCGGGCTCGAGGCGGCGGCAGCCTGGCTCGAGGCCCGGTACGCCGGGATCGGGCTCGCTCCCGCATCGGACGACGGAGCGTTCCGGCACGCATTTCGGATTCCGGTCGGCGTTGAGGTCGGACCGGGCACCGCATTCACGATCGACGGCGAGGCCGTCTCGGAAGACGACTACGTCGTGGCGGGGTTCTCATCCAGTGATGTGGTGAGCGGCGAAGTGGTCGCGGCCGGCTACGGGATAACGTCCGAGGAATTCGGCATCGACGACTACCGGGATGTGGATGCCGAAGGGAAGATCGTGCTCGTCCGCCGCTTCACGCCCGAGACGCACCCCTTTGACCTCCAGGAGGCGCAGAGGCGCTACAGCGATTTGCGCTACAAGGCGTTCAACGCCCGCGAGCATGGCGCGATCGGACTGATCGTGGTTGACCTGCCGGACGTCTCGCCCGAGGAGATACCGGAAGAAGCTCCGCTACCCGGGTTGCGGGTCGACTCGAGGGGCAACGCCGGCATTCCAGTGATCGTGACGAGTCGGGACATCGGACAACGCCTCCTCGAAGGTGGCCACCAGGCAGGCGTTCGAGTCGAGCTCAAGGAGCTCGAAGAGACCGGGTACAACATTGTCGGAGTCGTGAGGGCCGAGGCTGCGGCGCGGAAGCCCGGCGTGCTGATCGTCGGTGCTCACTACGACCATCTCGGCATGGGCGGCAGTGGCTCGCTCGAACCGAGCGCCCACGAGACCCACAACGGGGCCGACGACAATGCGTCCGGGACGGCCGCGCTGCTGGAGGTGGCCCGCGTATTAAGCGAACAGCGCGCATCGCTGGAGCGCGACGTCTACATCGTCGCCTTCTCGGGTGAAGAGCTCGGCACCTTGGGCTCGAGCGCCTTCACGCGCAGTCCACCGAACAGCCTCGCGATGAGCGACGTGGTCGGCATGATCAACATGGACATGGTCGGCCGGATGCGGGAGAACCAGCTCTCTGTTCTCGGTGGTGAGTCCGCCGTCGAGTGGCGCGCGATCGTCGAGCCCGCTTGCGGGGAAGCGGCGATCGAATGCGGGATCAGCGGCGACGGCTACGGTCCCTCGGACCACGCGCCTTTCTTCGCTGCCGGCGTGCCGGTCATCCACCTGTTCACGGGCTCGCATTCCGACTACCACAAGCCCAGCGACGACGCCGATAAGATCAATTCGATCGGCGGCACGAGAATCGCGCACCTGGCGGCCGCCATCGCACTGGCCGCCGCTACCTGGCCGGAGCCGCTTACGTACGTGTCAGCCCCAGCACCGGCCCCCAGTGGAGATGTACGGGCGTTCGGGGCGTCACTCGGAACGATCCCGGACTATGCCGGCCCGGAAGATGGACGGCCGGGAGTGCTACTGGCCGGTGTGCGCGCCGACAGTCCGGCGGAGAAGGGCGGATTACAGCGCGGAGACCTGCTGATCGGTCTTGCGGGCCGCGACATCCGCGACATCAACGATTTCATGTTCATCCTCCAGAGCGCCAAGCCGGGCGAGGCGGCGACAGCGATCGTGGAGCGGGACGGCGAGCGGGTCGAGCTCGAGATCGTCTTCGGCCAGCGTCGTCGCATGTAGGCCGGACCAGCCGGGCGAGCCCCTGTGGTGACCTAGGGGCTCGCGGCGCTCTCCAGATACGAGTTGATGCGCGTCATCTGGTCGACCGTCAGTGGATCCAGGTCCATCGTGACCATGTGGCTCTGCATCCGACCGACGACCGCCCGCCACTCCGACACGGTATGCGCCCGCGGGGATGGTATCTCGTGGCAAATCGAGCAGCGCTGTACGTAAAGCTCGGCGTCGGCACCCTCCCCGATCTCTCCCGGCAGTGCGAGCGGCAGCGCGTATGTCGTGAGGTAGGATATGAGCGTATCGACGTGTCCCGGGGGTGGCATCAGGGTAACGGCCGCTCCCTCCAACGCCATCTCACCGACCAGGTCTTCCGTGATCGGGCCTCCCATGCGGTTCTTCAGTGTTTCCGATCGCATCAGCATCCGGCGCACCAGGATCGGCCACTCGACGGCGGCGTGCATCTGCGGCGTGGCGATGCCGTGGCACTGGATGCAATAGATCTGAAGGAAGTAGGCGCCCCTCGAGTCGGGATCGGGAAGGTCCGCGGGCTTGAAATTCGCCGGAGGAAGACCGGAGCCGATCGAGCTGATCATTCGCCACCGCGTCGCTCGATCCAGTTCGCCTGTCTGCGTGCCGCCCAGCTCGATGAGGACGCTGTCCATGGCCGCGAGCGTGATCTCGTGCTGTGCCTCTTGTTCCGGCGCGCAGGCGGCGACCATCATGCAGACCGCTATCAAAGATCCAAGCTTCGACATCGTTGTCCTCATCTTGCCCTCCGCCCAGGTTGTCGCGCCCTCCATGTCTCGTGCGGAGGATGTCACGCGGTGTGAGTCTGGTGCAAGGGGATCATCCCAAAGCCACGCATCCGGTTCTCCAGCGTCGCGGACTATGGCTCGATATCCGCCCGGCGCAGCCGGTTGGCATTCGCCACTACCGTGATCGAGCTCAAGGCCATCGCGCCTTCCGCGATCAGTGGATGGAGAAGGCCCAGCACCGCCACCGGGATTGCCACGGTGTTGTAGAAGTAAGCCCAGAACAGATTCTGGCGGATCTTCTGGAATGTCGCCCGGGCCAGCTTCACGGCCCGCACGACGCCCGCCAGACTGCCATGTACGAGAGTCATGTCGGCTGCCTCGATCGCGATATCGGTTCCGGTCCCGATCGCGATGCCGACGTTCGCCTGCTTGAGCGAGGGAGCATCGTTGATGCCGTCTCCCACCATGGCCACGACTCGCCCCGTCTCCTGTAGCTGGCGGATCGCGTCGACCTTCTGGCCCGGTAAGAGCTCCGCGTAGAAGCGGGAGATTCCGACACTGTGGGCGACCGCCTCTGCCGTGCGCTGGTTGTCGCCCGTGAGCATCACCGGCTCCAGGCCGAGGTCGCGCAGCTCCTGGACGGCAGCCCGGGCTCCATCCTTGGGGGGATCGGACACGGCCAGAAGGCCGACCGCCCGACCTTCGTCGGCCACCCACATGACGGTCTTTGCCTGCCCCTCGAAGTGGGCCGCGTTCGCCCTCAGGCCGCGAGTATCGATATGCTCCTCGGCCATCATTCGCTCGCTTCCGACTACCACGCGGCGACCATCGACCTCTCCCCGGATCCCGCGCCCCGTTACGGACTCGAAGGCGCCCAGAGCGCCGCGACCGATCCCGCGCTCGGTAGCGAGCGCCACGACGGCTTGGCCAACCGGATGCTCCGATGCGTGTTCGAGGGTTGCCGCGACGGCCAGTAGATCCGATTCGGTCAATCCGTCGATCGGCCGCACATCGGTGACGGTTGGCTGGCCGAGGGTGAGGGTGCCGGTCTTGTCGAACGCGACGACGTCGGCATCCTTCAGCGTCTGGATCGCGGCGCCATCCCGGATCAAAACGCCGCGCTGGGCCCCGAGCCCGGTGCCGACCATGAGAGCCGTCGGCGTCGCCAACCCAAGGGCGCAGGGACACGCGATAACAAGCACCGCCACGGCCGCAAAAACGGCCAGAGACAGAGTGCCCAGTCCCGGGTCCACCCACGGCAGGAATCCGGCCGCCCAGGAGACCACGCGTCCCAGCGCGTCCGGGAAGACCAACCAGCTCAAGAGGGTAGCGAGCGCGATCGCCAGAACGACCGGGACGAAGATCGCCGTCACCCGATCGGCGAATTCCTGGATCGGTACCTTGCTGGACTGCGCCTCCTCGACCATGCGCACGACTCCAGCCAAAAACGTGTCCTCGCCGACCCCGGTCGCTCGGACCCGCAGCACACCCTGCCGGTTGATCGTGGCGCCGATCACCGGGTCTCCCGGTTTCTTCTCGATCGGCATCGACTCGCCGGTAGCCAGCGACTCGTCCACTGCGCTGTGGCCTTCGAGCACGATCCCGTCGGTGGGGATTTTCTCGCCGGGACGTACAATCATGACATCTCCGACCCGCACCTCGGCGACCGGAACCTCCGTCTCGACTTTGTCGCGAACGACGCGAGCGGAGCGGGCCTCCAGCGACAACAGCTTCTGGATTGCAGCCGACGCGGTTCCGCGGGCCTTCGTCTCCACGTATCGGCCGGTGAGGTGGATGGCCATGATCATGGCCCCGATTCCGGCGTAGTTCATCAGGTGCGGGAGGTCACCGAGCAGACCGGAGAACTGCGCCGTTTGCCCCAGGTCGTGAAGGATCGTCACCACGCCCGTGGCGACCGCCACGCCGCTCCCCATGGCGATCAACGTGTCCATGTTCGGATGCCGTCGCATGGCGGAACGCCAACCGCTGATGAACGTGGGACGTCCCACGACAACCAGGATCGGCAGCGCCAAGAGAACCATGCCGGCGTCGAAGGCCAGCGCACTCGGCCACTTGGTCCCGAAGAACATCTCCGGGATCATCCAGCCCATCACCGGCACGGTGAGGGCCCAGGCGAATACCATTCGCCCTCGCGCCGTTCGCACTTTGTCCGCGTCCCGCTCCAGCCGCTCGCGCTCACGCGCGGCGCGGTCCAACCCCGTGTCGGGCTCGATCAAGTCATAGCCCGCCGCCGCGACCGCTTCGCGCAGCTGCTCCACGCTCACCCGCTCGCTCGGGTACGCGATTGTCGCCGACTCGGCCGGGAGGCTGACCGAAGCCTCGACGCCATCGAGATCGTTGAGGGCACGCTCCACGGCGGTACTACACCCGGCGCAGTGCATTCCCTCGACGCGGAATACCCTCTGCGCGGGAACTGTCTTGCTTCCGGCTACGGTATCGATCCCGGTTCCTTCTTGTTGGACCTTCATCTCTTCCTCGGCTTGCCTGCGAGCCTCCAATATACACTCCGGGATGGCCCTCGGGCCCATCAAATGCATACCCCCGGGGGTTCCGAGCGCCGGTGTGAGACCAGGGGACCGACGCTCCTCCAGGAAGGCCTCCGGGCGCTGGCTGCTCTCGGAACGCCGTGTTAGACTTCGGACATGTTCAACCGCCTGCGGAAGTCCCTGGACGACGCCCTACGCAAGCTCGAAGACGCCTTCGGCGCGGGTCCGGAAGATGAGATCGACGACCTTCTTCGCGCGATGCGCTCGGAGCTGATCGAGACCAAGGCCCGGATCCCCGAGCTCGAGAAGCAGATCGCGCTGTACCGCAAACGCCTCATGGGCGAGCTCGAGAAGGTGGAGGAGTGCGAGCGGCGGGCAACCCAGGCCGAGGCGATCGGTGACGAGGAGACGGTGAAGGTGGCCCGGGAATTCAAGGCCAAACACGTATCGCGGGCCGAAGTCGCGCAACAGAGACTGGAAGCGGCGGAAGCCGACCTGGCCCTCCAGAAGCAGACCGTGGCGGAGCAGATGAGCCAGCTCAAGTCCTCGATTGCGCGAAAGGATGCCATCGCCGCCCAGGCCCGCCGCGGCCGGGCAATCGGCAACCTGCGTGGGGGAGGTGAGAACGCCGTCGACGACTTCGAGCGCCTCGAGGACCAGATGACCCGCGACGCCGACCTCGACAAAGCCTCGCGCGAGGTGGACGAAGCTCTGGGCGACTACTCCATGGCGGATGACCTGCGGGATGAGCCCCTCGATCCAGCGTCGCTGGCCGACGAGCAGCTGCGGGAGCTCAAGCGTCGAATGGCCGACGAAGAGCGTAAGAAGCGCGACACCTGAGGGCGGTAGTCACTCCGGGCGCGCCCCTTCAAGCGTGCTGTCCACGCCAACATCGGCGCCGACCGGAGACCCGGGCGTGTCGGCGCCGTCGGCCGCCAGCGTGTCGCTCGCTCCGAATGCCCGCGCGTACGCGAGTTCCGCGCGCCACCGAAAGCCCCGCGTATTCGTGAGAGGATTCTGGCTTCTGGGAGCGGGGATGGTGGCGGCGAGCTCCGCGGCCTGACGCGGGCCCGCCTCGGCAACGGGGATCCCGAAGTAGTGGCGCGCCGCCGCGTCGACACCGAACACACCCGGCCCGAATTCGATCACGTTCAGGTAGAGCTCGAAGATCCGCCCCTTGGTGAGGCGCGCCTCGAGCCGCTCGGTGATAAGCGCCTCCCTCAACTTGCGGAACAGGTGGCGACTCGGCGACAGATACAGGTTGCGGGCCAGCTGCTGCGTGATCGTGCTGGCTCCACGCGGGACCTCGCCCTCCTCCCACGCCTTTCCGACTGCCTGTCGTACTTCAAACCAGTCGAATCCCCGGTGTTGATAAAACGCCGCGTCCTCCGAAACTCGCACCGCGCGTTGAACCGAAGCGGGGATCTGCGCCAGCGGGACCGGAGAATATTTGAGCCGGAATTGTCGGCCTTCGGCCACGGCCTCGGCCGCGCGGAGGCGCATGTACGCCGTGGACTCGGGCCACGCTTCTCTAAACGTTGATGGGTCGGGCAAAGTCGCGAGCAGCGCGATGATCGTGGCTCCCATCGCCACCAGAGCCGTGAATAGTGCCGGCGGGATAAGATGCTTCGCGCGCGTCATTTTTCGCGATCGAGTCTCACCGAGACGGTTCGTCCCTTGATGCTGGAGCCATCGAGACCGCTTATCACCTCGTCGACGACCTGGGAGTCGATGTCGACGAGAGTGAAGCTGTTGCGGATCTCGATCTTCCCGATCTGGCCTCCGACGATCCCCGTCTCGCCCGTGATTGCACCGACTAGGTCGTTCGCCTTCGCTCCATCACGCCGCCCGACCGCAACGTAGATCTTCGTCCAGGCGGACCGTGTCCCGCGCTCTCCATCGCCGGACGGCAGCGGCTCGACGCTGAGTCCCGAATCCGCTTCCATGTCCGGCCACTGTTTCACGGTCGCCGACCCCGCCGATCGTCTGCGGAGTAGGGACGCGAGAGCCGCCGCGACCGGAACCGTGCCGTGTTCCTCCAGCAACGGCTCGAGGAGCAGCAATTCCGCCGCCGGATCGACCCGTTGCAGTTCTTCCCTCACGAGGGCGCGGAATCGCTCCACCGGGTCAAGGTCCGGTCGCGCCGCCATCGCCGGAAGGGCGCGCGTCGGCCAACCGGCCCGCCGGGCGTGCAGCAGCAGCTGCCCCAGGTGGCGGGTCGTCACCACTGCGATACGGCGATTGGCGCCTTCGAGCCGACTCGTGAGCGATTCGAGGTCCATCGGCAGCCCGAATACGACCGCCACCGGTGCAGCCGAGGCGACCGCCGGCTCCAGTGTGACCTGAACGGTTGGCGTGTCTGGCTCGGAACCGGGGGCGATTCCCCGGGCCGCCAGCCCCCGCACGACCTCGGCGGCAGTCGTTGCGTCCGTGCAGAAGACGGTCGCACCGGTTCGGGTATCCTCCAGCGCCGCCGCCAGGAGGTCCAGCCGCTCCTCGAGACCCGGGGCCGCCCCGTACCACAGCCGGGAGGCGCCCTTCGTCGGCTCCGGGCGCGCTTCATCGAACAGCTCGGGCGGCCAGCGATAGGCGCGCGACAGCTGATTGGTGAGCAGGTCGCTCAACAGCGAGCCTGGCCCGAGGCAGCTGACGATCTTGATCGTCCCGGCGTCGAGCGTCGCCAGAAGCGCCGCGACCGATGACCAGTCTCCGGCCTGCTCGATCGCTTCGGTCCCATCGATGATCAGCAGCCGGAGGTCCGACAGACGCACTCGCCCAGCGCGAACCGCTGGCAGGATTTCACTCGCTCGCCCCGTCAGAGCCATCGTCCCCGGCGGTGGCACCAGGCTGGACTTGCCCGGAGGAGGCCAGACCCGCCCGCGGCTCCCTCCATCGGAGTCGAAGGCGTTGACCGCCGCCGCGCACCGCGCCGCCCGGGCTTTGGTTGACGTCAGCAGGATCGCCCCGATGCCGCCCCCGGCCTGGCATGCCCGCGAGACGGCCAGCGCATAGAGGAGCTCGAGGCCGGAGCCGTCGGCCGCCAGCACGGCGATCGACCGCCCGCGGTTCAGCGCGGGGAGGCACGCCTCGACCAGCTCCGGCATATCGTCGAAACCCAGCCGCCGCGCGCCTTGGAGCTCGGCTTTGTTCATCACATGGCTTGCTTCAGCGGACATCGCCGCACGCCCTTTCGCATGGGGATGAGCGGTTGGTGGTCATGTTGACGGCATCCCGCCGCGTTGTCTAACCTGTGCGGCCGGCGTTACAAGCACGCAGTCAACTTCTCCCTTCACTCGGCCCGAACTCGATGAGCATGATCCACGCGATTTCGTTGGCGATCCAGAGCTCCGGCGGCGAGGTGGAGACGCTACTGGTCCGGGTTCGGGACGCGGTGTGGGGAGTCCCGCTCATCGTGCTGCTCGTCGGCACCGGCCTATATCTAACCCTGCTGCTTCGTGGCCTGCAATTCCGGCAGTTGGGCCATTCCCTCTATCTGGCCCTGATCAAGCGGTCGGAAGGTGACGCCGACGGGGACATTTCGCACTTCCAGGCGTTGATGACCGCGCTGGCCGCAACGGTGGGAACCGGGAACATCGTGGGTGTTGCGACAGCGATCTCGGCGGGCGGTCCGGGGGCGCTGTTCTGGATGTGGATGACCGGCCTCGTCGGAATGGCCACCAAATACTCTGAGGCGGTGCTCGGGGTCCGATTTCGGGAGACCGATGCGCGCGGCGAGAAGCTCGGCGGTCCGATGTTCTACCTGGAGCGTGGCATTCCATTCCGCCGGCTCGGGAAAATCCTTGCCGTCGCCTTCGCGCTCTTCGCGTCGATCGCCGCATTCGGGATCGGAAACGGTGTGCAGTCACAGGCGGTCGCCGATGCGATCAACCACTCCTTCGGCGTGCCGCAGTATCTGGTCGGCCTGGTTGTGGCGGTCCTGGCCGGCTCCGTTATCCTGGGCGGAATCAAGTCGATCGGTCGCTTCACGGGCGTGTTTGTGCCGGCGATGATCGTCCTGTACCTGGGCGGTGCCGGGCTGGTCCTCTTCTTCAATCTGGAGAACGTGCCCGACGCGTTTCGGCTCGTTTTCGATGGTGCCTTCAATTCGACCTCCGCCGCCGGCGGTGTCCTCGGCTACACGGTCTCGCAGGCGATACGAAACGGCGTGGCGCGCGGCGTGTTCTCGAACGAGTCGGGCCTCGGCACGGGAGGGATCGCTGCCGCCGCGGCTCAGACGCGAGAGCCCGTGCGGCAGGCTCTGATATCGATGACACAGACGTTTATCGACACGATCGTCGTGTGCACGTTCACCGGTATCGCGATCATCTCGACGGGGGCGTGGTTGAGCGGCCAGGACGGAGCCAACATGACCCAGCAGGCGTTCACGACCGGGCTCCCGGGCGAGTGGGGCGGGTTCATCGTGGCCATCAGCCTCAGCTTCTTCGCTTTCTCGACCATGCTCGGGTGGGCGTACTACGGCGAACGCAGCGTCGAGTATCTGCTCGGATCTCGTGCCGTCATGCCCTACAGGTTGCTCTACATCGTGGTGATCGCGGTGGCGGCCGCGGCGCCACTCAGTACCGTTTGGCTCCTGTCGGACGTCATGAACGGCCTGATGGCATTCCCCAATCTGCTCGGCCTGCTTCTGCTGTCGGGGATCGTGCTGCGGGAAACGCGGGAGTACTTCAGTCGCTACGGGAACGGCGGTGGCGAAGGGCCGACGACCTACCAGGAGAAAGCGCGCCGTCGCCGCGCTTGATGACCTCAGCCCTTGAAGTCCGGATAGTGTCCCAGGTCATAGGCCCGAATGAAGAGCGCGCTGTTCGCGGCGACCCCGAGCGAGGCCAGAGTGGTCGCCTCGTTTCGCACCCGCTTCTCGGCGAAGTCGACGTAGAAGTCATCGGGGTTGTCGACCGTACGCAGAAGCAAGGTTTCCAGACCCTTCCGCTTGGCCTCCCCGACTGTCGTCGACAGCGGGAGCTCCACCACGCACTCCAACCACCGGTCCGGCATCGCCAGGCGTACAGCTGCGCTACCCGAGCTCGTGTCCACACTCGTCTCCGTCAGCTAGACGTGCTGCAAAGTGTAAAGGAAGCGTTTGGTCACATCCGTGACATCGAGTCCGGCGACCCGATCCGTCTCCGCGTGCACATTGGTGTGCCCGTGCTTTCGGTCAACGCGCAGCCGAGCGGTTCCGATCTCGCCCCTGAACACGAGCGTGCCGCCGCCATCCTCCGCCAACTTCATGAGCGTGTTCTCGGCGAAGAAATGCCGCGCCCGCTCGAGGACTTCCCCCGGGGACATCTCGGTCATGGTTACGTACCGCATCGCAAGTGCTCGTACTTCGCTAGGACGGAAAAGGACCTAATGGCCACACCGTTGGCGCGCGTTTCGCCGAACGGCGCTGAAATTCGGCCCCGGCCCGGACTTCGTCAACCATGGGCGTGACGCGCCGACGGGGGGCGATGATTTTCACGATCTGCCTCCTTGCGCTCGCAACGGTCACGATTCTCTCGGCCCGGCTCGTCGAGCCGTTCCACACCTGGTACTACCAGTGGGCCTGGTATCTGGTGCTGCCGGCTCTCGACGCGGCCATCATCGCTCGCACCGGACGCTCGGCGCTGTTCGGCGACCGCCGTTTCGCGGTGGCCCTTTTTGCCTGGTCCGCGCCGGTGTGGTTTGTTTTCGAGCTCGCCAACTTGCGGCTCGCCAATTGGTACTACGTGTTCGTTCCTGAGGAGTGGTGGCTGCACTGGCCGGCGACCGTGCTGGCCTTCGCCACCGTACTTCCGGCTATTTTTCTGGCCGAGAGGTGGCTGGAGTCCCTCGGTGTGGCCGAACGCCTGCGAGGCCCGACCTTCACTCTCGGGCGGACATCTTTGACGCTGATTCCTGCAGCGGGGGTGGCGTTCGTCGCGCTGGCGCTGTGGCGACCGCTGCTCTTCTTCCCGCTCATCTGGGGTGCGTTCACCCTGCTGCTCGAGCCGTGGAACTTTCGGCGTGACCCGTCCGGCTCGCTGCTCGGGGATCTTGCCGCTGGCCGCTATGGCCGAATTGTGCGACTGCTCGCCGCCGGCGCCGCGATCGGCCTGTTCTGGGAGTCGCTCAACTCGTTCGCCGGTGCCCGCTGGATCTACACGGTACCGGGCCTCGAAGATCTGAAGCTGTTCGAGATGCCGCTGCTCGGCTTTCTCGGCTTTCCCGTGTTTGCGCTCGACTGTTTCGTGATGTATACGGCTCTCGTCGGGCTGGGGCTGGCCCCCGACCGCTGGCGAGCGACCGGTGAGCCGGCGACCGTCGCTACGAGCATCCGCGTGCAAACCGCGAGTCGCTCCAGAGTCTGGGGGGGGCGGGTGGTGACGGCGCTATTCTGCGTCGCCGTTCTGATCGGTATGGACTACCTGACGGTGGACTCGTATCAACTTCGCGTGCGGGATCTTCCGGGAGTCGATCCCGCCGCGGCAGTCCGGCTCCGGGACGCCGGCGTCGCCAGCGTCTACGCGATCGCCGATCTCGACTCGGCCGGCGTATCTGATGCAGCAGGTGTCGATGCCGGGCGGGCTGGAGAGATCGTGCGGGCCGCGCTTCTGGCCCGAACTCGCGGGATTGGTACTCTCAATGCGCGGGCGCTCATGGAGGCGGGCATCGACGACCTCTGCGCCCTGGCGGCGGCGGAGCCAGCTGATCTGACGACGGCAGTGCGCGAGCAGCGGCAGCGGCCCTACGCGGGAAGGCCGGCACGAGTCAGAGTGTGGATGCGCGCAGCCCGCAAAGGCTGCGAAGCAGAATCATTGCCCGGGCAGGTCGGGCAGGTCATCTTGTCGAGCGAGCGCTGACTTTCACGGAGCTCGGCACCCCTCGAACACGACGATCCGAACGTGACCATACAGCAGACGACGGCCGAACCTGAGCGGACCGTCAATGTGGAGACCGTAACCGATCTGACCTCCCCACCCTTCGGTCGCTTCTTCCTCCCCGGCCCCACCGAGGTGCGGCCCGAGGTGTTGGATGCGATGGTGCGACCGGTGATCGGTCACCGGGGTCCCGACATGAACGCCCTCATGGGCGAGCTCGAACCGGGCCTCAGCTACCTGTTCCGCACCGAACGCCCGGTATACGTCTCCACCTCTTCGGCAACCGGCATGATGGAAGCCGCGATCACCAACCTCTCTCGCCGTCGCGCGCTGTGTCTCGTGTGCGGGGCGTTCAGCGAACGTTTCCACGCCATTGCCGCGGGCACCGGCCAGGCGGCCGACCGATTGGATGTGGAGTGGGGGGAGCCGAACCTGCCCGAGAGGGTGGCAGAGAAGCTGGCCGAGTCGCGCGGCATCTACGACCTCGTCACCGTCGTCCACTCGGAGACGTCGACCGGCGTGCTGAATCCGATCGCCGCGATCGCTGAAGTAGTCGGTGAGTTCGAGGACGTGCTGCTGGCTGTCGACGGCGTCACGTCGGTCGCCGGCACGCCGCTCCTGTTCGACGACTGGAAGTTGGACTTCGCGGTGACCGGATCACAGAAGGCGCTCGCGCTGCCTCCGGGACTGGCCCTCGCCGTCGCTTCGGAGCGCGCGCTGGAACGTGCGCGACAGGTGAAGGACCGCGGTTACTATTTCGACCTGCTCAAATTCGAGCAGAATACCACCAAGCGTCAGACGCCGAATACGCCCGCAGTCTCGCTGTTCTACGCGCTAGCTTTTCAGCTTGACCGAATCCGCGACGAGGGACTGGAGGCGCGCTGGGACCGACACGCGAGCATGGCCGAGCGTACATGGGCGTGGGTTGACGAAATGAGAGACCGGAGCGGCGAGCCGTTCCGCGTATTGTCACCGGCAGGCTACCGCTCGCCGACCGTCACCGCCGTGACCATGCCCGATGGCTTCGATGGAACCCCGGTAGTCGCCGCACTGCGTGACCGGGGCTACACGATCGCCAACGGGTACGGAAAACTGAAGGGTCGGACGATTCGGATTGGCCACATGGGAGATCACACGATGCAGGAGCTCGAGATCCTGCTCGAACATATCGCAGAGGTGATGCTCGGATGAAGAAGGTCGTAGTGGCGGACCCGCTGTCCGCGGAAGGCATCGAGCGTCTTCAGTCGGAAGGAATGGTCGAAGTCGACGACTGCTCATCGGTGTCGCGCGAGCAGCTGGAGCA
>JBFILW010000021.1:0-22588 GCA_041612005.1 Gemmatimonadota bacterium
CAGCGTATCTCGCTGGTCGCATGCCGCGCCGCGAATGGGCGATACCATCGAGCCCGACGTCGGGCATGCTCGATTGAGGGTTCGGGGGGGGGATCCGCGCCGCGTCGCCTTCCAGATCCTGTCCGAGACCGAGACCGGGGCATACGCTGACCGCACCGCCCTCGAGAACCTCGCTGCGCTCCCGTCCCGTGACCGAGGTTTCGCGCGGGAGCTCGGCTTTGGATGCCTGCGTCTGCGAGGCCGACTCGATGCGGAGCTCGCGCAGCTCGTCGATCGACCCCTCGATCGACTCGACCCCGCCGTCCGCAACTGGCTGCGTTTGGGCCTGTACCAGATTCGTGAGCTCCGTGTGCCCAGCCACGCCGCGGTCAACGAGGCCGTAAACGGAGCCCGGCGCACCGCAGGGCCCGGCGGCGCCCGGATGGTCAATGCCGTCCTGCGGCGCGCGGCCCGTGAGGATCCGGTCGAATACCCGGACTTCGAGGTCGACCCGGCCGCCTACCTGACTTCGTACGGCTCCCATCCCGGATGGTTGGTCGAACGCTGGCTGTCGCAATGGCCGGCGAGCGAAGTGCGCAGGCTGGTGGAAGTGGGCAATAGCCCGCCCCCGGTGACCGCTCGCCTCCTCGACCGCGACCCCGCGGAGGCCGGCCGCGCGCTCGAGGGGACGCACATCCGCATCCGACCGTTGCACCCGTGGCCCAATTGCGTGTCGATCGAAGACGGCGCGCCGGCCGACTTACTGCAGAGGGTCGGGGCGGTCATCCAGGATCCCGCTGCGTCCGCCGTAGTCGACTATATCGGCCCCGACGTGCGGGCGCCGGTCTTGGATCTGTGCGCCGCGCCGGGCGGCAAGTCCATCGGCCTCGCCGCGCTGGCCGGTGTCAGCCCATTCGTTGCCGCTGATGTCAGCCACCAGCGGTTGCAGAGGCTGAAGGCCTCCCCGATGTACAAGGCACTGGACATCCGGGGAGTTGTGATGGACGGCCGGTCTCCGGCAGTGTCTCGCGCGGCGACGGTCGTTCTGGACGCCCCCTGCACGGGCACCGGGACGTTGAGACGGCGGCCGGACGCCCGCTGGCGTCTGACGCCGAGACGGTTAATGTCACTGGTTCAATTGCAGCGGGAGCTGCTCGATGCCTGTGCAGGGTTGATCGATCCCGGCGGCCTGCTGATATATGCCACGTGCTCGATCGAGCAGGAGGAGAACGAGGAACAGGTCGATGAGTTTCTGGACCGTCATACGGAGTTCGAGTTCGAAGTCGCACCTTCCGGCTGCCGGCTGCCACCCGACGTTTTCAGCCACCGCGGGGAGCTCGTGATTCGACCCTGGGCCTACGGGACGGACGGATCGTACGCCGCCCGCCTGCGCCGGAAGTCGCCGTCATGAGCTATAAACGGCGGCGGGGACTCGGCACGAGCCGATGGACCGAGGCGGCATCGGGTTGGGTGGGTGCTTTGAAGCCGGGGCCCGGGCGGCTGAAGTTTCGCCCCGGCAGCTGGGTCGTGTCGCTGGCGCTGGCGGTGATATGCGTTGGGCTCGGCTACCTGATCGCCGCCCGTTGGCTGTTTCCCGCCCCGACGGCGCCGGGCGGCGAGAAGCTCGTCGAGCTCCCCGAGCTCGTCGGATTGGAAGACGAGAGTGCCAGGGAGCGCGTCAGCGCCCTCGGGCTGACCTACGAACGCAGCTCCGAGGTCTATCATGCCCAGGCGGCAGCCGGTCTCGTCGTTGCGCAGAGTCCGCTACCCGGCCAGCTGGCCCGCCCCGGCGCCCCGGTCCGCGTGACCGTGAGCCTCGGGCCGCAGCGCGTCACGGTGCCGGACGTGAGGGGCCTGTCCGAGCGACAGGCGCGCATCATCATCGAGCAGCTGGGCTTCACAACCACGATCCTCTCGCAGGATGCGCCCGTGCGGACCGGTCAAGTGCTTCGCACGTCGCCTGCCGCGGGGACGGAGCTCTCGGTACCGGCCGAGGTTGAGCTCATCGTGAGTCGTGGATTCGAAGTGTCCGCGGTACCCGACCTGCTGGGCCGGCACGCCGAGGACGTGGTGGAGATACTAGAGGAGCTGGGACTGCGGCTGGGGGTGGTGAGTTTCGATGAGGCAGCGGTGGACGCGCCCGGAAGAGTGATAGGACAAACGCCCCCGGCTGGCTACAATCTCCGCGCCGGTGGCCGGGTAGCCATCCAGGTGGCTGGTGAGCGATTCAGAATCGAGAGACCTCTCTTACCGGGGGGAGCCGCGGATTCGGCCGGCGGTGAGGAGGAAGGCGTGGAAGACATGGATGCGAGGCCATGACCTGGCGACAGCAACTTTTCGACAAGTGGCCATACAAAGTGGCCGCGGTCGCCCTGGCCATGCTCCTGTGGGTGAATGTCACCGACGAGGACCGCCAGGAGCAGGCTCTCCGAACGCAAGTGACTTACGACGTTCGGGACGAAGACTGGGTCCTCGTCGATGCGCCGGAGGAGATCCGTACCTCGTTCAGTGGCAGTCGCGCCGACCTGGTCTCGCTCAATTTCAATCCACCCACCATCCGCGTGGTGGTCGAAGAGGTCACGGACACTGTGATGGAGGTGGACGTGTCGTTGAGTGAGGTCACGTTCGAGACCGGAACCGGTATCCGCCCGGTCGGAGTCAGCCCGTCGACCCTGAGGCTGCGCTTCGAGCCGGTCACCCGCAAACGCCTTCCGGTATTCGCCGTCGCGCAGCTCGAGCCGGCGGAAGGCTTCATCATCCTGGGCCGTCCGACCTTGGAGCCAGACAGCGTGGAAGCGATCGGTCCCGCCTCGCAGGTCGAGTCTCTGGCGAGTCTATCCACCGAAGCCATCGCGGCGCCGCCACTCCGTGCCCCGATGCAGAGAGAAGTGTCAGTCGCCGTTTCGCCGGACCTCGAAGACGTGCGGGTCGATCCGACGTCCGTCCTCGTGCGCGTGGAGGTCGATTCCCTCGTGCGGCGGCAGATGCTCGTCGCGATCCGCGTGCGAGGATCGGCGGCGAGAGACGTCGCTCTCTCGACGGATAGCATCCTGGTGCGGCTCACCGGTCCTCGGAGCGCGGTCGAGGCAATCGGCCCCGGTGACGTCTCGGCCTCTGTGCTGATTAACCTGGCGCCCATCCAGCCGATCGCCATCCCGGTGCAGGTGACCCTGCCCGACGGTGCCCAGGTGACAGCGGTCGCCGAAGGGCCCGAAGTCGTGGCCCGACGCCGCGGGGACAGCTCGAATTGAACGAATGGAACGGCGGGCCCGTGCTGGGTGTGGAGACTTCCTGCGATGAGACTTCCGCTGCGATCGTCGAGGACGGTCGGCTTTGCTCACTGGTGATCGCGTCGCAGGATGCTCACGCCGCCTTCGGTGGCGTCGTTCCGGAGATCGCAGCGCGGGCGCACCTCCGCACCCTGGCCCCCGTCGTCGCGGCTGCTCTCGAGCAGGCCGACCTCGGTGTAGACGAGGTGGCCGCGATCGGCGTCACCCGCGGGCCGGGGCTGATCGGCTCGTTGCTGATCGGCGTCAACTGGGCGAAAGGACTTGCCCTGGCTCTCGACCTTCCGCTCCTCGGCGTGCACCACATGGAGGCACACCTGTTCGCCAACTCACTCGAACACGAGGAAGCCGCGCCGCCGTTCGTCGCTCTGCTCGTGTCTGGCGGGCACACGATCTTGCTTTTCGCTCCGGAGTGGGGCCGCTACGAGCTTTTGGGGCAGACACGGGACGACGCGGCCGGAGAGGCGTTCGACAAAGTGGCCCGACGGTTGGGTCTCGGATTCCCGGGCGGGCCCGAGATCCAGCGCGCCGCCGAGTCGGGTACCGCGGGACGCTACTCGCTGCCCCGGCCGCTGGTCTCACGCCGTCACACCCCTGCCGATTCCGCTTACTTCGACTTCTCGTTCAGCGGCTTGAAGACCGCTGCGGCGCTTCTGGTCGACGAGATCGAGAGAACGTCCGAGGATGGTATGGCGCAGGCGGTCCCCGATGTGGCGGCCGAGTTCCAGGCAGCGGTGGTGGATGTCCTGGTGACCAAGACGATGCGCGCCGTCGAGCTGACCGGGTGCGATCGGGTGCTGCTGGGTGGTGGTGTGGCCTGCAATACTCCACTCAACGCTGCAATGGCCGACGCACTCGCCGGTCGCGGAGCGCTCTTCGCACCTCGGCCGCGCCTGGCCTCCGACAACGCGGGCATGGTGGCTTGCGCCGCCGAGCACCGCTTGCGGAAAGGCGAGCGAAGTGGCATGGAGATGAGCGCCGACGCGGGCCTCGCGTTTCCGGGGCTGAGCCCGTCCGCTCACCACTGAGGGCTGGAGAGGCATGTACCCGGAGCTACTGAAGATCGGAAACTTCACCATCACATCCTTCGGCGTGATGATGGCGCTCGCCTTCATCGCCGGCTTCGCGGTGATCCGCGTCCAGCTCAGGGAGCGCGGAGAGGACCCGGAGTTCGCCGGAGATGTGCTGCTCGGCGCGGTGGTCGGGGGGATCATCGGCGCGAAGCTGTACTACGTGTTGCTGAATTGGGAGCGCACGGCCATCGATCCGGCGGGGATGCTCTTCTCCCGGGGCGGCCTGGTCTGGTACGGTGGCCTGATCGGGGGTGCCCTCGGGGTGATGTTCATGATTCGACGGCGGGGCAAGAGCCTGGTCGAGATGGCGGACGTGGTGGCGCCCGGCCTTGCACTCTCGTACGCGGTCGGCCGCATCGGCTGCTTCCTTGTCGGAGACGACTACGGTCGCCCCACCGACAGCTGGGTGGGAATGCCATTCCCCCAGGGGTATCCGCCGAGCACCGCGGGCAACCTGCGGCACCAGTTCGGGGTCGCGGTGCCGGATTCGATTCCGGATTCCACCGTCCTGGCGGTCTACCCGACTCAGCTGTTCGAAGTGGCGCTCTCGTTTCTGATCTTCCTGATCCTGTGGAAGTTGCGGAGACGACCACGCGAGGCCGGTTGGCTCTTCTCTCTGTGGCTGCTGCTGGCAGGCGCCGAGCGACTGTTCGTCGAGTTCTTCCGTGCTAAGGACGACCGTTTCTTCGGCGTGTTGACCATGGCACAGTTGATCAGCATGGCGTTGATCGCGCTCGCTCTCGTCCTCCTGTATCGCACATCCGGCGGCGTTGCGCGCGATTCCGGACGTGCCTGACATCCTCCAGGTCTCGGACCTCCACTTCGGCGGAGTATTTCTGCCGGATCGCGCCGTCGGCATTCATCGCGTGGCGGAGGAGCTCAGCCCCGACATCGTTGTGATCGCGGGCGATTTCACGCAGCGCGCCCGGAACAAGCAGTTCAGCGCGGCGCGCGCGTTTATCGATCGGTTCGAGGCCCCAATCGTCGTCACTCCCGGCAACCACGACCTCCCGGTGTACCGGCTCATCGAGCGCACCCTGACGCCGTACCGAAAGTACCGCGACTCGATCCAGGAGGTGCTCGACCAGGTGCATACGTTTGACGGATTGACTCTGGTTGCTCTCAACTCGACCCGGCCGCGCCGGGTCACGACCGGATCCCTCTCGGATCGCCAACTCGACTTCGCCGCCGCGGCCTTCGAACAGGCGCCGGTCGATCACCTGCGGATCGTTGTGACCCACCACCACGTGGCGTATCCGCCGGCGTTCAGGGCACCGAAAGCCCTGATCGGCGGAGAACGGGTCGTGAGTCGCCTGGAACAGATGGGCGTGCGGCTTCTGATCGCCGGTCATCTGCACAGCACCCTGATCGGTGATTCGATCCAATTGATGCCCCGCCTCGTGCCCGGAGTCGCGCGGCGCAGCGGCCTCGTCATCAGTCAGTCCGGAACGGCGACGTCGACCCGCGGGCGGGGTCCCGAGCGAGGCAAGAACAGCTTCAACTATATTTCGATCCGGCCCGAAGAGACGATCGTAACTCACTACGGATGGAACGAGTCCAGTCAGGCGTTCGAACCAGTGGCTGATCACGCGTTTCCGAGCGGCGCTGGCGCGTATGGCGACCGACGAGAGAGCGCGAGGGGAGGGGGAGAAGCGTCATGACCTACTACCGCCGGAAGCCGGCCGACGCGTCCGTGCTCGCGGCCGCCGTGGCGGCCGGGGCGGCAATCGGGGCGGCGACGTTCTATGTCGTGAAGCTCTGGCTCCAACGCGAGCCGCTCGAGACGGGCGACGAGGAGGTCCTAGAAACGGGGGAGACGGAACCCGATACCTCGGAGGGCGCAGAGAGCAGCCAGTGAGGGTGAGCCGACGCTTCCGGCGCAGCCTGCTGTTCGGGCTGTTGCTCAGCCCGCTGACGGCGCAGGACGTCCGCGGGCAAGCCTCGACCGACCTTGAAGTCGAACGGATCAGATTTGTCGGGAACGAGGCCTTTTCCGACAAGCAGCTGGCTGCCGCAATCGCGACAGAGGCCACCAGCTGCCGGACATTTCTGCTTCAGATCATCCCCATCTGCCCACTCACCAACTGGGGCTTCGCGCACAACCGGCGCTACCTGCTCCCATCCGATCTTCCCCTCGACGTAATTCGCCTGCGCGTCTTCTACCGGCGTCGTGGCTTTCGGGAGGTCCAGGTTGATACGACGGTCACCCGAGGGCGAGGCCAGGTGTCGATCGAGTTTCAGATTACGGAGGGGCCGCCGACCACGGTGCGATCACTGCGGATCGTGGGCGACTGGGGCACCCTGAATCGTCCCAAGCTTCTCCAGGACCTGCCCCAGCAGAAGGGTGAGCCGTTCAACCTCCTCGCCCTCGACGAAGGCCAGCGGATGATCGTCCAGCGCTTCCGCAACAACGGATTCCCTCGCGGCAAAGTGCTACCCGAGTACTTCCTGCCGCGCGACAGTCTGGTGGCGGACGTGACGCTGACCGCGCAAGCAGGGCCGCGCGTTCGGATCCGGGACATCACGATCGAGGGTGCGGGGAACATCGGTGACGATGTGATCAAGAAGTTCCTCACCTTCTCGCGAACTCAGCTCTTCCGGGAAGATCGGATTCTCGAGAGTCAGCGCGACCTGTACACGATCGAGGCCGTGCGCTACGCCACCATTGGCACTGATTCCGTCCCCGGCGCCGACAGCCTGATCGACGTCAATGTCCAAATTGATGTGGCGACCCCGAAGACGCTTCGAGCCGGGGTCGACATCAACACCGTGAGCTGCTTCGGCGGTCAACTGAGGTTTACGAACCGCAACTTCTTCGGAAACGCACGAGTCCTGGAACTGACGGGCGGCGTGTCGAACCTGTTGGCGTCTGAGCTGCAGGGGAGGTTTCCCTGCTACCAGGTTTCACAACGGGAAGTGTACCAGCAGACGGCCTTCAACCTTTCGGCCCAGCTGCGCCAGCCGTACTTCATTTCGGGGAAGAACAACCTCACTCTGACCTTCTTCTTCCGGCGCGAGATCGTGCCAGACCTTTTCGTGCTCCAGGGTGTCGGCGGTGCTCTCAGTCTCAGCCGCAGACTGCAGCGGCGAATGAACATCACCCTCAGCTACCAGCCGGCGTTCACCGGCTTTGCCGACGAGTCGGCCGATATCTACTTCTGTGTCAACTTCGGCGTTTGTGATCCGGCGGACATCCAGACCCTGCAGGATCCACGCTGGCTTTCCCCCATTACCCTCTCATGGCGCTGGGATCGCACCAACGCTCCCTTTGCGCCAACGGGAGGCTTCTACACGGAGCTGGCGGCGGAGCGCGCCAGCCAGCTCACCGGCTCGGACTACCGATACGTCCGGGGCGTGGCGCAATTTGCCGCCTTCTTCGGCGTTTCGGAGAACGGCGTGCTGGCTGCGCGAATCAGAGGAGGGGCGGTCGAGCCAACGCAAGGGACGATCTTTGGTGCGGGCAGCCAACCGAGCGACCCGATCGTATTCCCGACCAAGAGGTTTTTCGAGGGAGGAGCCACCAGCGTGCGCGGCTTCGGCCAGAACCTGCTGGGGCCGACAGTGCTGGTGGTCGACTCGGTGGCCCAGTGTGCCGATGAGGCTTTGAATTCCTGTGTTCCGGGCCTGCCGCCGTCGGCGTTCGACCAGGACCCGACGGGGGGCAACGCGAGCTTTACGGCCAGCCTCGAGTACCGCCTGCGGCTGACCGGTTCGTGGCAAGTGGTCGGATTCGTCGACGTCGGACAGACCTGGGCATCGCTCACGGATCGGACAAGGCCGATTGCGACGCCCGGAGCGGGCCTCCGGTACTTCAGCCCGATCGGACCGATCCGGCTGGACATCGCGTATAACCCAAGCAAACCGACGCAGTTGCCAGTTGTCGCCGTGCTGGAGGACGGCTCGATCCAAGAGGTAAATGTACCGTATCTGTATGATCCGTTCACGTTCGACAACCCGAGTCCGTTTACCGAGTTCTGGCGCCGGCTGCAATTGCAGCTGGCGATCGGTGAAGCGTTCTAGCAGTGGCCTGCTGAAGAATGGCCAAACGTAGCCCGGCGGCCCGACTCGCACGCGCCCTGCACATTCCGCAGCGCGTCTTCTGGATGGCCAGCCGGCTCCTGGGCGGCTTGCTCGGCTTCGGCTTCCTGGCCGGCGCGGGGCTTGCCGTGTTCCTGAGCCAGACCGTGGTCGGCCGGAACTTCGTGTCCAGCCTGGTGCAGGACGCGCTGAACGGCGCGATCGAGGGACAGGTGAGCCTGGGGCCGATCATCGGCGGCGATCTGATCTCGACCGCGATCGTGTCGCGATTCGAGATCGCCACAGATGATGGTGACCTGTTCCTCGCCCTGGACAGCGTGCGGCTCAACTACAATCCGCTGAGCTTTCTGCGCCGTAACTTCCGCTTCCGACACGCGCACATCCGCCGGGCGGAAATCAACCTGATTCAGTACGCGGACGGGTCCTGGATCATGGACCGCCTGTTCCCGGCCGACACGACGGCTGGCGATCCGTCCGGGGCCCGGCTCCTGTTCGCCGACCTGAAAATCGATGACGGGACCCTCCGTGTGCGAAGTCCCTGGGCCGCCGACTTGCGTGGCGCCAGTCGAGACAGCGCGATCACGGCTGGGCTGCGCGGCGAGGCAATGTGGCGGGTGGTACGAACGGATAGTGGAACCGTCGAGAGGTTGATCGAGCTCGAGGAGTTTCGGGGACGCCTGCCGCTCCTGCGGCTCGTCGACCCACGGCGTCCAATGAAGTTCGAGCTGGAAGCGATCACGATGGTCGCCAATGTGGTACAGGAGCCACTGGACATACTCCAGTTCGACGGCACCGTGACGTTTCGCGACTCAGTTCTCGTCGAAATCCACCGCCTGCAGCTACCCGCCTCGAGGCTGGCCGGCTCCGGGCACGTAATCCCGAGTGATCCGCCGACCTACCGATTCGAGCTCGAGGCCGATCCGATCGGCTTCACCGATCTGACGTGGCTGCCGGTCCCGGTCCCATCGACAGGAGGTGGCCCCGCCGATCTGGTCGCTTGGGCGGGCAGCGACGAAATCCCGGTGATCGAGGTGCTCAACGGGACCATCGAGGTCGAGGACTCGAACATCACTGGTGGATTCGTGCTCGCGCTGGAGCCGAATCCGCGCTTCGCATCGATCGACCTGGACTTTGCGCCGCTTCGCCTCGGGATGGTGGACGAGCTCTTGGAACGCCCGAGCCTGATCGACGGCTACCTGACCGGGTCGCTGCGAGGTTCCGGCCCGATCGACGCATTGGTCATCGACGCATCGGTACGGGCCCGAGGCATCTCGGACACGGCGCAGGTATCCGGCGTGCTGGTCCAGGGAGGGGTGAGCCTCGTCGAGCCATACCCGTTGGATTCGTTGCGGCTTTCGTTCGAGGCCTTCGAGCCCCGCTGGACCCGGGTTGTCGGCATTTCGACTCTGCTCGAGGGACGGATGAACGGCTCGGCCATGTTGAGCGGGCGCCCCGACGGGCTGCTGGCGTTCGAAATGGACGTCGACATGGTCAGTCCAGGCGGTGACTCGTCCCACGTGACCGGCGATGGCCGCATGGATCTGTTCGAGTCGTCCGAACTCGACGTTCGGTTCGACGCGGATCCGCTCGCGCTCTCCCTGATCCAGCCGTACGTGACCGATGTGGAACTGGTCGGCGCCATCCGTGGGCCGATCGCAGCCAGCGGTCCACTCTCGGACCTCCACGCCCGGGCGCGCCTGCAGACGCCGCGCGGTCAGTTGGAGTTCGACGGTGTCTTCGACCTGGAGGCGAAAGAGAAGCGATACGACGCGCTGGTGATCGCGACGGATCTGCAGCCCGAGCAATGGATCGCCGACGCTCCCAGCGGCCAGCTGGCGATCCGAGGCCGGATCAATGGTGTGGGCACCGACCCAGCCACGCTTGCCGCAAGCTTCGACCTCGAGATACTCCCTTCGCTGTTCGAAGGGGCCCGGGTGGATACGAGCCTCGTTCGCTTCACGCTCGCCGACGGGTTGGCGAGCGCGGATACGTTCGTCATCCGCACCGATGTTGGAGAGGTGGTCGGACACGGGACATTCGGTCTCGCCGAGGACCGGAGCGGGGTCCTCATCCTGGACATGACGGCCCCGGATCTGTCGACCTGGAACCGCTGGCTCATTCCGGGCCGAAACGTCAGCCGGCCGGATACGCTGGTGGACGATCTGTTCGCCGATTTTCCGGCTGCCGACCAGGTGAACGCCGAGGCGGCCGTGCCGGCGCAGGCGGTCTCGGCCGCCGACACGCTTGCTGGCTCCATCACCGCACAGGGCATCGTCTTCGGCAACCTGCACGACTACTCGCTCGGCGGTCGCGTCAACGGCAACACTGTCAGCTACGGCGCCTTCAGCGCGGACTCGCTGAGCCTGACTCTCGACGTCCCCGATCCGCTTCGGCCCGATTCTGTCGTGGTGAACTCGAGGGCGTGGGAGGTCATGGCGCTCGGGGAGCAACTCGACTCGATCAGCCTTCGCTGGCAGCGACTGGGGCCAGACCGGAACGACCTCACCGTCTCGGCCGCGCGCGACACGACGCTCGGATTCGAGACCCACGCCCGAATCGACTGGACCGACACGGCAAGAGCGGCCCTGATCGACTCCCTGCGCTTGCACCTCGGCGGCCAGACACTGTGGCTGGTAGATACGACCCGCATCGCCACCAGCGAAGCAGGTTTCACGATCAGGGGTCTGCGCCTCACCGGCACCGGTCAAGCGGACCTGCGGGCCGACGGAGAAATCCCTGCCGACGGTCCTGCGCGCTTCGACCTCAGCTTCGAGAATCTCAGGCTCGCCAACGAGCGCGGACTGTGGCCCGAGGGCCCGAACCTCGATGGCTTGCTGACGGGATCGGTTCAGGTACGGGGATCAGCGGCGAAACCGGAAATCGATGGACGCCTCGTCATTCGAGCCCCATCGGTGGATAGCGTCAGCTACGAGGCGATCACGGTTGATTTTGGCTACTCCGGCCGGTCGCTCGCCGCCAAGATGGAAGTCCGGCACGAGGGCCAAACGCTCGCCAATGCGGAAGGGACGCTGGCCATCGACCTGGCGCTCAAGACGCGTGAGACCCGGATCAGTGGCGACGCGGTTCGCCTTGCGGTGCGCGCCGACAGCCTTCCGCTCGAGCTGGCAGCGGTCATGTTCGGCAATCTGGAGGAGGTGACCGGATTCGCGCGCGGAGAAGTACGTGCCCAGGGAAGTGTCAAGGCACTCGAGCTGGCAGGCGCCGCGGCTCTGGTCAGGGGCGCGGCCACGCTGCCTGATCTCGGGGTCCGCTTCAGTGGAATCAACGGCCAGATAAGGTTCGAGGGAACCGAGGCGATCCTCGACTCGCTGCCGGTCACCTCGTCCGCGGGCGGCTCCCTCGTCGTCACCGGATCAATCGACCTCACCGACCTCACCGACATCGGCTTCGATATCGACCTCGATGCCAGGCGATTTGCCACCATGCGTCGTCGTCGGATGAGTTTCCTCGTGAGCGGCGACGCCCACCTGGGAGGCACGTACGCCGCCCCGGAGCTGACCGGAGACTTTCGTATCTCGGACGGGACGTTCCGGGCGGATCAGTTCTTCCGTGACCGATCCGTCGTGGACTTGTCTGATCCGGCGGTGATGCAGTTCATCGATACGACGCTGGTGGCCGAACGCCGCCTCGTCGCCCGTGTCCAGAATCCGTTCCTTCAGAATCTGCGCATGAACGCCAGGGTGTCAGTCGGCCCGAACCTGTGGTTGCGATCCCAGCGTCTGGAGCTGGACATGGGAGGGCAGCTCCAGGTCACGATGAACCGGGCCGAGCAGGACCTGCGCGTGGTCGGTCCACTGCGTCTGGAGCGCGGGCGCTTTCGCTACGAGGTCGGCCCCTACTCACGGAACTTCAAGATCACATCGGGCAGCATCAACTTCGTCGGCACTCCGGGGGTGGACCCCAACCTCGACATCAACGCCGAGTACGAGACCCGAACGACGCGCGGCGTGGTGCTGGTCGTCACCCTGCACGTGACCGGCACGATGCTCGAGCCATCCATCAGCCTCTCGAGCGACCCGCAGCTCGCCGAGTCGGACCTCGTCTGCTACGTCTTCTTCGGCTCTCCGTGCGTCTCGGTGACGGGCGGGCAGGAAAGCGGAGCGGACCTGGGTGCACAGCTGGCGCGCGACCAGGTGTTGGGCACCGTGAGCTCCTCGCTTTCCTCCGTGCTCGTCGGAGAGACGGGTCTGGACTACCTGGACATCCGGTCCAGCGCCAGCGTTCAACCGTACGGGACGACCACTGCCTCCGAGTCGTTTTTCTCGGACACCGAGGTCGAAATCGGCAAGTACCTGAGTCGGGATGTCTTCGTCTCGGTACGGCAGGCGATCGGCAGAGCTGTCCCTCCCGCGGTGAGAGTCGAATACAAGTTCGGTGCAGGCTGGACGGCCGTGGCGCGCACGGAGCGCTACCTCAGCGACCAGCTGATCCAGAACTATGCCAACTTCACCACCAAGCAGCTCGTCGGTGTGTCCTTGTTCCGGGAGTGGGACTTCTGAGCTAGATTCGCTCCGATGAGCAGCCCCGAGCATCTCGCCTCTACTGAAGATCGTTTCGTCATCCTCGTCAATCCGAAGGCGAGTGGCGGACAGCCGGCCATCCTGCGCCGCCGCCTGGCGGCCGCATTCGCCGAAAAGGGCGTGCACTTCGACATCTACGAGACGGACAGCGCCGCGCACGCCTACGAAGTGGCCCGGGCCGCAGCCGAGGCCGGTTGCCGCGCGGTCGCGGTGGCGGGCGGCGACGGGACCGTGGCGCAGGCACTGCGGGGCACCGCTGGAAGCGAAACCCCGGTGGCTATCCTGCCCTTCGGGACCGGGAACCAGCTCGCGGTCAATTTCGGAATCCCCGCGTCCCTCGAAGGCGCCGTCGAGGTGGCGGTGGGCGGCGTGGTCGAGAAGATCGACCTGGGGCGAATCGGGGCCGAGTACTTCGCCCTCATCGCCGGGGCGGGACTGGACGCGGAGGTGATGGCCGGCGCCACGGCGGAACTCAAGCAACGCCTGGGATTCGCGGCCTACCTGTACAGCGGGCTCAAGACAGTGATCACTCCCCAGCGGGCCGACTTCCGGATCGTGGCGGATGGCCACGAGGTCGAGGTGACCGCGAGCATGGTGCTGCTGGCCAACGTAGGGCAGCTGGCCGCGGGATCGCTCCCCGTCGAGGTGACGGTGGGACCCCGGGTCTCGTTCACCGACGGTCTGATCGATGTCTGTATCTACGCTCCCCGCAATTTGCCCGAGATGGCCCGCATGGTGTGGCGCGTCGCCCGGCAGGAGTACGCGGGTGACGACCGGATGCTCTTCCTGCAGGCGCGCGAGGTGAAAGTCGAGTCCAACCCACCCGTCGCCGTCCAGATCGACGGCGAGCCTCGCGGTGAGACGCCGATCGAGGCGGAGGCTGTGCCGCTGGCGGGACGCATACTGGTGCGCGGGTGAGCGAGACGGCGGTCCTGCAGGACATAGCGGCCAAAGTCGGCACCCCCGCGTACGTGTACGATGGGCCGACCCTGGACCGGAACGTCGCTCGGTGGACGAACGCGGTCGACGAGCCGGGCGCCATCCATTATGCGGTCAAAGCGAACTCGAACCTCGGCGTTCTGCGGCGCCTGGCCACGCACGGAGTCAGCTTCGAGGTGGGCACCGAGGGCGAGTACGCGCGGGTCCGGGCGGCCGGCCTGCCCCCGCACAGAGTGTTGTTCGGCGGGGTGCCGAAGAGTGATTCCGAGGTCACCCTGTCCGTTTCCGAGCGCCTCGCCCTGGTGGTGCTGCAGGCCGAGCACGAATTCGCTGCGGCGGAGCGCCACGCCGATCCACTGCAGCCGGCCCGCGTGGCTATACGGGTGCGACCGGGGATCCGCGCCGGGGCCCACCCCTCACTGGAGACCGCCGTGCGGGAGGCGAAATTCGGGATCGCTCCGGAGGATGTCGACCGGGCGTGGCGGCAGCTGTCTGCGGCGCCGGGACTGGATCCCCGCGGTCTGGCCGTCCATCTCGGTTCCGGAGTCAGCGGGGTCGAGCCGTACGAGCGGGCACTCGATGTGCTCCTCACCCTGGTCGATGAGCTGGAGGAGTGCGGTCACCCCGTGCGGGAGCTGGACCTGGGCGGCGGGCTGGCCGTCGACTACGAGGGCGGCGCGGATCCGGCCCCGGCGGTCCTGGTCGAGCGGATCCGGTCGCGTCTGGCCGGACGTGACCTGGAGGTACGCTACGAGCCCGGCCGTTCGGTCGTCGCCCGGGCCGGTCTCCTGCTGACCCGTGTGCTGTACCGCCGCGAGCGCGACGGCCACCCGGCGCTCGTCTGCGATGCCGGCCAGAACGACTTTGCGCGCTACGCCCTCTACGGTGCCTTCCACCGCATCGAGCCGCTGGACGGCTGCCTCTCCGGCCCGCCGGCGGTGGATGTGCTCGGGCCCACGTGCGAGTCGGGAGACATCCTCGGGGTCGAGCGGCGCCTGACCCACGTGCAGCCGGGCGAGCTGCTGGCTCTGCGGGACGCCGGCGCCTACGGCTTCGTGATGGCCTCCAACTACAACAGCCGCCCCAGGCCGCCGGAGATCATGGTCGATGGCGCCGATTGGGAGATCGTGCGCGCGAGAGAATCCTTCGAAGACCTGTGGCGCGACGAGATCCGTGCCGACACCCGAGCCGCTTCACCCTCTCCGTCTTGATCGGAAAGGCTGCCCGCGACTAGCATAGCTGTCTATGGTCGCGACACCTCCAACAAAGATGCTGCTCGTGCGTGGAGCGCGTGAGCACAACCTCAAGAACATCGATGTCGATATCCCGCGGAACCGGCTGACCGTCGTCACCGGCCTCTCCGGCTCCGGGAAGTCGTCCCTCGCCTTCGACACCGTCTACGCGGAAGGCCAGCGCCGCTATGTCGAGTCCCTGTCGACGTACGCGCGCCAGTTCTTGGGCGTGATGGAAAAACCGGACGTCGACCGCATCGAGGGATTGTCGCCCGCCATCGCCATCGAGCAGCGCGCGGCCGGCCGCAACCCGCGGTCCACTGTCGGCACGATCACCGAGGTGTACGACTACTTGCGTCTCCTCTGGGCTCGGGCCGGCACGCCGCACTGCCCCAACTGCGGCCGGCCCGTGCAACGTCAGTCGGCGAGTCAGATCACGAGCCAGATCCTCGAGTGGAAACAGGGAACGCGGCTCGAGATCCTGGCCCCGCTGGTTCGAGGGCGAAAGGGAGAGTTCCGCGACCTGTTCAAGGAAGTCCTGCGTGAGGGGTTCGTGCGCGCTCGAGTCGACGGCGAGCTGGTTGAGCTCAGCGACCCCCCCAGGCTCAAGAAGAGCGCCAAGCACGACATCGCGGTCGTCGTCGATCGTCTCTCCGTGAAAACCGACGAGGCCGATCGTCTCGCCGACTCTCTCGAGACCGCCCTGCGTATGGCGTCCGGTACCGTTCAGGTGGACGTGGTTCGACGCGGCAAGGACCCGGAGCCGCATCTGTTCAGCGAGCGCTACGCCTGTCCGGTGTGCGCCATCAGCATCCCGGAGCTGGAGCCCCGCCAGTTCAGCTTCAATTCGCCCTACGGGGCGTGTCCGGCGTGCGATGGGCTCGGGATGCGGCGCGAGCCGAACCCCGAGCTCCTGTTAGGCGGGGACAGTATCTCGATCCTGGAGGGGGTGATCCTGCCGTGGGGCTCGCCGAGTGGTCGGTTGCGGCGTGACATCCTGCCCGCGCTGGCCGAGGCGAACGGCTTCGAGCTCAACCAGCCGTGGGGCGAGCTCACCCAGAGCCAGCGAGACGCGGTGTTGCGGGGCGACCCGCGCGTCGACTGGGAGGGGGCGCTCCTTCATACCCTCCGACGCTACATCGAGTCGGACAGCGACACCCTGCGTCACAGCCTCTCCGACTACATGGAGACGGTCATCTGCACGGAGTGCGAGGGTGGTCGCCTGCGGGCCGAGAGCCGCGCCGTCACAGTGGACGGCCACCACCTCAACGAGATCGTGGAGCTTCCGGTCGACCGCGCATTGGCTCTGTTCGAAGCGATGCGCGACGGCGCCGGGAGTGCGCGCCGCGACGGCGAGATCGCCGGCCCGATCCTGAAGGAAGTGTGTGATCGGCTCCGGTTCATGCGGCAGGTCGGTCTGGGTTACCTGACGCTGGGCCGCTCGGCCGACACCCTGTCAGGCGGCGAGTCGCAGCGCATCCGCCTGGCGACGCAGATCGGAAGCCGGCTCGTCGGCGTCCTCTACGTGCTGGACGAGCCGAGTATCGGCCTCCACCCGTCAGACAACGGCCGCCTTCTGAAGACTCTCGAGGCGCTTCGTGACCTGGGCAACACCGTGCTGGTCGTGGAGCACGACGAGGAGACGATCCGTACCGCCGACCACGTGGTGGACATGGGTCCCGGAGCCGGCCGCCACGGCGGCGAGATCCTCGTGTCAGGGAGCGTGGACGACCTTCTGGAAAGTGGAGAGTCGCTGACGGGGGCGTACCTACGAGGCGACCGCAGTATTCCCATACCGAATCAGCGCCGAGCGCCGCGCGCGGGCCACCAGTTGGTGGTCCGCGGGGCGGCAGAGCACAATCTCAAGGACATCGACGTCTGTTTTCCGCTCGGGACCTTCATCTGCGTGACCGGAGTGTCGGGCTCCGGGAAGTCCACGCTCGTCGAGGAGATCCTCTACCGGCGCTTGGCGCGCGAGCTGTACCGATCGCGGGCCCATCCCGGTCGCCACGGCGCGGTCGAAGGTCTCGAGCTGATCGACAAGGTCATCGACGTGGACCAGAGTCCGATCGGCCGCACGCCGCGGTCCAATCCGGCCACCTACACGGGTGTGTTCACGCCGATCCGGCAGCTCTTTTCTCAGCTGCCCGAGTCCAAACTGCGGGGCTACGACCCGGGTCGGTTCAGCTTCAACGTGAAGGGTGGTCGCTGCGAGTCCTGCCGTGGGGACGGCGTCGTGAAGATCGAGATGCACTTCCTGCCGGACGTTTACGCCCCATGCGACGTCTGCCGCGGCCGGAGATACAACCGGGAAACGCTCGAAGTGCTGTACAAGGGAAGAAGCATCTCAGACGTGCTCGAGATGACCGTCGAGGAGGCGCGCGAGTTCTTCGAGCCGATTCCCACCATCAATCGCAAGCTGCGCACGCTGTCCGATGTGGGACTCGGGTACATCACGCTCGGACAGTCGGCCACGACTCTCTCCGGGGGCGAGGCGCAGCGCGTCAAGCTGTCGGCGGAGTTAGCCAAGAAGAGCACGGGGAGCACGATCTACATCCTCGACGAGCCGACGACCGGCCTGCACTTCGAAGACATCCGCCTCTTGTTGGAGGTTCTGCACCGGCTGGTCGACAAGGACAACACCGTGATTGTGATCGAGCATCAGCTGGACGTGATGAAGACGGCCGACTGGATCATCGATCTGGGACCCGAGGGAGGTGAAGCGGGAGGGGAAGTCGTGGTCGCGGGCCCTCCCGAGGTGATCGCCGCGGAGGACTCCGGACACACGGGACGGCACCTCCGACGGGTTCTGAGCCCCGCCTGAGGGGAACCAGTTGTTGTATCAGTCCGCGGGAATCAGCGGGACCACGAGTCCCTCGACGCGTGGGCCATCGGGACTGATCGGCAGCGACACCGACACCGGATCTCCACCCGGACGCAACTGATAGCGCGAGAGCCGCGCCTCGTCGACTTCGATCCGATATTCGCCCGGATGAATGCCGAACAGGTAAAACTCGCCGTCGGAGAAGGACTCGAATTCCACCCGTCTGCCCGTCTTGAGATTAACCAGGGCGAGCGCGATCGGGCCGAAGCCGAACTCACTCCCGTCATCTCGCCTGACCACCACCCGTCCGCTCACTTCCCCCGCGATCACGATCGGGATGTCGATCTGTCGATACGACGCCGGCGTGATCGGGAGCTCGATGTCCGGGTACATTGGCACCCAGAGCGGATTGGCGATTGACATCGAATCGACCCGGAGGCGCTCGAGCTCGAAGGGGACCAGGTCCCAGATGCCGTAATAACCGGCCGAGTCCGTTCGCGCGCCGTCGAGCCCCGCGTACACGCCCACACCCTCGATCGGCGGCTCGCCCGGATCGCGCGCGCCGTTGGCGTTCTCGTCCAAGAACACGAAGCCGGCCACGCCCCCCCGCTGCAGACCGGGTAACGAGCCGAAAGCCAGACGGTTGCCGACCCGGTCCCACTGGACGGTTCCCTGCAAGTACTGCTGCGTTCCGACACCGCGCCGCTGCGAGCTGTATTCGCTCAGTGAGGTCGCCTGGGCGAAGGGCAGCTCTGCGGTAAGCGACAGCGAGAACGTCGTCCCGCCGACTGCGTACCACTGCGCGCCGATCTCCAGCCTCAGCTCCCGCGTGAATTGGCGCGCGACCTGTCCGCCGATTCGCCACAGCTCGCTCGCGTTCCGCGATTCGACCTCGGCCCGGATCCACAATGGCCGGCTGCCGAACGCACGCGCCATGGCTGTTGCACCGACGAACGGGAAGAGATCCGTGCGGTTGAAGTCGTCGATCCTCTCTCTGGTCAGCCGGGCCCCCACGTTGAGGCGCGTGTTATCGAACTGGAGTGTTTGAACGGCCAGAAACCGGGAGCGCGTTCCTCGCTCGAGCACTTCGTGCACCGCCCCCAGCTCGAGGAACATGTCGCGGAGAATGCCAGGGGTCCGCCAGAAGAGATCCGCCTCGAGTGAGCGCACCCTGGAGCTGTCATTGAAGATCGGTGCGACGGGCGAGCCCACGAACTCCGAGTAACCTGCGCGCGCCCGCAAGTTGATCGAACGCGAGTAGTTCACGATGCCACGCAGGAAGCCGTCGGCCACCGCCTGCGTGGATACTTGCCACGCCGGCGTGAGCGCCACCGCCGCTCCGACGTACGGGTGGAAGAGGTCGGGGAGCGAGTCGCGCCAGAACTGCTCGATGCCGGTGCGCAGCGTGATTCGGTCCGAGACTCCGTAGTGTGCATCCAGGTTAGCGGTCGCCCGGCACAGAATGTTGCGGCAGTCACCAAAACTGGCACCATATTCAAACGTGCCGCCGGGGAGGCGGTTGAATCCCACCTGGACGAGGTGGTCAGCCGTCACGATCTGACCATGGGGGCCGAACGCCACGACCTGGATCGGGTTTTCCCCGTAGTTGATCGGGATGTCGAGCGCGAACGATCCCTGCTCGTTCGCCTGACTGAAGTCGATGACCCGTCCCGACTGGCGAACCTCGATGTCCCAACCCGGGCCGGCCGTGCCGACGAACGGAGTCCTGCTGAAGGCGCGAGGCCGGATGAACGGTGTGTTGGTGAGGCTCACGCCACGCAGGCCCCGCGGGCGCGGTCCGGTCGCGAAGGAATCCCCCAGCCGCAATTGCCGCAGCCACGCCTGCTCGCGCCACACCTGCAGATACGTCGCGTCCACGCGATGGCCGCCGTTCACCAGAGGGCCGGCGCTCTGCGAGGTCAGCTGCAGCGACCCGCCAAGCACCGCCGCCCCAACTCCGACCCGGTAGGCTGCCGTGCCGGTCGGGTCCTCCAGTGAATAGAGCGCCTGCCAGTCGGCGACGAACCCGTCGAAGGTCGGCCGTGACTCCGAGAGGCTGAGCGCCGGAGGCGGCCTGTCCCAGCTGTCCATGACCGCATGCCGCCGCGCCTCGCGCTCGAGCCGCCTCGCGAGAGGAAAAACCTCCGGGTTGGTGATCTGCGCGGTCAGCTCGATCCAGTCCACATCGACCTGCACCCCGAACACCAGGTCGAGTGAGGCCGGGCTGGCATACAGTTCACCATCCGACCACACCACGGAACCGGCCGGGTACGCCACCGGTTGATCCTCAACCGTCGCGAGGACGCTCGCCGGGTCGAGTCGAATCGTGACCGCACCCGGCTGCCAGGTGGCGAGAAGGACCCCGGCGGTGTCGATGGCGACTTCGACTTCTCCGACACCCAGCAGCTTCGCTAGAGGGAGGTAGGCGACCTCACCATTCTTGAGCGCGAGGACGGTAGAGCTGGCCAGCCGCCCGAACTGGACTTCGAGGATCGCCTCCTCTAGGCCGGGCTCTTGAGGCTGGCTGGCGCCGAGCGATGGGACGGCGCCCGAGAATGCGAGCGCGGCCAGGGCGCAGCTGATCCCGAGCCGCATCTCACGATCCGGTGTACGCGAGCGTGAGGACGACCGTCCCCGTGTAGAATCCCGCCACCTGAGCTGCCGCCGGGCTCACCTGCCCACCGATCCATACGTACATCGCGGATCCGAAGAAAGCCGGTGAGAACTGGAATGCCGTTCCGACGTTCGGGTCGAACACCTGGACGAAGAAGTTCGGGTTGTTGAACCAGCCGACCCGCGCGCTGGTGGTGCCGAAGGCGATCGGCATCGAAAGAGGACCGGCATCCAGGGTCGCAGGGAGAGTGAAGTTCACGCTCGCCTGCGCGGACGGGTTGCCGAGCGCCACGTATTGGCCCGCGGCCGCAGCGGTGGGCAGGACGGTGGACGGCGTTCCCGGCATCACCTGGCCGAACTGCAGGTCGCGGAGCGGCGTCACCTGGATCGGGCCCGCGGCCACAGTGGCAACGGCCTGAATCGTGGCGCTGTTCTGCGCCGCCAGCGTATCGCCGGTGGCCACAAGCAGCCCCACCGAGAAGGCCATGCGCACGGCTCCGCGACGTGATCTCACCGGATGACCGTCGCCGAGTCGCTGACCGGCGCCGCTACGAGTAGCTCCGGCGGTTTGATGTCGTCACGGTCGGTGGATGCGGTGATCCGGACTTTGTACGGACCCGAAGGCAGGTCGGACACGGGGTAGCGAAGCTGCCGGTGGAGAGTCTCGTACACGGCGACGTGCTCCTCCCACTCCCGGACGACCTTACCCGATGAATCGACGACTTCGGTGCGAAGGACGCCGATGTAGGCGGCTTCTCCGTCCCGCTCGAGCAACGGCCGCGCGTACAAGGTATCGCCCACGATGCGCGGCGCTACCTGCGACATCCGGACCGAAGTCTCGAGCTCTCCCTTCCGGTACGTGAGCGCGATCACCGTACGAACCTCGAGGTCGAGTCCGACCTGGATATCGGCGCTGTCCGGGATGCCGGCCAGCGGTACGTGCTGCCCCTTGGCGTGCACCACGACGCGCGTCCAGTACTCGCCATCGGCGAGGTCGGCCGGAGGTTGGGCGAGCAGCCGGATGGTTTGCCGCTGTCCCGGGCGAACCGTCACCCGGCGTGGAAAGGCCCGGATCCAGCCGGCCGCGGACCTCTCTTCGAGCTCGCTGTCTCCGTCCTCCGGGGCTGTGTAGAGGTACACGCGACCGAGGCTGTCCGTGGCGGGGAACCCGAACACCGTCTCGATCGAGACCTCCTCGGTCTGGTCGCCGCCGTTGAACAGCTGGACGCTGGCCGAGCGGACCCGGTGATCGATGAAGATGTGGTGCGGTGCGACGAGGACGCTGGAGGCCTTGGCCGCGGCCCCGAGTAGCAGCCCTGCCACAATCATCAGGTGAATATGGCGTCTTCGTCTCATCAGTTACCCGTGTAGGTGACAGTGAGCGCGACCCTCGCCCGGTACGTCCCCATCGCCGCTTGTGTTGGAGGTAAAGCCGTACCTCCCAACAAGATAAGACCTCGTCCGCTGGCAGGCAGCCGCAAGGTTGTCGGCACGCGAGGGTCCAACTGGATCGCCGACCCCAGGTTGCCGTCCGGGACGTAGACCGCATCCCCCGGGCCAAACACGACCGGGACGGAAGATCCCTGTCGTCCGTCGAGCTGTCTGGGGAGGAAGAAATCGACCAGGATCTCCGAATTCCGGTTGCCCCGAATCCGGTACTGACCGGCCCGGGCCGCGTCGCTCCACAATACCGTGGTGGGTGCACCAGGGAGGATCTGGTCGAAGCGCAGATCGCGGCGGCGTTGGACCTGAAGCGGCGGCATGGCGTGCGCGGCCGTGGTCGCCACGACCAGCAGAAGCACGAATACCCGCCGCCAGGTAATCATCGATCGCGTCCGCCTCTTGTGAAATGCGCCGGCGGAGGGAGAACCCGCCGCCGGCGCGCAAAGAGGTCACAGTGCCCTTTCCGAGCACTGCGAACTAGTTGCCCGTATAGTTGACCGTCAGAGTGATGTCGGCCGCGTATGCACCGGCGGCCTGATCGGCCCGCGGCGCGACCGTTCCGCCGATCCACACCGACAGCAGGCCGGTTATCGCATCGAGGTTCGCGAGAGCGCCTGAG
>JBFILW010000022.1:0-22485 GCA_041612005.1 Gemmatimonadota bacterium
ATCGGTTCGCCGCCGGGACCGCCGACCGTCCGAGCGCGCCTCCACGACGAGTGCGTCGAGCTCGCCCTCCCATCCGCTCAGATCCTCGACTCGACAGCGCCGTGAGATCTCGTCCACCCACCGGGTCGCGATCCCGGTCGTGAAGTAGCGGCCGGCGATGACGTTGCGGAACGGTCGATAGCCCCAGCGCGTGGATGCGGCACGAAACAGCTCGAGCACGGCCTTGAGCGCCGCGACTTCGGCGAGCGGTGTGCGCATGCGCGCCGTGCACGGGATGCCGGCCGCGTGAAGCGCACGGAAAGCTCGGCGCGTGTCGTCTCGTCCGCTGCGGGCGACCACCGCCACGTCGTGCGGGTCGACATCGCCCGCGGCGAGCATTTCTTTGACCTGGTGGGCGATCCATTGAAACTCGCGCTGCGCGTCCGGGGCCGGCTGCACTGTCACCACGCCGGCGGCGGCGTCGATTTCGCCGAGCATTTCGAGCGTCGCCCCGAGCTCCGACCACTCGTCCGCTTCCTCCGCGATGGGCAGGTATACGCTCACCTCGGCATCCGGCTGTCCGGCCAGGGCGGCGAACAGGCAATGCCGGGTGCGCAGGCTTGCGAGGCCATACACGTGCAGACTGCCGACTCCCGGCAGGCTGCCCGCAAATCCGTCATCGCTGATGCGCTCGGCCACCATCGCGTGGATGGCGCGCGGATCATACAGATCGCGCTCCGCGAGAGCATCGAGGTACGCGCTGTAGACACGCTCGATCCAATCGTTCCGGCGCTGACTGAACGAGTCCGGGGCGACGAGGCTCAAAGCACGTCGAAGCTGGTCCGGCGTGACGCCTTCCGGCAGCAGCTCGCTGAACAGGCCATCCAGAACATGGCCGCGGAAGCTGCCCGAGTCGGCCGTGCCGATTCCGAGCTCGTGTCCGATCTCCGACGCGAGTCGGTTGATGATGCGCCGGCGTGTAAAGAGCCCGATCGATCGCCCGGGTATGTCGAAGAGCCGTGGTAGCTCCGAGAGAAAGTGGATCGGCGGTGAGAGCCAGCCCGGAAGCCCGAGGCTGGCCGCTCGCTCGTACAAGGCGTCGCGCTGTGTCCGGTGCGCGAGCCAGATGGCAGAGGGATATCCCGTCGGACCGACCTGGCCCTCGATCTCGGAGAGAAACCTCCGGGCGCAGGCATCCCAGAGCGCTCTGTTGGATAAGGCGCGTACGAGCCGGAGACGGCTGTCGGGCGGCTCGGGTATGAAGTCGAGCTCTAGTTGGCCAGCGGGCAAGGGCATCTTCGGTTGATCTTCGGGAACAGTCTATGTTAGCGTCACCGGCCAATCAACCTTGGGGCGGACGGACAGGCGGAGCATCGATGAGAAGTAATGCCTGATCGCAGAGCGGGAGGTCCGGCTTGGGCCTCCCGCTCTCCGTCTGTGAGTGCCCCTGCGGTTGGCATACGCCGCAAGCGGCGGATTATCATGTGCTGAGCACTACAGACTTCAGCAAAGTACTCCATCGGTCATCGAACGAGAAGAGCCGCGCTGACGCAATCCGACCCTTCAAAGGCGAGTCCGGCTCTCGCGCCGGCGACGATCGTACGGCGCCGTGTCGGCTTCGTCCTCGGCATCGCACTGTTCGCGGCGCTCGTCCTTACGCCGCGTCCGGGCGCGCTCGGTCCGGCCGCGTGGTACACGGCCGCGGCCGGTCTGTTGATGGCGACGTGGTGGATCAGCGAGGCGATTCCGATTCCGGCCACGGCTCTCATTCCGCTCGTTCTATTCCCGGTCCTCGGGATCGCCGACATCCGGGCGACCGCCACGCCCTACGCGCACCCGCTCATTTTCCTTTTCCTCGGCGGGTTCATCATCGCGGCGGCGATGCAGCGTTGGGGCCTTCCCCGCCGCATCGCGCTGCAGACGATCCGGCTGATCGGAACGCGACCCTCTCGCATCGTGCTCGGGGTGATGATCAGCTGTGCCATTCTGAGCATGTGGGTCAGCAACAGCGCGACTGCGCTTACGATGCTACCAATCGGGGCTTCGCTCATTGCCCTGCTCGGAAGCGAGCTGGATTCAGGTGCCGCCGATAGCTCGCCGGTGGGCGTCAAGTTCGGAACCGCGCTGATGCTCGGGATCGCGTACGGCTGCACAATCGGCGGCCTGGCGACATTGATCGGGACGCCGCCCAACGCGTTCCTCGCCGCCTTCATGAGCGACAGCTACGGAATTCGGATCGGGTTCGCGGAGTGGATGCTGCTCGGGGTTCCGCTGGCGGCGGTGGCGTTGCCGATTGCGTATTTCATCCTCACGCGGCTGCTGTTCCGGATCGAGACGACTTCGCTTCCCGGCGGCGAGGCGCTGATCCGCCGGGAGCTGGAGCGAATGGGGCCGATGTCGCCGGCCGAACGCCGCGTGCTGGCGATTTTCGTTCTTACGGCGACTATGTGGATGCTGCGGCCGATCGTGTCCGAGTGGATCCCGGCCATTTCGGACGCCGGGATCGCGATGGGCGGAGCGCTGCTTCTCTTCTTGGTGCCGTCGCATCGCCGCAGCGACACGCGACTGATCGACTGGCCGACGGCTGAGCGCGTGCCGTGGGGCGTCCTCGTTCTGTTCGGCGGAGGCCTAAGCCTGGCGGCTGCGATCCAGTCGTCCGGGCTCACTGGGTGGATCGGGGCCGCATTCGTCGGGCTCGCCGACTTGCCGCACTGGCTGCTGGTCGTAGCGGTGGTCAGCGTCATCATCCTGCTGACCGAGCTCACCAGCAACACGGCGACGGCGGCCACGTTCCTGCCCGTGATGGGCTCCGTGGCGGTCGGGCTCGGACTCAGTCCGCTGATGCTCGCCGTACCGGCGGCGCTCGCGGCGAGCGCCGCATTCCTGCTCCCGGGTGCCACGCCGCCCAACGCGATCGTCGACGGCAGTGGCGCGATCACGATTCCACTAATGGTGCGGGCCGGAATCTACCTCAATCTGCTGTTCGTGGGGTTGATTACGGCGGCGACGGTGTTCCTCATGCCGCTCGTGTTCGGCTGACGAATCGCCGCGGGAGCTACTCGCGGGTGGCGCTGAGGGTGACCAGGTCTTCGTAGTCGTTTCCGCCGATCGGGTAGTGGAGGTCCATCGCGCTGAAGCTGAACGTCCCGTTCGCTTTTGGACCACGCTCGCTGTTCAGGTACCCGCTGAGGTGCCCGTCTCCGGTCCACCGCCCATTGGTCAACGGGTAGACCCTCACGAGTCCTTCCAGCCTCTGCATGAGTATTCCGGTCCAGCGACCGTCGGGAAGCCCGAACACGACTGCGGTGCCACCGATCGCCGCGTGGCGCGACTCGCGGTTGGCGCTCTCCGAATAGCGATATGTGCCTGACGGCCCAGCGCCCTCGATCCGGACTACTTCGACGGCGCCGAGGTCGTAGACCCGGCCCCGATCATCCACACACTCGTAGACTCCCACCATCGCGTCAGCCGAGGCATGAACGTAGTAGGTGCATCCCTGCTCTCCGCGCAGGGTGGCGCGACCGCCGGGCTCGACGTCACCATCGAACGAACGCAGCCACTTGGCGTCGAATTCGGATTCGTAGTCCGTTCCCGAGACTAGCGCGCCGTAGAAGCTTCCTTCCAATGTGACCGCGTCCGAGGCCCAAACCCCTCGATAGACCGCCGACTTGGTGCCGGGCACGCGAGACATCTCGCGGATCTCCCACAGACCGATCAGCTCCGACGGTCCCTTGACCGGACGCTGTTTCACCGAATCGAGGTCGACGCGGCGCGGTTGAAGCGCCCAGGCCGTCGCCTCCTCGCCGTCCACTCCGTCGCCGCGTAGGACGGCTTCCAGGGAGAGGTCGCGCTGGTGACGATCGCCGTCGCCGAGCAGCCGCGACCGCTTCTGTCCGACGGCCGTGACCGACAGCGCCCGCTCCGGCACGTCGAGCAGTCCTCGAGCGTACTCGATCGGGACCGCGAAGTTGACGTTCTGGCCACGCGGATAGTAGCCCGCCAGAACTCCGATCACTCGGCCGCGTGAATCGAACACGGGACCCCCGGAGGATCCGGTGGAGATCGGCGCTGTGATCTGCAGAATGCGGGAGCCCTCCATGTCGCGTTTGGCGCTCACGATGCCGTCTGATACGGTGTTCGAGAGACCGAGCGGAGACCCGATCACGGTGACCGGTTCGCCGAGGTCAATCTCGCGCACGTCGCCAAGAGGCACGATCGGAAGTCCAAACCCGGCGACGCGAAGGATGGCCAGGTCGTGTCGCAGGTCTTCGGCGGCGATCGAGACGACTTCAAACACCTCACCGTCAGAGCTGATCACCTCGGCGCTGCGGGCGCCACGCAGGACGTGGTGGCTGGTCACCACCAGTCCCTCCGGCGTGACGATGAAGCCACTGCCGCGGCGCAATGACTTTCTGGCCGCGTCGTAGGTGACGACCTGCACTACCGCCGGCAGAGCGAGACGCGCAATCTGGGCCGGAGTCATTGGCAGCTCGGCCGGAACGGCGATCCAGCTTTCGGCCGGACTCTCCGAGGCGGTATCGACCTCCGTGCGCGAATGAACGCGTCCGTTGAAGACGTCGATTGTCGCACCGCCGAAGCCGGGGCCGAGGCTCAGCGTCGGCTCATCGATCTGCGGAAGCGGGGTCCCGGGGTCTTCCTGGATTGAGCTGAAGGGCGCGGCTGCGAGTTGAGGAGAGACGAATCCGATCGCGCTGGTGATCGCCAGCGCCGCTACACCGAATCGCCCCCGCCTCGTGTGTCCACGCATGTCGCGATGCATTCTGCAACGCTCACGCCGCCCACCGCTCTTTTCAGACTTACCATCAAATGAGCCACGTAAGTGTCGATATTATTTAGTTTGTGTTTGATTGATGCTTGTCCACGCGGCGTGGCGGGGACTGACCATGTCCTCCAGTCTTTCCCCGTTGTGCCATAAGCCTTGGCGATTTGCGGTCACGATTTGCCCTCGGCTCTGCGGCGCGAGGACCCACATCGCAGCGGCACCGGCTCGCCTCGCTGCCCCGTGACCGCGAGCCTCCCGGAGCCGTCCTTTATGTGGTGCACCAGCAGACACATCCAGCTAGCGGAGACCGATGACCCGACGGAACGCGGAATCGACGGGATTCTCGCCTTTTGCATTCGTCCAGAGAGATGTGGCGGAGGCGGAGGAGGCGCGTGAAGCACCGTCGGGGCAGGAGCCGACTCCTGACCGTCGGCCCACCGAGCAGACTCCCTCCAAGTATCGTCCGCCTGTTCTGCGCCGGCTCACGACCCGGGAGTCGTTCGAGCTGGCGGACGGCGATACCCAGGATACGTTCGCTTACGAGACGGGGGCGGCCCGAGTCACGTTGCACCGAGACGTCGCGGCGGCATGCGCGAGCGCCGCATCGCTGAACGAGGCGCTCGAATTCGCGGTCGAGCGCCTGTGCCGCGTAAACCGATGGCCGGTGGGACATGCATTCGTGCGCCTCGACGACGGTTGGCCCGGGCTGGTGTCGGCGGACATCTGGCACATGCAGGACCCCACGCGGTTCGCCGATTTTCGACGCGCGACCGAGCAAGCGTTCGGGGACCTGGCTGCCGCCGAGACCGCTGCCGGCTTAGCGACCGAGTTCGCCGAGGTGTGCGGTCCGGGTCTGGTCGACCGGGCAACCGCGAGGCGCGGGCTCGTGTGCCTCGAAGACCTCACCACATATGCGGACCTGCCTCGGTCAGGGGCGGCACAGCGGGCTGGGCTGCGCGCCGGAGTCGCGATTCCCGTGCTGGCGGACGGCGAGGTCATCGCGGCGCTCGAGTTCTTCCTCAACGATCCGGGCTCGCCATCACCAGCGCAGCGCGATCTCCTCGAATTCGTGGCCGGCCAGCTGGGGCACCTGGCGAGTCGGGAGCGCACTCGAGAAGCCGTTCGCTTCGCGGCCCAGCGCTCTCGCACTCTGGTCGCCCAGCTCAAGGACACGGTGACGCAGCTTCGAGAGAGCGAGGAGCGATACTCGCTTGTTTTCCAATCGGCGAATGACGGTCTCTGGGACTGGGACCTGCGCACCGACAAGATCTACTTCTCCGAACGCTGGCAGACGATGCTCGGCTGTCAGGACGAGGAGATCACCGACTCGCCCGAAGAGTGGCTTGGGCGCGTGCACCCGGAAGATCTGGAGCAGCTCCAGGTGAGTCTCAAGCAGCATCTCGAGGGAGAGCACGGCCGCTTCGAGTGCGAGCACCGCATTGCACATCGGGACGGCGAGTATCGCTGGGTGCTAGCTCGCGGTCTGGCCGTGCGCGATGCGAGCGACCAGCCATACCGCCTGTCCGGCTCGCTCACCGACATCACGGATCGCAGACGCCTCGAGGAGCGTGCGCTTCAGGACGTCCTATATGATCCGCGGACTGGCATCCCCACGTATCGGATACTGATTGATCGACTCCGGCAGACTCTGCGTCGCAAGTCGAGAAATCCCGCGCTATCGTCGGCCGTCCTGACCATCAGGGTCGAGGGCCTGGAGAGGGCCGCCGAGCACGGGGTCGAGGTAGCGGAGGAAGCATACCGGACCGTGGTCCGCCGATTTGTAGCGGCACTGCGGCCCGGTGACACGGTCGCGCAGACGGAGGGTCCGGAGTTTGCCATCCTGCTCGAGGACATCGGCGACCTGGAGAGCGCGCACCGGATCGCAGGTAGGATCCAGGCCAACATCAACCTCCCGTGTCGCATCAACAACACGACGATACCGCTCGGCTCTTACATCGGAATCGCCATCTGCCTCCCCAGTCACGAAGGACCCGAAGGGCTCCTGCGAGACGCGCGAGTGGCGATGCTGAAGGCAATTGCCAGTGAGTCGCAGATAGAGATCACCGACCCGAACGTGCCTGGGTACGAGGACTCGCTCGCAGCTCTGGAGGCGGACCTGGCACGGGCTGTCGAGAATGGGGAGTTGACTCTCGAGTATCTGCCGACGGTGTCGCTGCATGATGGTCGCCTCACTGGGCTCGAGGCGCTGGTGCGCTGGAACCACCCCGAGCACGGCATGATACCTCCCGGACGCTTCATTCCGTTGGCCGAGGAGTCGAATCTGATCAACCAGATCGGCTACTGGGTGATCAGGCGCGCCTGCGACCAGCTCAAGGAGTGGCGCGACAAGTTCTCGACCAGCCGCACGGTCACGGTGGCCGTGAACCTGTCCCACCGCCAGCTCTTCGATCCCGATCTGATCGAGCGCATTCGCCATAGCCTGGAGGAGAGCGCACTGAACGGGAAGTGGCTGCGATTGGACGTTACCGAGAGCGCGCTGGCCCGAGATCCACGGACCGCTCAATCGGTCCTGTCCAGCCTCCAGAAGCTGGGCATCAAGGTGGCAATCGACGACTTCGGCGCCGGCTTCTCATCGCTCGCGTCCCTGCACCGCTTCCCGGTCAATGCGCTCAAGATCGACCGTTCGTTCGTGAGCGGTGGGCAGGGGAAGAGCGATCAGTGGGAGATCGCACGAACCATCGTCGAGCTGGGACGCATGCTCAGCATCGAAGTAATCGCAGAGGGGATCGAGACGAAGGAGCAGTTCTCGCGGCTCCGGAGCCTCGGCTGCAAGGAAGCGCAAGGGTTCTTCTTCTCGGGGCCGGTCTCGCCGGAAGAGGCGGCGCGCCTCATTTATGACGGATACCCACTGGACCTGACGGCGCCGCTCCGCTAATCCAGGACCAGTCGGTCCCTCCTGAAACGCCCCATCGCGATGAGGAGAAGCGTGATGTCGAGTGCAGCCAGAAGTGTGGCCAGCAGGACCACGACCTCTGAGATCGATGCCCCCATGAAGTACGTGAGGACCTTCGCCCGCCATGGCAGAGGCAGCGCCTGGAAAATGATCACGGGGACAAACGCCAGCACCATGCTGATCATCGAGAGGTTCTGTTGCGCGACCCGCACGCTCGCTGCGCGAAGCGACACGAGCACTCCGGTGGCGGAGCCCAGAACCGTGGCGAGCAGAGAGAGTCCCGCCAGGCTGACCAGAGTACTTGCGGAATAGAGAAGCAGTCCGCTCTCGGCGTGGGTGAGGTTGATCGTGACTAGACCGAGCGGCATGCAGATGAGCGTCAACCCCCACACGTAGAGCACCGTAGCGACCACTTTTCCGAGCAGGATCGCGCTGTCCGGCAAGCGGCTGGCGAGCAGTGTCTCGAGTGTATGTCGCTCGCGCTCGCCGGCGAAGGCGTCGGCGGTGACGGCGGTGACCAGGAACAGCGGCATCCAGGCCCAGAAGAACGTGACCCAGGGCGCCTCGATCCACGCCCGTCCTAGCTGCCACGGCAGAAAGACTCCGACGAAGGCGGCGAAAATGAGGAGTCCGAGCTTGCCTGACAGGCCGCCATCGCGGCTGAAGAGCTCCTTACCCTCGCGCCACGCCACTGTCCAGATGTCTCGGATCACGCTGCCGGCTCCTCGCCGAGAATCGAGAAGAAGACGTCTTCGAGCGTCGAGCGCATCGGGTGCACTTCCTCCACCTGCACGCCGGAGCCGACCAGGATGCTAACCAGGGGCGCGACCCTGCCCGGGCGATTCGGCTCCAAGACCAGGTGGCCGTTCTCCCGAGCCACCGAGCGCACATCGGGATGTGCCCGCAGCAGCGCGAGCACCTGCTCGCTGAAGCCGCGTCCCACGATCCGCACACGCGCCGATCCTAGCTGCCTGCGCAACTCCTCGGGTGTTCCGATCGCTTTCAGCTCGCCGTTCGCGATGATCCCGATCCGGTCGCAGATCTTCTCCGCCTCGGCCAGATTGTGGGTCGTCAGGAAGACGGTGGTGCCGTCGTTTCGCGCCAGCACGGCCAGGTCGTCACGAAGGGCCGCCGCGGCGACCGGGTCGAGACCTGATGTAGGCTCGTCGAGAAAGACGAGAGGAGGACGGTGCAGCAGGGCGCGTGCGACGGCCAGCTTCTGTCGCATCCCGCGGCTCCACTCGGCCACGGTCTCGTCCTTTCGCTCCCACAGCTCCAGCCGGTCGAGCAGCTCGCGGATGCGATCCCAGCGTTCGGAGACCGGCAGCCTCCATACGCGCGCGTAGAACTGGAGGTTGTCCCAAGCGCTCAGCCGCTCGCAGAGCCCCGAGTGCTCGAGCAACACGCCCGTGCAGTCGCGCACCTTGTCGGCCTGTCCGCGCGTGTCGAAGCCCAGCACCTCGGCTCGTCCCCGACTCGGTTCCAGAAGGCCGAGCAGGAGACGAATGGTTGTCGTCTTCCCGGCTCCGCTTTGGCCAATGAACCCGAACACGGTCCCCGCTTCAACCTCCAGCGTGAGATCCGACACGGCCGTGATCGAACCGAAGGTCCGAGTCAGGCCCTCTGTACGGATCGCGCAGGCTGACATGATTTCTCCCTTCCGCGGCACTTCGAACCGGTCCGGGGTTCCCCCCGATCCCACAACGCCATTGAGTTCCTGCGTGCCGAATCCGCACGGATCGTACGAGAATCCCGGCTCGCGACGGGACGGCGGGACCCCGAAGCGTAAACACAGCCGGGAGGCGGCTTTCCGGGCACTCGAGCGGCGTCTCGGGAACCTGGCGGGCCTCGGAGCGCGAGCGGGCCGGCGCGCCCTGTTGCCCGCCCGCCACACGGGCCCCTAGACTCGGACGACGGGCCGGCGCCGACTCCGCCGGCCGCTCGACTGCGAGGAGGCTGAGGTGAGTGAAGAGACACCACCGCCAGGACGGGAAGCGACGCTGACGTCCGAGGCGGTCACCGAAGAAACGTTCGACGTAATCGAGTCGTCGCTGCGCGACTTGTGGACCGTGGTGGACGATCTCTCTCGCATTCGACCGCCGAAGTCGGACTACTACCGCGTGACGATCTTCGGATCGTCACGCATGCGACCCGGAGATCGGCTGTATGAGGACACGCGGCGGCTAGCCACCGAGCTGGCCGCGATGGGGTGCGACATCGTCACGGGAGGTGGGCCCGGCCTCATGCAGGCCGCAAACGAAGGCGAAGCGATCGGCGACCCCGACAACGTGACTCGCTCCTTCGGCATCAACATCGAGCTGCCACACGAGCAGCTGGCGAATCCGTTCGTTGAGAAGCTGTATACGCACCGTACCTTCTTCACGCGGCTGCATCACTTCGTGCGTCTCTCGCACGCCTTCATTGTGATGGAAGGCGGCATCGGAACCACGCTCGAGGCCTTCATGGTGTGGCAGCTCTGTCAGGTGCGGCACGTGTACGACACGCCGCTCGTGTTCCTTGGCGAGATGTGGGGGGACCTGCGCTCCTGGACGCAGCAGTGGATGCTGGACGGACAGGATCCGCAGCTGGCCAGCCCGGCCGACCTCGACATCCCCACTTGCGTGCCCACGGTCGACGAGGCGATAGCGGTGATCCGCGAGCACAAGAGGCGGTCGCAGATCGGCGTCCAGAAGTAGGCGCAGGACCTGAGCGGCAAACCCGGATCTGAGCCCCGGCGGGAGCGCGGCTCAGAGGTCGAAGACCGCGCCGCGCTCAGGAACTTCCACTTTCCGGTACCCGTCTCCGCGAAGGGCGTCGGCGAGCGAAAGGGCGCTCTCCTCTTCCCCGTGCACGAGGAACACACGACGCACTTTCCCCGCCTCGCGTACCCGGCCAGCCCAGTGTCGCAGCTCGTCCCGGTCCGCATGGGCGCTGTAGCCGGGCGCAGTGGAAACGCTGGCGTTCACATCGAACTGGCCACCCAGAATGTTGACGGGACTCACGCCCTCCTGCAGTCGGCGGCCGAGCGGGTGCTCGGCCTGATAGCTCACGAGCAGAATCACGGTGGCCGGGTTTTCGATGTTGTTGCGCAGGTGGTGGACGATGCGGCCGCCTTCGCACATGCCGGAGCCCGCGATGATGACGGCGGGTCCGTTGAGATCGTTGAGCGCCTTCGACTTGTCGACGCTGCGGATGTACTGCAGGCCCGGAAAGCAGAGCGGGTCGTTGTCATCCTCGATCTCCAGCGCCCGTTGCGCTTCGGCATCGTACGCCTCGGGGTGGAGTCGGAACACTTCGGTCGCGCTCACCGCCAGCGGGCTGTCCACGAACACCTTGATCGAGGGCAGCTTCCCCTCTTCGTGGAGCTGGTTCAGGCGGTAGACCACCTCCTGGGTGCGGCCGCGCGCGAAGGCCGGCACGAGCATCTTGCCGCCACGATCGATGGCAGCAGTCACCGCCTCGAGAAGTTGCTCCTTCGCGTGACCTGTCGACTCGTGCAACCGATCTCCGTACGTGCTTTCCATAATGAGGTAGTCGGCGTTGTCAGCGACCTGCGGATCGCGGAGGATCGGGAGGCCTTTGCGGCCGATGTCTCCGCTGAACAGAAGCCGGAGTCGCTTCCCATCCTCTTCTACATCGACGATGACGATGGCGGAACCGAGAATGTGCCCGGCGTCGCGGAAACGGACCGTCACGCCGGGGACGGGCCGGAAGGGATGGTCGTAATCGATGGAGTGAAACCGCCCCATCGTGCGCGTCACGTCCTCGGCCGTGTAGAGCGGGTCGAGCGGCTTCTTGCCTTTCTTGCGCCGCTTCTTGTTCACATAGCGCAGGTCGTACGACTGTAGCTTGGCCGAGTCGAGCAGCATGTTCGCGCACAGGTCGCGCGTGGCGGAGGTCGAGTAGATGCAGCCCTCGAAGCCTCGCTTCACGAGCGTCGGGAGATTGCCGCTGTGATCCAAGTGGGCATGGGAGAGAACCACCGCATCGACATCGGCCGCCTTGAATGGAATGTCCCGGTTGCGTTCGAATGCCTTCTTGCGGCTTCCCTGATACAAGCCACACTCCAACAATAGTTTACGTTTGTTCACCTCAAGCAGATGCATTGACCCGGTGACCGTCCGTGCCGCGCCCCAGAACTGTACTCTCATCGAATCTCCCATGTAGGGTTCCAACGAATCGGCGCTGCAGCTTATCCAAGCTTCCGAGGATAGGCCAACGGCCGGCACATCTGATATCAGATCCCAGGAGATTTCCATGAACGACACAGGACGGTCCGTCGCGCGGCGGATCCTGATCGGCGCGACCGCGGTCGCGGTCGCCTCCCTTCTGTACGCGGCGCCTGCCTGGGGCCAGGAGAACCACAGCCTGCCGGGTAGCTCGGTCGCGATCTGGAACCTCGCCGGCGAAGTCACCGTCGTTGGCGGCTCGGGTTCCGAGGTGACCGTCCGGATCAGCCGGGGAGGTTCGGACGCCGGCCAGCTTCGGATCGAGAAGGGACCGATGGAGATGTGGGATGAGGACTGGCAGACCCTGCGCGTCATCTACCCATCGGACGAGGTCGTGTACGGCGAGTTGCACAGCGGCTCGCAGACCAGCGTTCGGGTCGGTGACGACGGCACCTTCTACAGCCACCGGGACAAGTCGGGCGACAAGGTGACCATCAAGGGGTCGGGCGGCGGCCTCGAGGCGCACGCCGACATGCGAATCGCGGTGCCGCGCGGTAAGTCGATCCGGGTGGCCCTGGCCGCCGGCAGCGTGGACATCTCGAACGTGGACGGCGACATCAACATCGACGTGGGCAGTGCTACGATCGACTCACGGGACACGAAGGGCGAGCTGAAACTGGACACGGGATCGGGTGGCATCACGGTTCGGAGCGCCGAGGGCGACGTGAGCCTCGACACCGGATCGGGAGAGGTCGAGGTCACGGGCGTCGACGGCGACGAGCTGTCGGTCGACACCGGCTCCGGCTCGGTGACTGGCGGTGACATAACGGTGAACGAGCTCAGCGTGGATACGGGCTCCGGCAAAGTGGCGTTGACGCGGGTCACGGCGCGCGACGTTTCCGTCGATACGGGAAGCGGCAGCGTGGACCTGGAGCTGCTCAGCGACGTGCGCGAGCTGTCGATCGACACCGGGTCGGGAGGCGTCACTCTGACCGTTCCGGACGACTTCGGCGCCGAGCTCGAGATCGAGACCGGAAGCGGCGTCGTCGACGTGAATCTGGGCCAGATCTCCGGCGTGAAGACCGAGCGAGGCTATTTCCGCGGCGTGGTCGGCAACGGGAACGGAGAGGTGACGATCGAGACGGGCTCCGGGGGCGTGAAAATCTCGCGCGGCTGATATTTCCGCCCAAACATCAGGCCCGCTGCTCCGGACCCCAGAGGCCAGCCTCCGCTCAGGTGGGGGCTGGCTTTTTTGCTGCCTGAATGCCGCAAGAATCAGATTGCTTCTTCCCACGGTCGTGCGTACGGTACGTTTGTAGACTCGAACGAAAGGCACGACGATGATCATGGATGCGGACCGGCAGCTCCTGCGCGACTACGAACGGGTGGAGCGGGCCATCACATATATCGACGAGCAGTTCCCCCGTCAGCCGAGCCTGGCCCAAGTGGCGGCGAGCGTCGATCTCTCCGAGTACCACTTCCAGCGCCTGTTCAGTCGCTGGGTCGGGATCAGCCCCAAGCGTTTTCAGCAGTTCCTGTCGAAAGAGCACGCGAAGGAAGCGCTGGCGCGCTCCCGCAGCATTCTCGAGGCGACATATGGCGCGGGGCTCTCGAGCCCCAGCCGCCTCCACGACCTCATGGTAAGCTGCGAGGCGGTGACTCCGGGCGAGTATCGGGCGGGGGGCGCAGGTCTCGACATCACATACGGCTTCCACGCCACCCCGTTCGGCGAATGCCTGGTGGCCGAGACGCCACGCGGAATCTGCTGGATGTCGTTCGTGCAAAACAACGATCGCATCAGAGAAACGGAGCACCTGAGGAAGAGCTGGCCCCGCGCGAACCTGGTGGAGGACGCGGACGCGTCGGCGGAGGCCGTCGCCCGTGCATTTCGACTCGAGGACTCCGAGGGCGGATCGGACGCCGGTGAGATCCGGCTCGTCCTTCGCGGGACCAATTTCCAGATCAAAGTGTGGGAGGCGCTGCTGGCCATTCCGCCCGGGTTCGTGGTCGCCTACGAGGACGTTGCGCGGCGCATCGGGCGCCCGCAGTCGAGCCGCGCCGTTGGCAACGCTGTCGGCAGCAACCCGATCTCCTACCTGATCCCGTGCCACCGGGTGATCCGCAAAGTCGGCACGTTCGGCAACTATGGCGGCGGTCGCGAACGGAAGAAGGCGATTCTTGCCTGGGAGGCCGTCAAGAGCGCGGCGTTCGGATCTGATTCCGACACCGGCTCGGAGTGGTTGGGTTCGAGTCGCGGCACTCCGGCCAGCGGACGTCAACTGGATCTCCCGCAGCCGGTCGCCGCCATCTAGGCATGGACGTCAGGCGCGCCCGCAGGCTGACGTGCTCAGGTTCGCGTTGAGGACGAGACTCGGGTCAGTCGGCCGCTGAGGACACCTGTTCGACCTCGCGCGCGAGGTGCACCATCGCGTCCCCCTGGTTCACCAATGGGTGCCTCGTGCTGCCGATCACGAGGCCGGCGGCGGGGCTTCGATGCTCGACCCGCTGGTCGCCGAAGACGTCGCGCACGAGGGCAATCGGCTGCCCTTTCTCCACCGTGTCGCCGGGTCCGACGCTGAGCGTCAGGACACCGCTTCGCCGGGCCCTGATCCAGGTCCGGCGGGAGGCGAGAAGGCAGCGATTCCGGCGGCGGGAAGACGGGCGGCGGATCATGTCGATCTCACCCATCACATTTCGGATCCCGCGAACGCCGATATCGATCGCCGCCTCATCGAATCGCAGCGGCTCGCCTGCCTCGTAGACGATGATCGGGATTCCCTTTTTGGCTGCCGCGCGTCGCAGCGATCCGCTGGGCGAGTCGCCATCGATCATGATCGGAGCGTTGAATGCCCGCGCCATCCGAAGCGTGCCTTCGTCTTTCAACTCACCCCGCACCTGGGGGAGGTTGGTCCGGTGGTTTGATCCGGTGTGAAGATCAATCCCGTAATCGGAGCCTCGCACGATGGAAGTCATGAAGATGTCCGCGAGCCGGGAGGCGAGCGAACCCCCGCTGGATCCTGGAAAGCTCCGATTCAGATCCCGCCGGTCGGGCAGGTAGCGGCTCTGGTGGATGAACCCGAACACGTTAACGATCGGCACGGCCACCAGCACCCCACGAAGCGTGCCCGGGTCCAGCTTCTGGAGCACACGCTGAATGATCTCCAAACCGTTGAGCTCATCACCGTGGATCGCCGCGTTCAGCCACAGTCGCGGCCCGGGTCTCCTTCCGTTCAGGATTTCGACCGGGAGGGTGAGCATGGTTTGCGTCGGCAATCGGGCGACCGGAACCTCGACCCGAGCGCGCTCGCCCGGCTCGATCGTCACTCCTTCCAGCTCGATTGTGGGTGGGGTCGTTCTGGCCACGGCCGATACCGCTCGTCTCCGCTCAGCCCTTGATGCGATCTTTCGTCTTGCCCGGGCTGGCCTGTTTCTCGATGAACTCGACAACATGTCCGGCCACGTCGATCCCGGTGGAAGTTTCGATCCCCTCTAGACCAGGTGACGAGTTGACCTCCATCACGACCGGCCCATGGTTTGACCGCAGGATGTCGACGCCGGCCACGTTCAATCCCATCTCACGCGCCGCTCGCACCGCCGTCGTGCGCTCTTCGGGCGTGATCTTGATCTTCTCGGCGGTGCCGCCGCGGTGCAGGTTTGAACGGAACTCGCCCTCGGCTCCCTGGCGCTTCATCGCCGCGACCACTTTGCGCCCCACCACGAAACAGCGGATGTCCATTCCGCCCGCCTCCTTGATGAACTCCTGGGCCAGGATGTTCACGTCGAGCCCGCGAAACGCCTCGATGACGGACTCGGCCGCCTTCTGCGTCTCGCACAGCACGACACCAATGCCTTGCGTTCCCTCCAGGAGCTTCACGACGAGCGGAGCGCCGCCAACCGTAGCGATCAAGCCATCCACGTCCTTGGTCGAATGCGCGAACGCCGTCACCGGAAGACCGATCCCGGCGCGGGCCAATAGCTGCAGGCTCCTGAGCTTGTCCCGGGAGCGGGAGATGGCCTGGGACTCGGACAGCGAGTAGACACCCATCATCTCGAACTGCCGCACCACGGCAGTCCCGTAGAACGTGTACGATGCACCGATGCGGGGGATCACGGCGTCCAGTTCCGTCAGTTGATCGCCTTTGAAGAAGATCTTCGGATGGTGCGCGGTGATGTCCATATAACAGCGGAGATAATCGATCACTCGCACATGATGCCCACGCTCCACCGCTGCCTCCTTCAGACGACGCGTTGAGTACAGCGACGAGTTCCGGCTGAGAATCGCGATGTTCATTCTGGTTGGCCTGCTCCCGTTTACTCGTCTACTTGGACCGTGCCCGGCCCTTCTTGGACTTTGTCGCCCGACGTCGGCGTGGCGGACCACGACCCGCAACGAAAGACCTCGCCGGATCGATCAAAAACCGACCCCGTAGCGCGTCGCGGCTCAGGAGCATCCGGAACCCCATCTCGTCACGATTGACCAGGGTGAGCTCGATCGGCCATGACTCGCCCCCGAGCGTAACGGGCGTAATGATAACAGGTCGCAGCGATCGGTGGCCGGACGATGAGCGAACCTCACGGTACTCGGCGACTTCCGCTCTAGCGACGATCGTGGTCGAAGTCTCGCGTTGGAAGGGGTGGACCTTGAAACGGACGATCTCGGCGCCGTGTCGAGAAGACAAATGTATGTCGAAGGCATGGAGGGCCGACGAGCGGGCACCAGTATCGATCTTGACCTTCACGAACCCGATGCCGAGATCGGGTAACCCCACCCACTCGCGCCAGCCGATTACGTCCTTGGTCGACGTCACGCGCCATTTCCTTCGTCGGGGTTCCTGGCGACCGACGCGGGGCCGTCGCGCGAAGCTGAGGGTTGTCAAACTCTTGTGCGACCGCGACCGCGGCAAGGCCGGTCTGCTGTCGAGTCTGAAACCGACAGCGTTGTATTCGCTCGTACTCTCGTGCGACGTTCGTGAGCTGCCGGCACCACTCGACACCCCGGGTTTGGGGGTCGGCGGGATCGAGCTGCAGCTGCGTTTGGCGGGAGGGCTACATCAGACCGTCGGAGTATATGTAGAGCCGCCAGTCGTTGCCGCCCCGGACCGCATGGCCCAGATCGATGCGGAAGATGCCGTCGAGGGCCGAGACCCCGAGCCCCACACCGATCTTCGTGTCGCTCCCGAAATCGTCGCGAGATCCGGCCCAGCCGAAATCGCCGAAGGCCATGACCCGGAAGGCGGGCAGGTTGTTGCCGATCTCGAGACGCCCGAACCAGTAGGCGCTACCGGCCGGGTTTCCGATCTCGAAGCCGCGCAGAGTATAAGGGCCGCCGAGGAAGTAAAGCCGCTGGGTAGGCACGTCGCCACCGGTGGTGCCTGCGCTCAGCTCGACCGCGCCCCGGAGCGCGCCGAACAGCGACTGCAGGTAGGCGACCTGGCCCGCCAGGCGCCAGTACTCGAACGTCCCGGTCGCCGCGTCACCCCATAGGGACGGCAACAGCACGCCGCCGTCGTTCGAGCCCACACCGTACTGCAGGTCGATCCGACCGCTCGCCCCGATCAGGTTGGCCTTGTCCGCTATGATGTTGGCGTTGAGCGTGTCGCTGAACAGCCAGTCGGGAATCGAAACGTTGGTTCCCTTCTCCGCCGCGTACTGGTACTCGCCGAACAGCCGCCAGCCGAGAGTAGCTCGTCCGCGCTCGGTGCTGCCCTCAACAGACATCCCCGCCGTCCGGTAGTACTGGCCGTTGTCGTAGCCGAGAAAGAACGTGTTGAGCGAATTGCCGAACGTGAGCGGATTGCCCCAGTCGGCAGCGGACACGAGCCGGTGGTAGCCGGACGCCTTCACCACGGAGCGCGTCATCTGCTGGCGCAGCTCGAGCACGACGTTCGGCGAGAGGTCGGCGATGCCGAGGCGGCCGGTGAGCGAGAGCCCCGAGTAGCCCCAAGTCGGTACTTCGAGCCGGGCTCCGATGCTGAGCGCCTCGATCCGATTGTAGCGCACCAGATCGGGAAAGCCGGGCCGGACGAAGCGGACCCGCCCCGGCTCGGGCGGCGGCAGCAGGATCTTGCCGAGGTCGGTGCGCAGCTCCGCCAGCTCATCGTCCTTGAAGGCGAGCGGCTCACGATCGTACGAGGGTGGCGGGAGCTCCGGCGAGCTGATCAGGGAGTCGTCCGGCGGCGTGATGATGATCACGCTGTCGGGCGGCAGGCCGTCCGGGCAGAGATCCTCGTCCTCCTCCGGTTCATCCAGTATGTCGCCCGCGTCGTTCTGTTGGTTGCGCCATTGTCGGCGGCGCTCGCGGCGCTCCTCGTTGCTCCGGCAATCCCGGGTTACGATGCGGGTCCACCCCTCCGGAAGGTCCCCGACCAGATCGATGTCGCTCTCCTGGTTGATCGCGTAATCGCGCACCGACCATTCGAGGGTCACGGGGGCCGCGATCGCGTCGCGCATCCGCATCTGGCCTTCGAAACCGAGCCGGTTCGGTAGCCACCAGCGCAGCTCCTGGAGCCCGTAGTCGATCGTCATGTAATCGATCGTCACCACGACCGGCTTGAGGAATCCGGGTACCTCGTCCGACTCTTCCGGCTCGTCCATCTCCAGGTCGAAGGGGCGGGCCGGCCGGTAGTAGGCACGCACGAGAGCGCCGGATTCCGCTTCGAACCAAAGTCCGCCCGCCAGCAGCCCGAAATCCGCCTTGCGCGGCTCGATCAGCACTTCGACGAGCGTGATCGTGCGTTCCTGGCGCGGCAGCCGCATGCGCATCGTGTCGCCCGAGGCGTAGCGGTAGTGGTGGACGGCCGTGTCGGCCAGCGGGTTGAGGAACGGCGACCCCGCCAGAACCAGCCGGTCGCCGGTCGGATCGTACGGGAAGGTCTCGATCGTCTCGTCGCGGTCGTAGTCGACCTCGACCTTGTCACCGGCGATCGGCACGGCCATCCGCCACCCGCGCCAGCGTACGATTCGCGGACCGCCCGCCACCCAGCGGATGCGCGCCACCCGGTCCATCAGAAACAGGCCCCGCTCGCGGCGGAAGCTGGAGGTGTTGAGTCCTACGTAGACCCGCTGGGTGACCGTTGCCTCGTAATTCTCCAGATCCTCGACTTCGGCCCCGCGCGCCGCCCGGGCGCGCTCCATGAACACGGCCACATCGTGGTCCCGGTAAGTGTCGGTCGGAATCGTGTCCGCGGATTGCGGCTGCAATGCCGCGATGAGGAGAAATGCCCGCAGCAAACGTGACTCCGGTGTTTGGGGGTGAAGGCGACTGACGATGCCGGTTCGCGCTGTCTACCCTACGGAGGCTCTGGAGGTCGCGTTTCGATACTAGAGGCCCCAGGGATGAGAAAAACGACCGGGTGATTCCTCACACCCGGCCGCGGGTCCTGCTGTCAGTGCTTCGCCCGCCTATAGCACGGTGGGGGCGAGTCTCTCCCACGATACCTCTTGTACCGGCGCCAGCGGCATCGTACGGATTTGCGCTGGAGCAGGCGGGATGGTCCGGATTTCGACGTCGGGGATCTCGGGGATCTCGGGGATCACCATTTCGGTACCCGGCGAGATGTAGATGCGGGGCCCCGATCCCTCCCACTCACCCTCCTCGGCCTTCTCCAGGGTCGCCGTCATCGTGCGGCGCTTCTTGTCGCGCACGACGGAGATCTCTACCTCACCCTCATCGCGGCCCGAGATCGCTCGCATCACGTCACCGGGATCTTCGACGGTCTCGCCGTCGATGCTGACGATCACATCGCCAGCCTCGAGGCCTGCCTTCGCGGCCGGCGAATCTTCGCGCACCGAGGTCACGAGGGCGCCTTCCCCCCCGTCGATCCCGAAAAACTCGCCAAGCTGCAGGGTCAAACTCTGCAAGGACACGCCGAGTCGAGGTCGCCCGATGAACACACTCCGCAGGCCCTCCACGTCGAATCTGTCCCGCATCCCCTCGACCTGCTCGAGGGCCCGACCATACGCTTCGCGCGCCCTCTCCATGTTCGGGCCCATGCCGTACGCGTATCCATGTCCGTCGCGCTCCTGGACCGTCACGCTGATGTCGCGCTGCCGCCCGTCCCTCACCACACCGAGGCTGACCCTGCGGCCGGCCGGCGTCTCGCGCACCAGACGAGTTAGCTGCGTCACGCCCTCGATCGGCGTACCGTTCCAGGTCACAATGACATCGTTCTCCTCGAGGCCGGCCTCGGCCGCCGGACTCTCGTCCGCGACTCCCTCGACGCGTGCTCCGCGTTCCGCCTTCAGATCGAGCTCGCTAACGTCGTCCGCGTCGACCTCGGACAGATGAACACCCAGGTAGCTGCCTCCGCCGAACGCGAACGTAAAGCTCGGCTCGCCTTCTTCCGTATCGCTCTCCTGGGCCCTCGCTCCTTCCTGCGCATTCGCGCAGCCGGTCACGCTGACGAGGGCGAGGGTGCCCATGAAAACAGCGCTGGTCAGGATAATCCAACTCCGTCGCACCATTCCGGTCTCCTGTGGTCGTATTGCCGGCCCGCTACGTGAGCGCAGGCGGATTCCCGTGCCCGCGCGGGCCTCGAGAGTTCGACAACCGGGAAGCCCAACACGGTTGCCTGACCGCGCTCGCCCTGCTATCCCTCGTCGGACGAATCACTTTCACTCCACCGGATGAGACAATAATGAGACGTGTGAGCATTGTGCTGGCTGGGGTCCTGGCTGGGGCCTGCGGCGGCGGAGAGGTCGAGCCGGTCGTGATGACCTGCGCCGAGGTCACGGAGGACCTCGACGCTCGCAAGGCCGAGATGACGGCGACTGAGAGCGGCCTCCGCTACGAAGATCTCGCGGGCGGGCGCGGTGCTGCCGCCGAAGCCGGGCAGCGCGTGTATACACACTACTTGCTGTGCTCGACCGATGGCCAGAGGATCGACAGTAGCCTGCTCCCCGAGATCGGCGAGCCCCTGGATTTCGTGGTCGGAGCGGGCGGGGTGATCGCCGGCTTCGACGAGGGGGTCAGCGGAATGAAGGCTGGCGGCCGCCGTATCCTGGCTGTGCCGCCGGAGATCGGGTACGGTTCGCAGACGCTGCCCGGCCAGGCTCCCGGCTCCGACCTGATCTTCTACGTGCAGCTGGTGTCGATCGCCTCGGAGTGACGTCGGCATGATCGCAATACACCGACTCGCGGGAAGGGCGTCGAGCGGGCCCGCCGCTAGAGCACCGCGGTTGCTTCGATCTCTACCCGGATGTCCGGATCGACAAAACCGGAGGCCCCCACCAGCGTCGTGGCGGGCTTTACGTCTCGAAAAAACTCGCCGTGGGCGCGGCCGATCGGCTCCCAGTCGGCCGCGTCAGCCGCGAACATTCGAGTGCGGACGACGTGCTCCGGCCCGGCGCCCGCGGCTCGCAGTGCATCGAGGATGATCTCGAAGCAGCGCCTGGCCTGACGGTAGGGATCGCCGGGGAAAGCAATGCTCCCATCCTCCGCAACTGGAGCTGTTCCGGACACGTAAATCGTGTCACCGACCCGCACCGCCCTCGAATAGCCGACCGTGTCGGCCCATACGGCGTCCGTCGGAATCCGCCTTCGCTCGATCATCCGTCTCCAGCGGCTATGGCCTATCTCTCGGTACGAGGGCCACGATGCGAGCCGGTCCTCCGGATCCGCCTTCGATCTTCATGGGTAGCGCCATAACGGTGGCGCCACGCGCCGGTAGGCGGCCCAGGTTGGCGACGTTCTCGAAACCCGGCACGTTGGCGGCGCCGGCGATCCGATGTACGATGAATTCCGTCGATTGGCCGTAATCTATCGAGGCAACATCGGCACCGAGCGCCGCCACGCCGCGTTCCTCGACAAGGAGGCGGGCCGCTTCCTCGCCGAAGCTCGGGAAGTGGAGGTTGGATGCGTCCCCGGGCGTGTCGTCGCCGAGGTAGCTGAGCCGGTCGGGCCAGCGGTCCGACCACCCCGTGCGCAGCAAGACGATCGAGCCGGCCTCGATGGACCCATATTCCGCCTCGAACGCGAGGACGTCCTCGCGACTGAGGCGGTAGTCCGAATCCGCCGCCGATGCAGCCGAGACGTCGATGACCACGGCCGGGGCCATCAGCTTCTCGAGCGGGATCTGGTCGGTGGCGTGAGCGCCGGCGGCAAAGTGGATCGGCGCGTCGAGGTGCGTCCCACCGTGCTCCGGCCCCGAGATCGCGTTGGCGGCGTAAAAGTACCCGGCGTCGGTGGTCCCAAACGCCAGCTCCTCAAGCTCGAAGCTGGTCGGGGAGGTAGGCCAGTAGAGGGTGGCCGCGTTGAACGGGTGGGTGAGGTCGACAAGCTCGAACTCGTCGAGGCGTAGCTCACCGCCCCCCGCATCCTCAGTGCCTGGCGCGCCGTCGGAGCAGGCAGTGATCGTCGCCAGGAGTCCAACGGCCCACCAACAGCCGAGGCGCACGCTCAGGCCTCGCCGACGATCTGGATGTCTGCATCCCACCGCACGTCCACCGCACCGCTCAGGGTCGCCGCGGTCGGACACTTCGACTGGTGCCGCTCGAGTGCCCGCTGCACTGTCTCCTCCGCGTCCGGCGGGATCTTCAGCGTGTAGTGCACGACGACCTCCGTGAGGACCGGAAGTCGATCCTGCATCTCGTGCAAACCTTCCACCTCGGCGGATATGCTCTCCGGGTCCAGATCGATCCCG
>JBFILW010000023.1:0-22394 GCA_041612005.1 Gemmatimonadota bacterium
GAGCTCGAGGCGGAGGTCTCGGACGACGAGCAGCCGGAGGCCGAGCTCGAGGCGGAGGTCTCGGACGACGAGCAGCCGGAGGCCGAGCTCGAGGCGGAAGTCTCGGACCACGAGCAGCCGAAGGCCGAAGAGGAGTCTGAGGATCTGGGTGGACTGCTGTTCGGGGCGAGGCTGGCGAAGTTCCGTGCTCGTATGGCACGCAGCGCGAGCGAAACCGACTTTCAGGCTCACTACGACCTCGGGCTGGCTTACAAGGAAGTCGCTCTGTTCGACGAGGCGATCGCCGAGCTGCTGGTTGCCGTTACCGGTCCCGACGCACTGGCCCGGAAGTCACTTCGCCTGATGAGCGAGGTCGCCCACCTGGCCGCTGATGAGTCGCTCCACCTCACGACCGCGGAGAAGCTTCGCGAGAACGGCATGAACACCGAAGCCCTCGAGCACCTGTCTCGAGTGTACGATGACCGGGTTGCCAGCGGCAGCGACACGAGCGACATCCATCGCCGCATGAACGCGATCGACCCCTTGTACATCCCGGCATCCGCGCCGGAGCCTGAGCGGTCGACGATGCAGCCACCGCCGCCCCCGGAGCCGGAAATCGGGACCCCCGAAGCCCCGCCTGAGGATCTCGCGCTCGTCGCCGCCGGATTCGATTCGATCCTCGCGGAGCTGAGCGTCGCTGACGTGGAGGCCGACGCCGAGGCCGAGGCGCCGGAGACGGTCGAAGCGCCCGATTCGAACGCCGATCCGGACGAGATCGATGGCGAGGAGGACGAGCTCTCCGAACGGGAGCTGCGTGCCGCCGAATTACTCGAAGAGGGTCACCGGGACGAGGCGGTCCGCGAACTCTACCGTCTGCAAGCCGCTTATGAGGGGCACGAGGACTTCGCGGGTGCGATGCGAGCCGTGAACAAGCTGCTTCTACTTGACCCCGAGGACGTAATTCTCCACCACCAGCATGTCGAGTATGCCTACATGCTCGACGAAAGCACGGCGATCGCGAATGCGCAGCTGGATCTGGGTCGCTGCCTGCAGCGGCAGGGAGCCTCTTCAAATGCACGCTCGACGTTCGAGAGCGTGTTGGAGATCGATCCCGACAACGCGTCCGCCCAGGCTGCGATTGCCGAGCTCGACCAGGAGGAGGCAGGGGAGGATTCATTGCCGGGTGTCGCCGACGACCCGGTGCACTATGAGACGCACTATGAGCTCGGAGTCGCTTTCAAACAGGACGGACTCCACGACGAGGCAGTGTACGAGCTCGAGATCGCCGCCCGCGGGCTGGACGATCCAATTCCGGCCTACGAACTCCTGGGCGAGCTCTTCAACGAGGCTGGCCAACACGAGACGACCTCTAAGGTGCTCGCTCGCGCGCTCGAAGCCAACGATCGCGACGACTCCGTACTGACCGGGGTGCTCTACCAACTCGGCATCAGCTACCAGGAGCTCGGAGAGATCGAGCGGGCCGAAGAGTGCTTCCGTAGGGTGTTCGAGGTGGACAGCGACTACCGCGAGGTCGCTCATCGGCTTGACCAGTGCTCCCTTTGACAGCCTAGCTGAGCATTCTCTACATTGCGCCGCCACGAATTCCAGCGGCGGAGAAGAATGCTCGAGGCGGCTTCCCCTACCTTAGACACCCTGAAAGAACCCGTTCAGCAGCGCTTGCGGCGGGTTGAGGCGTGCCTGGCCGACATGATGCCGGCCGGCTTCGATGCTCTCGACGAAGTTGGTGAATACCTGCTTCGATCTCGCGGGAAGCTCCTGAGGCCGACCTTGCTTCTGCTTGCCAACGACGTTGGTGGATCTCCTTCGAAACACGCCTACGGGCTCGCCGCCATCATTGAGCTCATGCATTTGGCCACGCTCGTGCATGACGATTCCGTCGATCACTCCGTCGAACGGCGCGGAATGCCGACCGTCAATTCACGCTGGAGTCACCAGGTTGCGGTAATCGTCGGAGACTACCTCTACTCGCGCGCCGTGATCGAGATCTCACGCTTCGAGAACGTCGAGGCGATACGGCTGCTGGCGGAATCCGCCAACCAGATGACGATCGGCGAAATGCGTCAACTGCTGGCGTATGACGCCCTTGAATTCACCCAAGATGATTACTTCGAGCTTTGCGCCGCCAAGACCGCCTCGTTGATCACTGCGGCATGCGAGCTGGGCGCCATGGTGGGCGAGCCGGCGTTTCGGCCGCAGTTGCGCATGTTCGGGTACAACTTCGGAATGGTGTTCCAGATTACGGATGACCTGCTCGACTACACGGTGACATCGGAGATGATGGGCAAGCCGAGCGGGGCGGACCTTCGGGAGCACAAGGTCACCTTGCCGCTGATCGCGGCGCTCCCGAACCTGAACACAGCGGAGCGAGGACGCGTCGAGCAGCTGTTTGCTGACCCGACTCCGTCGGACACTCTCGTTCAGCATGTGATCGAGGCGGTCAAAGCCCGGGGCGGTATCGAGTTCGCTCAGGGGCAGGCCGTCGCGTTTGCCGACCGGGCCCGGGACAGTCTGCGCGAGCTGCCGGAAGGCGAAGGTGTTCAGCGGCTCAGAATGGCGGTCGATTACGTTTTGGAGCGACAGCGATGAGCGTTGAGTTCGGTGGCCGTCAGCGCCGATCGATCGGCCGGATACTGTTGGTCGTGGCGGGCGGATTGATCGTCGGTGCGCTTCTCACCGAGCTCGCGATCATGGCGCTCCCCGCCAGCGCCGCGCGTCAGTTCTTCGTAACCACGGTTGCGGCGTCGCTCGGCCCCCTGACGGTGGATCTGCTGGTGATCGCGATCACTCTCGGGCCGCTCGTGCTCCGCATGAACATTCTCAGTCTGTTGGGGATAGTACTCGTGGCTTGGTTCGCACGTTCGCTACTTTGACGGTTCGCCCGCACGAATTCGCTTGGAGGTGATTCGATGTTTGGCCTCGGCGCCTGGGAGATAGCCCTCATTCTGCTGATACTGCTGCTGCTCTTCGGTGCGCGTCGCCTGCCGGAGATAGGTGGCTCGCTCGGGAAGGGTATTCGCGAGTTCAAGAGCTCCGTGAAGGAAGTCGAGGGCGATGTGAAGCGAGAGATCCAGGGCGGCGACACTCAAGAGTCGTCGCCACAGACGAAGGAGGAGCCCGCCCGCCCCGAGAGTCGGAAAGACCCTCAGTAGGCCCCGAGACCTCAAAGGCGGGAGCTCAGGAAGAGGCGGTCGTCGCTAGCTCGTCCCGGCGATCCACGATCCTGGCTTCCTGCCGCAGCGCCGCACTGAGGCTGTCCTGCTGCGCGTTCTGCTGCTGGAATATCAACTGGGCACGAAGCGCGTCCCGCGCCGACTCGAAGGCGGCCCGATCCGCCTCCGTCCGGCTCACGACCTCCAGAAGGACTATGTCGTCTCCGGCATCGAACGGACCCGCGGGTTGCCCCGGCGGCAGACCGAACGCCGCCCCGACCGCCTCGGAGAACTGTCCGAGTCCGTCCACGAACGCGCCTCGGGAGAAGCTGGCCGTCTGTTCCACCGGTCGCCCCAGAGACACCGCCACATCCTCCAGAGACTCTCCGGCAGCCAGCCGCCCCGCCGCTTCCTGCAAGCGTGCCCGCGCCAGCTCCCGCTTCTTGTCGTTGCGCAACGTGCGCCGAATCTGAGCCTCGACCTCATCGAGCGAGTACGTGCCTTCCTCCGTGCGATCCAGGAGCTCCAGGATGTGGTAGCCGCTCGCGTTCTGAAGAAACTGGCTCAGACCGTCGGCCTCGGTCGCCGGATCGAACGCCCAGTCTACGCCAGCGCCGAGCCGACCCGCGCCCGGCACGAAAGCGGATCCCTTCGTCACATTCACATCCCGGCGGACCGGTACACCGATCGAATCGGCCGCATCACGAAGACCGATTCTCAGAGCCATTTCCTCGAGGTCATCCATGCGACCGAAGATCGTGTCCTCGCGCGCCTCCGAGAGCTGGATCGGAATCACTATGTGGCGAATGTTGACCGTATCGGCGCTTCGGGAGTCGATGCGCACGAGGTGGTAGCCCACCCGTGACAGCAGGGGCTCCGAGACCTCACCGATCTCGATCGAAAACGCCGCCTCCTCCAGAGTCGGAAAGCTCTGCAGCTGCTCGCGCGTCACTTCTCCGAGATCGCCACCCTCGGGGGCGGTGGTCGAGTCGGCCGATGCCGCGATCGCGACATCCTCGAATGTCATCTCTCCGCTTATGATGACGGCGCGCAGTGAGTCGGCTCGGCTTCGAGCCTCCGCCGTGTCTTCCGGCGTCGGAACCGTGGTGAACGATACGATGTCGATGGTGGCCGACGCGGAGCGCGCGAACTCGTCTCGGTTCTCGCGATAGTAATCGCTTACTGCCGCTTCGCTCACCGACACCTCGTCGTCGGAGATCTCCACCAGCGGAGTCATACGAACGAAGCGGACCACCGTTTCCTCCTCGCCCTCCCGGTAGAAGTCCCAGAGCGTCTCGTCGCTGACGTACACTCCTTCCTGCAACTGGCGCTGCAGCTTCAATCTCGGGAGGAGATCGCGATAGTATTGTTCGATGCTGAGAAGGAGAGCCTCGTCGACGCTGGGATCCGCGAAAAAGGCCTGGTACTTCTGAAAATCGAATCGCCCGTCAGTCTGGAAAGCGGGGTGTGAGCGAAGCTCGGGAGGAGGACTCGTCCGGAAGGCCTGCTGAATCTCCGGTGCGCTGACCGTGATGCCGAGGCGCTCCAGCTCCTGGTCCACCAGAACCTGGTCGATCATCAGGTTCCAGGTCTGTTCCCGGACGTCGCGAACCTGCTCGTCGGTCAAACGGCCGCCGGTCTGCTGCCGGGCGATGTTCAGCTGTGCCTCCAGCAGCTGGCTCCACTGCGAATAGCGGATCTCGGTACCGTTGACGACGGCAACCACCGGGTTCGGACCCGTAGCCGCACCCTGATCGCGGCTCGCGACCCAGTCAAACACCAGCCAACCCACGAAAGCCACGGTGAGGATCAGCATGATCCACTTCGTGTTCTGGCGCATCGCGGTCATTACCATGATCGACCACTCTCCTCTGTATTCGTATCACCGGCGCCCGACCTGGACGCCGGCCCGTTTGGCGGCAAACCTAGAATTCTAGCCGCGGTAATGGAGACGAGCAAACGAGCCGGACATCCGGTCCGCGAATGGCGCCCAGCCCCGCGTTGACTCGCCGCCGGCGCGGCCGGTATCTTGCTCCACCACAACTGCATATCTCCTTCCCAAACGATGGCAACGCATGTTTCCGGACCGACGCCTGTTTGAGGACATCGAACGCTTCGAGGCGGAGTACGCCGAGCGACCGGACGGGTTGGTTTTTGCCCGCCTCGCCGACGCGTATCGTAAAACAGGCGACCCCCAGCGAGCGCTGGATCTGCTCGAGGAAGGATTGAGTCGCCACCCGAACTACTTCAGCGCGCTCATCGTGCAGGGAAAGTCGTTCCTCGACTTGAAACGCTCCGCCGAGGCCGAGGGTGCGTTCCGACGCGTTTTGGAGCTGGATGCCGACAACATGGTGGCCCTGCAGGCGTTAGCGGAGCTGGCGACCGACCGGGGTGAGCTGGAAGAGGCGGCCAGATGGTACGAGCGGCTGGTCCAGGTGGATCCAGCCAACGAGGATGCCGCCGCCGCGTTCAAACAGCTGGCCGACCGGGACCTGCGAGAGGCGACCGAGGTGATCGCCCGCGACCTCGACTCACCGCAGCCGATACCAGCCTCACCCGAGGAGGGCGCCGGTGACGGGTCTGAACGTGACGAAGCGGGTCACGACCCGGACCTGCTGACGCAGACGATGGCCGAGTTGTACGCCAGCCAGGGTCTGTTTCAGGAGGCCGAAGCCGTGTATCTGGAGCTTCTGAAATTCCGTCCGGGGGATCCCGCCTTGCTGGAGCGTCTCGAGGCGACTCGGGCGCGCATACTCAGGGTGCACGACGGTCCGCTCGGCCGGCGGGCACTCGACGCCCAGACGCCCGAGCAGGACTGAGATGAGAATCGGGGTCATTCACGGGCCCAACCTCAACCTCCTGGGTTCTCGCGAGGTGGAGATCTACGGGACGGTGAGTCTGGCGGAGATAGACCGCCGTTTGGCCGAGCGAGCGGAGGGACGGGGAGTGAGGCTCATCAGCCTGCAATCGAACCATGAGGGCGCGCTCGTCGAGTTCGTCCAGGCTCAGACGAGCGCGGTCGATGGGTGGCTGGTAAACGCGGCCGGCTATACGCACACCAGCGTCGCCCTCCGGGACGCGCTCGCGGCGACGGAGCTGCCGGTGGTCGAGGTGCATCTTTCGAACATTCTGGCCAGAGAACCGTTCCGGCGAGACTCCCTCCTTGCGCCGATCGCACTGGGTGTCGTGGCGGGCTTTGGCGCCCGAAGCTATCTGCTTGGACTCGACGCGCTGACGGACCACCTTAACGGTTCCGTATGAGCGCTCCATCCGCGACAGCGAGCACGTTCGCTCGACGCCTCGATGTCCTGCGCTCCGAGCTTCCCACGGAGGGACTCGAAGGCCTGCTTCTCAGCAAGCTGTCCAACGTCCGCTACCTGTCCGGCTTCAGCGGCTCGAGCGGGCACCTGCTGATGCTGCCCGAGCGCAGCGTGTTGTTCACCGACTTTCGCTATGAAGAGCAGGCCTCGGGGGAGGTCGACCCCGCCATCGAAGTGAGGATCTCTCGAAATGGTCTGCTCGAGGAAGTGGCGAAGTTCCTTGACGAGCGTGGGCTGCCAGGTCGCCTCGGGTTCGAGCCGGAGTCCGTTACCGTGAGGGACCGCTACGAGCTCGGCGAGCTGTGTGATCGCGTGACGTGGGAGACGGCGCCGACCTGGGTCGAGTCGCAGCGCGTGCGCAAGGACAATCAGGAGATCGAGGCGATCGAGAGTGCGGCGCGAATCGGCGAAGCCGCGTTGCAGCAAGTCCTATCCACCATCAGCGAGGGGGTGACGGAGCGTACATTGGCCGCAGAGCTCGACTATCAGCTCCGGCTGGCCGGCTCTGGCCCTCCGCCCTTCGAGACCATCGTCGCAACAGGTCCTCGAAGCGCCCTCCCGCACGCCCAACCATCGGATCGGGCGCTCCAGAGAGGAGATCTGGTACTGTTTGACTTCGGCGCCACGGTGGCCGGTTACTGCAGCGACATGACCCGCACGTTCGTTCTCGGAACGGCCGCGGAGTGGCAACGTGAGATACATCAAGCAGTTGCGGCCGCTCAAGATGCCGCACGGGTGGTGATCGCGGCCGGCGTGGCCGCCCGCGACGTGGACGATGCTGCTCGAGAAGTCCTCCGCTCAGCCGGGATGGCCGAGCGTTTTGGCCACGGAACGGGCCATGGAATCGGCCTCGAAGTCCATGAAGCCCCGCGTATTCACCGCAGGTCGGACGATGTGCTCGAGACGGGGAGCGTGGTCACGGTGGAACCGGGCGTATATCTTCCCGGGCGGGGTGGCGTGCGGATCGAGGACGATGTCGTGGTCGAGGATACGGGAGCTCGCAGTCTGACCCGGTATTCTCGCGATCTGATCGAACTGTAGTTGGACTGATGGAACTGTAGTCGAAATGGCCGATACATCAGACTTCAGGAACGGAATGGTGATCGAGCAGGACGGTCGGCTGCTGACGATCACCTATTTCCAGCACGTGAAGCCCGGAAAGGGTGGCGCGTTCGTACGCACCAAGCTCAAGGATGTCCTCACCGGGGCGGTCCTCGATAAGACGTTCCGGGCCGGAGAAAAAGTGACGGACGTGAGACTGGTCCGGCGCCCGGTTCAATACAGCTATACAGATGGATCCCTCTACTACTTCATGGACATGGAGACGTACGACCTCATCCCCCTCGCCGGGGACACGATCGGCCAGGACCAGCTGACCTACCTGCTGGAGAACATGGTCTGCGAAGGGCTGACGAGAGACGGGAAGATCATCTCGGTGGAGTTGCCGCAGCACGTGGAGCTGGAGGTCGTCGAGACCGAGCCGGGCGTCAAGGGCGACACCGCCCAGGGCGGGACTAAGCCCGCCCGCCTGTCGACTGGCGCCGTCGTGCAAGTGCCGCTGTTCATCCAGCAGGGTGACGTACTCAAGGTCGACCGAACGGCCGACAAGTACCTCGAGCGGGTTTCATCGTGATCGACCTCAATTGGATCCGGAGCCTGATCGAGTTGATGCGGGAGTCGGACATCGACACGGTCGAAGTCTCGCGCTTCGGAACCCGCGTCCGCGTTTCCAAGTCACCGCCTGTGCAGATGTCGACGGGCGAGCTCGCGGCCATCTCCCACCCCCCGCCACGGTCCGGCAACCCTGCGGCCGCTGAGCTGGCGGAGGCGGAAACGACATCGAGCTGGCACGAAATCACTTCGCCAATGGTCGGCACCTTCTACCGGTCGCCGGCACCAGACGCACCGTCCTATGTGGAAGTCGGCGATACGATCGGCAAGGGCCAGACACTCTGCATCCTCGAAGCCATGAAGCTGATGAACGAGCTCGAGTCGGAGATCGACGGGACGATCCGTGAAATATGCGTGGAAAACGCCGAGCCGGTCGAGTATGGTCAGCTTCTGTTTCGGGTCGAGCCGAGCGCGGGCTGACGTCCGGAGACCCTGAGCCCGCGGTGTTCAAGAAGATACTCGTCGCCAACCGGGGTGAGATCGCGCTCCGCGTGAACCGCGCCTGTCACGAGCTCGGAATCGCCACGGTAGCGGTGTTTTCCGAGGCAGACCGTGACTCCCTCCACGTTCGCTTCTCCGACGAGGATGTCTGCATCGGCCCTCCCCCGAGCCGCGACAGCTATCTCAATATCCCGCGGATCGTCGCGGCGGCAGAAGTCACCGGTGCCGATGCCATCCACCCCGGATACGGTTTTCTGGCCGAGAATGCCGAGTTCGCGGAGATCTGCGAGCGCAGCGGCATCACGTTCATCGGCCCGAGTGCGGCCGACATTCGGCTGATGGGAAACAAGGCGGAGGCGCGCCGGACGATGGCCGCCGCTGGAGTGCCGATCGTGCCGGGGAGCGAAGCTCCCGTCGAAGACGAAGAGGAGGGCCTCGAGGAGGCGCGACGGATCGGCTACCCCGTCATCGTCAAGGCATCGGCGGGCGGCGGCGGCAAGGGCATGCGAGTGGTCCGCGAGGAGGAAGAGTTCCGAACCGCTTTTCGGATGGCCCGCAACGAAGCGGCTGCCGCCTTCAAAGACCCGTCCGTGTACCTCGAGCGGTTCGTCGAACGACCACGCCACGTCGAGATTCAGGTCATCGGCGACCAGCATGGAAAAATGGTGCACTTGGGCGAGCGAGACTGTTCGATGCAGCGGCGCCACCAGAAGCTGATCGAAGAAGCGCCGAGTCCGGGCCTGATACCCGCGACTCGCGAAGCGATGGGCAAGGCCGCGGTCGACGGCGCGCTGTCGATCGGCTACGAGAACGCTGGAACGGTGGAGTTCCTGCTCGACGCGAACGGCGACTTTTTCTTCATGGAGATGAATACCCGGATCCAGGTAGAACATCCGGTGACGGAGATGACGACCAACGTCGACCTGGTCAAAGAGCAGATTCGGGTCGCGGCCGGCGAGCCTCTCAGCATCACGAACTCGGTTTTCCCGACCGGGCACGCCGTGGAGTGCCGGATCAACGCCGAAGACCCCGATCACAACTTCCGGCCATCGCCAGGCACGATCACAGCGTTCCATGCCCCCGGCGGACCCGGCATCCGGATCGACACGCACGTTTACGCCGGTTACACGGTGCCTCCTTACTATGACTCGCTGCTCGCCAAGCTGATAGCGTACGGGAATACCCGAGAAGAAGCGCTCGTCCGAGCTTATCACGCCCTGGACGCCTTCATCATCGAAGGCATCCATACCACGATCCCGTTTCACCGCGAGATGCTGATGAACACCTCGTTCATGGCCGGGCAGGTGGACACCGGGTTTGTGGAGCGCTTAGGGGCATCTTGAGTCGGCGGGCGACTCGGGGCCAAGCGATATGAGCCCGTTCGGCGAGAAGCAGCGGGCGGAGGCGCTGGGACTGGGACTCGCCGCGCTCGGTCTGCTTGTGGCACTCGCCGTCATGTCGGGGCTCCTGGCGTCCGGACCCGCGAGTGGAAACCTGATCGGGCCCGCCGGTGGGATGATCCACCGCGGCCTCTATGCCGCCTTCGGAATCGTGGCGATTCTCGCGACGGCCCCCGCATTCGTGTGGGCGTTTCGCTGTTTCGGTCTGCTGGACGACGAGCGTGCGCTGCGCTGGATGATCCTCTGTGTCGGGCTGCTGATCCTGGTTCCGGCTCTCCAATGGCTGGTGTCCGATGCCGCGGGGTCCGGATGGGGGAGCCGGGCCGGTGTTGTCGGTTCTGCAGTGGGCACGCTTTCGCTGGGTCTGCTCGGCACGGTCGGTTCGCTGCTGCTCGTGACGACCCTGTTGCTGGCCCTGCTCGTCCTCACTCTACGTTGGTCGCCATCGAGGAGCTTCGCGCATGCCGCGCGCGCCGTGGGCGGAGCGACCGGCGCGGCTCGCGGGGTGTTGGGCGATGGGCTGTCCCATGCCCGTGACCGAGTTCGGGCCGTGCGCCAGGGTGTCGAAGAAGAGGAGCTGTCGCCCTGGGAAGCCGCGGCGAGCGCCAGCACTGAGATAGTGGAAGAAGAGGTGGAGTACGAGGAGGAAGTCGCGGCTGCCGACTCGCCGACCCGAGATCTCGACGAGGAAGCGCAGCTCGAGCTCGATGAGAGCCTCCGCGGTCCTCAACTTGCCGACCCGGGCGATCTGGCCCAGGTGAAGCTGCCTCCGATCGACCTGCTGGATCAACGGGCGGAGGGCGGGACCGGCCTCCACCGGGACGAGCTCGAGTCGCTGGGGGACATTCTGGTCGAGAAGCTCGAGACCTTCCGCGTCAAAGGCCGCATCGGCGGCTTCACGACCGGACCGGTCGTCACGCAGTTCGAGGTGATTCCCGAGGCGGGCGTCAAGGTCGGGCAGATCGCCGCGCTCGCCGATGACTTGGCACTGGCCCTCCGAGCCCCGTCGATCCGCATCGTCGCGCCGATCCCGGGCAAGGGGGCGGTCGGCGTCGAGGTCCCGAACCCGGAGCCGCAGATTGTCGGCCTGCGGGATGTGCTCGAAACGCCGGCCTATCGCCGCTCGCGAGCGCTTCTCCCGCTCGCGCTCGGTCGCGACCTGTCCGGGGCGCCGTACTTCGCCGATCTGGCACGCATGCCCCACCTGTTGATCGCCGGAGCGACGGGGTCGGGCAAGTCGGTGTGCATCAACACCGTGATCACGAGCCTCATCTACCGGTACACGCCGCGCGAGCTGCGCCTGCTGATGATCGATCCCAAGATGGTCGAGTTGATGGTGTACAACGACCTCCCGCACCTTCGACACCCCGTGGTGACCGACAACGACGAGGCGCCCGCGATCCTCAAGTGGGCCGTGTACGAGATGGGGCGTCGCTACCGGCTTCTGTCTTCGAACGGGTGTCGCAACCTCGGTGAGCTGAATCGGCGGGTGCGGGCCGGAAAAGCCGTTCCGATCAAGGGCTCCTCCGAGGAGGAGTACACCGAGGGCGAGCTCCCCTACATCGTGCTGATCGTCGACGAGCTGGCCGACCTCATGATGACGGTGCAGGGGCAGGTCGAGACGCCATTGGCGATGCTCGCGCAGAAGGCCCGTGCGGTGGGCATTCACCTCGTGATCGCGACGCAGCGCCCTTCGGTCAACGTGATCACCGGTTTGATCAAGGCCAATTTCTCGAGCCGCATCGCGTTCAGAGTCGCCTCGAAGATCGACAGTCGCACGATCCTGGACCAGAACGGGGCTGAGAGCCTCCTCGGCAACGGCGACATGCTGTTCTTGCCGCCCGGCAAGGCGGACCCGGTCCGTGTACAGGGTGCCTTCATTGACAGCATCGAGACCGAGCGGCTCGTCGAATGGTATCGCGAGCAGGTGACGCAGCGAAGCGAAGAGGCGGTCGCGACGCCGCGCGAGGAAGAGGACATCCTGGAGTTGGTGCGGGAGATGGATGCGAAGGAAGCCGGTGTGGATGTGGCCGGAGAGATCCGCGGCGACTGGGACGACCTGTTCACGGAAGCAGCGCAGATCTGCATCAACAACGATGCCGGATCGACGAGTCTCCTGCAGCGGCGCCTCAAGATCGGGTACGGCCGCGCCGCCCGCATCATCGATCAGCTCCACGATGTGGGGGTGCTGGGGCCCTCGGAGGGCTCACGGCCTCGCGAGGTGCTGATGAGCCTCGACCAGCTCCACACGATGCTGAGCGGAGAGACCGCGACGAGCGAATAGGAGCACGTGGCTGACATTGACCTCCACGAGAGCCGCGGGCACCGGAGCAGCCGGGCCGGGTAGTCCAAACCACCACTGGCGCGGCGGGTACAAACAGACAGGAGAATGGGCGCGATCGAACGGTACGGAGGACTCATGACCACGTTGACGGTGCTGGTGCTGCTGCTTTTCATGCCGGCAGATGGAGAGGCGCAGACAGATAGCCAGCCGGCAGGCCCGCCGGACGTCCAGCGACTCCTGCTGCGGGCGGAAGCAGCGTACGCTTCGCTGGTATCGCTCGAGGCGACGTTCGAGCAGTCCGTGGACGTGCCTCTGCTCGAAAAGTCTCGCTGGGGCACCGGGTCCTGGTACCAGAAAGGCCCGGGCCGCTTCCTGATGGACTTCTCCGATCCCGAGGGAGACGTGATCGTCTCGGACGGCAACTGGGTTTGGTTCTACCATCCCAGCACCCACCCACGTCAGGTGATTCGATCCGACATCGACGCCACCCCGGCCGGCTCGGGCATTGCCGACCTTCAAGGCCGCATTTTCTCGGATGCGCGCGACAAGTACGCGGCGGAGTACGCTGGCGAAGAGATCATCGACGGGTATCGCGCTCACCAGATCGTGCTAGTGCCGCTCGGAGTGTCGCCGTACGGTCGGATTCGCGTCTGGATCGACGCCGACAGCTTCCTCGTGCGCCGTTTCGAGATCTACGAGCGCAACGAGACGCTTCGCGATATCAGGCTTCGCGACCTGCGCCCCAACATTGCGATCGCTGATTCGCTCTTCCGCTTCGAGCCGCCCGATGACGTCGACGTATTCGGGGGATGAAGCTCGCTCTCATCAGCCTCGGCTGCGATAAGAACACCGTCGACTCGGAACGCATCCTGGCCACCCTGGTCGGACACGGGGCCGAGCAGACACCCGATCTCTCCGCCGCGGATGTGATTCTCGTCAACACCTGCGGCTTCATCGACGCCGCAAAGCGGGAATCGATCGAGACGATCATCGAAGCTGGCCGCATGAAGGACGCCGGCGCCTGTCGGGCCCTCGTCGCGGTCGGCTGCCTGATAGAACGTTTCCGGGAAGAGCTCGCCGAGTCCTTGTCCGAAGTAGACCTCTTTCTCGGATTGACGGACCTCGGCCGGCTCGTGCCGGAGCTGCAGAGGCGAGGCCTGCTGGACGACGGGGCTTCGGCACACCCGGGCGAGCGACTGCCACTCGGGCCGGTGCGCCACGTGAGCTATCTCAAGGTGAGCGAAGGCTGCGACCACGGGTGCGCGTTCTGCGCGATCCCGCTGTGGCGGGGGAAACACCGCTCGTTCGAGCTCGAACGGCTCATCGCGGAGGCACAGCGGCTCGAGGCTCGGGGTACGGTGGAACTCAACCTCGTGGCCCAGGATCTCGCGCACTTTGGCCGGGACCGGCGCGATGGGACGGACATCACGTCACTGATTCGAGCCCTGCTTCGCGAGACCTCGATCCCCTGGTTTCGCCTCCTCTACATATACTCCGCCGGTCTCAAACCGCCCCTGGTGGAGCTGATGGCGACCGAGCCACGATTACTCTCGTACATCGACATGCCGATTCAGCACGCGAGCGACCCGGTGCTGAAGCGCATGCGTCGGCCTGAGCGGCAGGCCGTCCTGCGCGAGCGGATCGCCGGGCTGCGGTCAGAGATCCCGGACCTGACGCTTCGCACCACGGTTCTGGTGGGATTTCCTGGCGAGACGGATGGGGAGTTCCAGGACCTGCTCGAGTTTCTCGAAGAAACCCGGTTCGAGCGTCTCGGCGCCTTTGCATTCTCTCCCCAGGACGGCACACGAGCGAGTGCCATGGAACAGGACTACGTGCCGGAGCAGACCGGTCGAGAGCGGCAGGAGGAGGTTCTGGAGTTGCAGCGGTCGATCAGCGCCGAGCGGCTCGAGGGCGAGATCGGGAGCATGCGTGAGGCGATCGTCGACGATGGGCCCGACGCCCGGGCGCTTGATTCCGGAATGCCGGAGTGGTTGACCGCGTCCCAATATGATGACACCCATGTGCAGGTGGGACGGCTGAGGAGCCAGGCGGATGATGTCGATGGCGTAACATATCTGGAGACGGCCGAGCCGCTGATTCCCGGCTCGCTCGTGGAAGCTGTGATCACGGCCAGCGGCGACTACGATCTCACGGCCCGGGTGAGAGGGATTCGAAGGGAGTCGCCGGCCGTGGTGCCCTCGGGGCGCCGGCCCCTGCCGATGGCGGTACTCGGTCTCGACTCGGCCTGGGGTCGGTGATGCGAACAGGAGGCGTTACGTAAACCAATGCCACGAGACGTTAGAGTCGCCCTGATCGGCGCCGGGAGCGCCGCTCAGGTCGTCCACCTTCCGATCCTCAAACGCCTCCCGGACCTGGAGGTGGTCGTGATTATCGATCCACAGGAGCGCAAAGCGCGCACGATCGCCCAGCGGTTCGACATCCCGAATGTCCACGCCGAGATCGCGGCGCTCTCCGAGCACCCGGAGATCGACGCCGTAGTCGTGTGCACGCCGAACGACGATCACGAGGCGCCCGTCATAACGGCGTTGGAGCTCGGCAAGCACGTCCTGTGCGAGAGACCTCTCTCGACCACCAGCGAGTCGGCTGCCCGAATGATCGATGCCGCTCGGTCGGCGCAGCGCCAGCTCATGGTGGCGATGAACGAGCGCTACCGGTACGACAACCGGGCGATCCGTCAATTCGTCACCAGCGGGGAGCTGGGAGACATCATTCTCGTGCGCAACACGTGGCTCGTGCGCCCAACCCGGCGTCCACGCCGCGGCTGGAGACGCGATCGGACACGCTCGGGCGGAGGAGTGGTGATGGACCTGGGCGCTTCGGCGCTCGATCTCGCGTGGTGGGTGCTGGGCTTTCCAGCCATCGAGCGCGTCTCTGCAACGCTGCACCGGCGCGACGGCGTGGAGGAGACAGCGGTAATCATGGCCGCCGTCGCCGGGGGACTCTCGATCAATATCGAGGTTAGCTGGGAGCTGTCAGACGCCCGAGACGAGCACGCTTTCTATCTCCTCGGCACCCGCGGGTCGGCCCGCACGGCTCCGTTTCGGGTCATGGCCGATATGGAGACGGGCCTCAAGGACGTGACTCCGCCGCTGACCGTTGACGCGGCCAGGCTCTACACCGAGTCGTATCGACAGGAGTGGGCCGAGTTCCTGCGATACGTGCGGGGCGAAAAGGAGATCAGAGTACAGGACGAGCAGATTGCGCTGATGAGGACCATCGAGGCCTGCTATCGCTCCGCCGAGGAGGGCCGCGAGGTCACGACTTGATTCGCTGGATGCGCCAGCGTCTGGCCCCGCCGCCGGGGGCCGGCTGGCTGGTGGCGAGCGGCCTGTTGCTCGGGCTGGCGCATCCCCCGTTCCATTTCCTGCTCCCCTCCTTCGTCGCCCTGGTGCCGTACGCCCTCTGGATTCAGCGTCTGCCAAATGGTGCGGAGGGACGAAGCGCCGCGCTGCGAGGGGGATTTTTCCTCGGCCTGATCTACTTCTCCCTCGTGTTCTATTGGCTGATGGTGGCCCTCATCTACTTTACCAAGATGGCGATCGTCGCCTTTGTGGCCCCGGTGCTGATTCTCTCCGGGTTTCTCGCCCTGGTTACCCTCGGGACGCACCGGGTGAATCGTGGGCTCCGCTGGCCGATCTGGATCGCACTCCCCGTGTTCTGGACCGCAATGGAGTGGCTACGAGCCCACCTCGCCGATGTATCCTTCCCGTGGATGGGGCTCGGCGACACGCTGACGGGCTTTCCGTGGTTGATTGGCGCCGCCGACATCGTTGGTTCCCGCGGACTCACCGTATGGCTCGTTGCCGCCAACGGCCTCATCGCCGGGCTTTGGGCCGCCGGACGGCGCCGAGAAAGGCTCGAGCGTCCGCTGCCGCTCGAGAGCCGCCGCGTCATGGCGCTCGCGCTCGCGCTCATTCTTTTCGTACCGACCGCGTATTCGCTCTACCGCTGGAAGACTCTGCGATTGCGGTCCGCCGCCCATGTCGTGCTCGTGCAGCCCAACATCCCGGAGGACCTCAAGCTGGACAGCTCCGCAGCGGTGGACTCCACGGTGCGAGCGACCAACGCGCTCTTGAGCAGCGCCCTGAGCGCGGGAGCAAGCCCGGTCGATCTGGTGGTGCTCCCGGAGACGGCCCTGCCGGTTTTCATCGACCCGATTCCGTCCATCCCGTACGCGGGTCGCGGCGACCTGGAGGCTTGGGCGGGTCAGTGGGCGGAGCGCTTCGATGCTCCGATCTTGTTCGGTGGCATCGGCGCGGATGACATCGGGGCAGGAGACTACGACCACTTCAATTCGGCCTTCTTCCTCAACAGTAAGGGCCGACGCCTGGCGCGCTATGACAAGAAATATCTCGTTCCGATTGTGGAGCGTGTACCATTCGTCGATCCGAGTCTGTTCCGCGGCGTGCCGTTTTTCGGCGGCTTCGCCGTGGGCCGCGACAGCCCCGTCCTGCAGTTGGGAGGCGAGCGCTTCGGTGTGCTGATCTGTTATGAATCGATCTTCACACAGCTCAGCCGCCACTACCGAAGGAACGGAGCCGACTTCCTGGTCAACATCACGAACGACGCCTGGTTCGGGCGCGCAGAGCCGTGGTGGAACCGCAGCAGCGCCCTGACCCAACACCCGGCTCACCTGGTGATGCGTGCGATCGAGAACCGGGTCGGGGTCGCCCGATCCGCTAACACGGGCATATCCGAGTTTGTCGATCCCTTGGGTCGAGTCGAGGCTCGGACGGACCTGTTCACGCACGCCGTGCTCACCGGCGACGTTAAGACCTCGGCCGTTATCACCGTCTACACGCGCTTTGGTGACGTGCTTGGCTGGGGCGCGGCGATCACGGCCCTCCTCGCCGCCGCGGCGGCGGCCTACCGACGCGACACTGCCGCCTGACGATCCGGTCGGTCGGTACGAAACCTGCCATACCGGATGCCGTCGAATCGACCTCGAGGTCGAACGGCGTCGCGGCTCTGTCTGAACTCGACCGCGCCCCGGATCCTGTTCGCGGGCGTCGTGCGATTTGCCTGCATCGTGGCAGATGAAAGAACTCACAGCACTCACGGCGCTTTACGAGGCGACTCGGGCCATCGGCTTGAGCGACAGCCTCGACGAGGTGCTGGACAACATCCTGAAACGTGCCGAAGAGCTCATAGGCTTCGAGCATTGTGCTCTGATGCTCGTCGATGAAGGCACGGGTGACCTCGTTGTGAAGCGCGTGCGCGGCTACGGAGATCGAGTGTCCCGGGTGCTCGGCCTGCGCCTCGCGACGAACCGTGGCCTGAGCGGTTGGGCGGTCGAGACTCGGGAGTCCTTGCGCGTCGGCGAAGTCGCGGACGATCCGCGCTATGTCGCCGGTCTCGAGGAGGCGCGCTCGAACATGGCGGTGCCGCTGGTCGCTGGCAGCGAGGTGGCCGGAGTCATCAACGTGGAGTCGCCGCGTCCGAACGCGTTCACCGCCGAGCACGAGAAGCTGCTCACCGTGCTTGGCTCACAGGCCGCGCTGGCGATCGTTGCCGCGCGGGCCCATGAGCGACTCGAGCAACGCATCCTCCACCTCAATGCCCTCTACCAGATCAGCCAGCTTTCCAGCCGACACGAGGACCTGGAGGGCGTTCTGAGAACGATGCTGGAGGTGGCCCAAACGCTGATCCCTCTCGGTCAGATCGCGATTCTTCTCCTCGACAACGACCGTGAGACTCTCTGCGTACGGGTCTCGCAGGGATATGCCGAGGGTGTGGAGGGTCTGGTCATCCCCCTCGGAAAGGGTGTCACGGGCCGTGCCGCCCAGACCGGTGAGACGATCGTCGTCAACGACCTGGCCGCCGAGCAGGACTACATTCCCGGCGTCAGCGGGGCGCGAAGCGAGATTGCCGTGCCTCTCATCGTCGAGGGCCGAGTCATAGGTGTGCTCAACTCCGAAGCGCTGGATGCGAACGCTTACAGCCCCGATCAAGTTCGCATGCTCTCCCTGATCGCGCAGCAGGCGGCAGTCGTGTTGCGCACCGCGCAACTGCATGCCGAGACATGGCGTCTATCGATTACGGATCCTCTCACCGGCGTATTCAACCGGCGAGAATATGTACGGCGTCTCGAAGACCACCTGCTCCAGGCCAATCGATATGGCGAGAGCCTCGCCGTGGTTTTCCTGGATCTCGATCACTTCAAGTCGGTGAACGATCGCTACGGCCACGACGCCGGAGACGTAGCCCTGCAGCGCGTCGCGGGCGCCCTGCGTGGCGCAATACGGGAGAGCGACACAGTCGCACGGATCGGCGGCGAGGAGTTCGCGGTATTGCTGCATCGCGCCGACGTGGAATTGGCATCCGTGGCGGCAGAGCGCCTGCGAGCGGCGATCGAGGAAACACACCTGGACCTGGTCGGCGACTCGGTCGTCCACGTCACCGTCTCCGGCGGGATCGCCGTGTACCCGGACGACGGACTGGACGCAAAAACGCTTCTCCGTCGGGCGGACGCCGCCCTCTATGCCGCCAAATCCGGGGGCAGAAACCGCATTCTTCTCGCGAGAGATGTCGACGACCCCCTCCTCGACCCCCCGCAACCGCAGTCACCTGCCGGAGAGACTTCGAAGTCGTGAGTTGATCCGGGGACGCGCCGAGCAGATCTTGCTATGGTTCCCAGGTTGTGCCGCGTCGCCAACGAGGAGGACCCGTGTCGTCATCTGACCTTGCCGCCAGGCAGTGCATCCCGTGCCGTGGCGGCGTTCCGCCGCTCGAGGGAGTTGAGCTGGAGAAGCTGCACAGCGAGCTGGGTGGCGGCTGGAGCCTGATCGAGTCTCACCACCTCGAGAAGCTTTACCGCTTTGATGACTTCCGGCAGGCATTGGAGTTCACCAACAAGGTTGGTGAGCTGGCCGAAGAGCAGGACCACCACCCCGATATCCACCTGGCTTGGGGCCGAGTCAAAGTAACCATCTGGACGCACAAGATCGACGGCCTAACCGAGAGCGATTTCGTCTTCGCGGCCAAGGTGGACGCGCTCTGAGCCCGCTTGCCACACAGGTGGTTTCAGGTTCCCGGTTTACCGGGTATTTTGTACCGCTCCACGTCTCGGATTCCAGCCTCCAAATGGGGACGACCACGCCATGAATACGACTTCGAGCGGTATGCCGCCCCAGTACGGCCCGGAGGGGTCTCGGGCGACGGAGCAGACCTTCTTCGGGCATCCACGGGGTCTGGCGACCCTGTTCTTTACCGAGATGTGGGAACGCTTCTCGTACTACGGAATGCGGGCGCTGCTCGTACTCTTCATGACCGCCCCGCTCGCGGTGGCCAACGCGGGGCTCGGCTTCGGCGCAGCGAAGGCCGCGGCCATCTACGGTCTCTACACCTCGTTTGTCTACCTGCTGGCGCTGCCCGGCGGGTGGGTGGCCGACAACCTGTGGGGCCAGCGCCGCGCCGTATTCGTCGGCGGTTGTATCATTGCGGCCGGCCACTTTTCGATGGCCGGGCCATTGGTGGGCGCGCCGGATCTGCCCAGCTTCTTCACCGGTCTGCTACTCATCGTTATTGGGACGGGGCTGCTGAAGCCGAACGTCTCGACCATGGTCGGCGACCTGTATCCGAGTGCGGAAACGACGAGCAGTGACCCGGAAGCCCACATGCGCGCGGAGAAATGGGGCGCGATGCGGGACGCCGGGTTCTCAATCTTCTATATGGGCATCAACCTCGGCGCGATTCTCGGTCCTTTCATCTGTGGGACGCTGGGCGAGAAGGTCAACTGGCATTGGGGCTTTTCGGCGGCCGGCTTCGGGATGATTCTGGGACTGATCCAGTACAAGCGGGGCGACAAGTACCTCGGCAAAGTCGGCTATCTGGATACGAGTGAATCCGCGGACGATTTGTCCCGAAAGAGCCGGACCTTCTATCTCGTGGCCGGCGTGCTCGCGACGGTCGCCGCTCTGTTCACCATCCTCGCCCTGCGCGGCACGATTGACATATCGCTCGAGGGATTCGCGACCTGGATGGGCTACGGGATCCTCCTCCTCACCATCCTGTTCTTCAGCTATCTGATTCTCGGTAAGGCATGGGCGGCAGTCATACTCGCCGTATTCGCGGCGCTGGTAGCCTTCCTGCTACCGAGGTTCGAGCCCACGATCGCGGGACGCTACGCGATTGCGGCGACTCTCGGGTTGTTCATCCTTCTGAATCTGGTCTTTCTGGCGACAGGCGGTGAGAAGGTGACTGTCACCCGGAAGCGTCTGATGGTGATTTTCTGGCTCTTCCTGCTGGCGGCCGTGTTCTGGTCCGGCTTCGAGCAGGCGGGCTCATCCATGAACCTCTTCGCCCGCGACCTGACCGACCGCACGTACTTCGGCTGGGAAATGCCGACCACCTGGCTGCAGAACGTCAACCCTCTGTTCATCGTCATATTCGCTCCGATATTCGGATACATGTGGACATGGCTGGCGCAACGGGACGCCAATCCGTCCATTCCCATGAAGTTCGCTCTCGGGCTGCTGGGTCTGTCCGCAGGCTTCTTCGTGATTGCCTGGGGCGCCGCGCAAGCCACGCTCGAGAATCCTGTCACGCCCGCCTGGCTGATCGTCACATACTTCCTGCATACGTGTGGAGAGCTGGCGCTGTCGCCGGTCGGCCTCTCGTCGATGACGAAGTTGGCGCCGACTGGACGGGTGGGTCAGATGATGGGCGTGTGGTTCATTGCGGCCGCGCTGGGCAACCTGATTGCGGGATTGGTGGCGGGACAGCTGGAGACTCTGCCGCCCGATCTCCTTTTCCGCACCGTCGCCATGATCGCTGGCGCCGCCGGTGTGATCGCGCTCCTCCTCAGCCGGCCGGTCAAGAAGCTCATGGTCGGCGTGGAATGAGCCCGTCGGATGGGTGAGAAGGACGTAAGGCGGGCAGGCGATACCGAGCAGCTACGCGTCTTCACCAAGCGGCTGCTGGACGACCTGCGCGCTCTGGAGCGGGTCATCGACACCGGGCTGGTCGAGAGTGGTGTTCGCCGCATCGGCGCCGAGCAGGAGATGTTCCTGGTCGATGACCACTGGCGACCCGCCACGGCCGCCAGCGATGTCCTCGACGTGGTCGACGATCCCCGCGTCACGGGCGAGCTGGGCCGCTTCAACCTCGAGTTCAATCTCGATCCCAAGGAGTTTGGCGGAGACTGCCTGAGTCGGCTCGAGGGTGAAATCGACGAGCTGCTGACCAAGGTACGGGCGGGCGCAGCCCAGTGCGGCGTGAAAGTCGCGCTCACCGGAATCCTGCCGACGCTCCGGAAGTCGGATCTCTCCATCCAGAACATGATGCCGGAGCCGCGTTACTACGCTCTCAACGACGCGTTGAATCGTTTGAGCGGCGGGCCGTACCAGTTCCGCATTCAAGGCACGGATGATCTCCTGATCAGCCATGACTCGATCATGCTCGAAGCGGCAAATACCAGCTTTCAGGTGCACTTTCAGGTTGGGCCCGAGGAGTTTGCCAAGCTGTACAACATCGCCCTCTCGGTCACGGCACCCGTGCTGGCGGCGGCGACCAACTCACCCCTCCTGTTCGGGCGCCGGCTGTGGCGCGAGACGCGGATCGCCCTGTTCCAGCAATCGATCGACACGCGGGGTGGGGCGCCCGATATGCGCGACCTCCCACCCAGAGTGCGATTCGGAGCGCGCTGGGTAGACCGGTCGATTCTGGAGATCTTCAAGGAAGACATCGCCCAGTTCGACGTTGTCCTGGCCACCGATATCGGCGATGACCCGTTCGATGCGATTGAGAGCGGCAGGGCACCGGCGTTGAAGGCCCTGATGCTGCACAACAGCACGGTCTATCGCTGGAACCGGCCCTGCTACGGGGTCAAGGCCGGAGTGGCACACCTGCGGATCGAGAACCGGGTGCTGCCCTCGGGTCCGACCCCATTAGACGAGATGGCCAACGCCGCTTTCTGGTTCGGGCTCATGGCCGGACTGGCCGAACAGTACGACGACATACGCAGCGTGATGAGCTTCGACGACGCCAAGTCGAACTTCATCGTGGCCGGCCGGCTCGGACTAGCGGGTCACTTCCACTGGATCAACGGCGACATGTTTTCGGCGCCGGACCTCATCCTCCAGAGACTGCTCCCCTTGGCCAGGGAGGC
>JBFILW010000024.1:0-22105 GCA_041612005.1 Gemmatimonadota bacterium
GTCGGTCCTGGATCCGAACCCTGTCGGTGCGTGCCTGCCGCCGGTGCGCCGGGTGAAGGATGGCCCCGGACAATCGGCGTCCCGCAGCCCGCCGAAGCAGACACACCGGCCAGGAGCGACGCCGGGCGCCGACGCCGTTATCCTGTCCGGCCAGAATCAACAAGAAGGCCCGACGTGAGAAGCGAATCCCGATGTCCGGCGGCCATCGTGCATCCGCGCTCCCCCAGGTAACTGAAAATCACTGGAAGGAGGTCGATGATGATTTCCCTGAGAATCAACGGCGTCAGTCGCCAGTTCCACGGCGACCCGAACATGCCCCTGCTCTGGTACGTGCGCGACGAGCTCGGGTTGACCGGAACCAAGTTCGGCTGCGGCATGGCGCTGTGCGGTGCCTGCACGGTACACGTGGACGGCGAGGCTGTGCGCGGCTGCGTGACTCCGGTCTCCGCGGCAGCTGGCAAGGACGTGACCACCATCGAAGGACTCGACCCCAAGGGCAACCACCCGGTGCAGCGGGCCTGGCGCGCCCACAACGTGCCCCAGTGCGGCTACTGCCAGTCCGGGCAGATCATGCAGGCCGCGGCCTTGCTCGCCGCCAATCCCGATCCCAGCGACCAGCAGATCATCGACGGCATGAGCGGCAACATCTGTCGCTGTGGCACCTACCAGCGTATCTTCGCGGCGGTTCGCACCGCGGCGCAGGAGGTGTGACATGTCGAGCGTCGAAAACCTGACGAGGCGCCAGTTCCTGAAAGGCACCGGCGCCGCCACCGCCCTGGTGCTGGGCGCGCACCTCGTGGCCGATCCGCTGCGCTCGCTGGTGCGCAGCGCCAGGGCCGCGACCGGCTCGGTCCAGCCCAATCTCTTCGTGCGCATCGATGCCGACGGCACCGTGACGCTCACCTGCGCCCGCTCGGAGATGGGCCAGGGCGTGCGCACCGGCATGCCGATGATCCTGGCGGACGAGCTGGAAGCGGACTGGACGCGGGTCAGGATCTGGCAGGCACCCGGCGACGACACCAAGTTCGATCCGGCGGGCCGGGACGGCCAGAACACCGACGGCTCGCGCAGCACCCGCCACAGCTTCGACGTCATGCGCGAGCTCGGCGCCGCGGGACGTTACGTGCTGGAGCAGGCGGCCGCGCGCAAGTGGGGTGTCGATCCGAGCGAGGTCTACGCCAGGGATCACCGCATACATCACACGGGCTCGGGCCGGTCGTTCGACTTCGGCGAGGTCGTCGACGTGGCCGCGGAGATCGAGGTGCCGTCCGCAAGCGGTGGTCAGGGCCCGCGACTCAAGGACAAGTCCCAGTGGAAGTACATCGGCAGGGACATGCCGGTGGTCGACAACTATGACATGAGCACCGGTGGGGCCAACTTCGGGGCGGACGTCACCCTCCCGGGGATGCGGATCGCGGTAGTGGCCCGCGCGCCGGTCTACCGCGGGAAGGTCAAGTCCTTCGACCCCGCGGAGGCGCTCAAGGTCCAGGGTGTCGAGCAGGTGGTCGAGATCCCTGCACTTGCCGACGACAAGCCGGCGGAGTTTCGCGCCCTCGGCGGCGTCGCGGTCGTCGGCAGCAACACCTGGTCGGTGATGGAGGGACGCAGGAAGCTCGCGATCGACTGGGATCCGGGCCCGCACACCGCTCACGATTCGAGCACCTACAACGACCGTCTGCGCGAATCGGCGCGCAAGGGCGGGCATGTGATCCGCAAGCGTGGCGACGTCGATACAGCCATCTCGGGTGCCGCGAAGGTCGTCGAGGCGGAGTACTTCGTGCCGTATTTCATCCACACGCCGATGGAGCCGCCGGTGGCGATCGTCGACGCCGGATCGCGGCCGGTGAGAGTCTGGGCCGCGACCCAGTCGCCAAATGAAACCCGGCAGTACGTTGCCGAGGCCCTGGGGCTCGAGAAGGGCGAGGTCGATTGTCGGGTTACGCTGCTGGGCGGGGGCTTCGGCCGCAAGTCCAAGCCGGACTTCGTCTGTGAGGCGGCCATTCTTTCACAGAAGATCGGCGCGCCCGTACGGGTGCAATGGACCCGCGAGGACGAGATCAAGCACGGCTACTATCACTGCGCGAGCGCGCAGTATCTGAAAGCCGGTCTGGACCCGGCGGGCAAGGTGACCGCCTGGCATCACTGTGGTGCCTGGCCGTCGCTGATCGGATTGTGGAATCCGGCCCAGAGGCAGGGTCACAAGATCGAGTTCGGGCTGGGCTTGATCGATCTTCCGTACGACAACGTGCCGAACATCCGCATCGAGAACGGCGAGGCCGACGTCATGATCCGGGTTGGCTGGTACCGGGCGGTGAACAACATCCAGCACGCCTACGCGATGAACTGTTTCGCCAACGAGCTGGCCACGGCCGCAGGACGCGATCCGGTGGAGTTCCTGCTGGAGCTGATCGGCGACGCGGACGAGATGGATCTGGCCCGGGACGGCGTCGAGGAGATCTGGAACTACGGCGATCCGATCGAGAAATGGCCGATCATGCCGAAGCGTCTCTCCAACGTGCTCCGGGTGGTTGCGGACAAATCCGGCTACGGCAAGACCCTCCCCAAGGGTCACGGGCTCGGGATCGCGTGCCACCGTTCCTTCCACAGCTATGTGGCCACGGCGGTGCACGTGGTCGTTCAGGACAACGGTGCCGTGCGGGTACCGCAGGTGGACGTGGCCATCGACTGCGGGCGCTACGTCAATCCGGAGGGCATCCGCAAGCAGATGGAGGGCGCTGCCGTTTACGGCAACACCATCGCTCGCCACGGCCGGATCACGACGACGCAGGGCGCGGTGGATCAGAGCAACTTCCACGATTACCCGGTCACCCGCATGGGCGATGCGCCGCTGGACGTGCGGGTGCATCTCGTGGAGGACTACGTGCATAGACCGCCCTGCGGCGTCGGCGAGCCCGGCGTGCCGCCTTACACACCCGCGCTGATCAATGCCATCTACGACGCGACCGGAAAACGCATTCGGCAGCTGCCGATCGGCGATCAGCTGAAGTCGGCGTAGCGCCGCGTCACCGAGCCTCATCGGGCGCGCAACGGCCGGGAACGAGCCTGCCGTTGCGCGCCCGGGCCCTGCATGCCGCTTCGCACCAAAGCGGTGTGGTCCGCGTTTGCGTTCGTGCAGCCGTGGGTCCGGGTACGGCCTCGCACCCGGGATGTGTCAGGGCGGTGCACGACCGGGGCGCGGCGCGGAACACATCAAGAAGAAGCCGGTCACGGAAGACCCCGTTACTCGTCCCGGCCACCTGCATCATCCGCCAGACCATCACGCAGCCATCCGATGGTCTTGGAGCAATCCGACGGGAATCGGAGACGCGACGGCATTGAGCGAGAACCCGGCGCGTTCCCCCCGGAGCCCCTTCAGAAATCCGAAGCCATCAGGATGTAGGAGTAGACGTATGCGCCCCTGGGCCGGCGGGAGTAAACGTTCCCCGCCACCTCGCAGATCCGCTCTCGATGGGCGTCGAAGGTCTCCAGCAGCCCGACCTCGCCCGGGGGCATTGCCGAATCGAGCTGTGCCAGCGCGCGTTGCCCGACGAAGAACGAGATCTCGAAGGTGCGGTCGTAGCCCCAGAAATGCACGCCGTCCTTGGTAGCGTCGTGGCTGCGGCTGGGGTTGGGAAACGTGAGTGATTCCACCTGCAAGTTTCGTCAGCTCCGTGATCCACGGAGCTGGTGCGCAGCCGGAGCAGGCCAGCCAACCCCCAACTGGCACTCCTCCGCCACGGTTGCAGCCAATTCGGCGGTCACGTCGCGGTCGGGCTCATGTCGCGAGCAGCTTGTCGGCGCAGAGGTCGGCCACGCCACTGCGTGGTGACGTGCTTCCGGGCATCGTCGCCCAATTCGCCGACTCGATGAACTCACGCCGTTTCCAGTCGGCCAGATCCTTCAGCTGCTTCAGTGCCGCCTCGGAATCGGCTGCGCTGTTGGCCTGGGCGACGCAGATCGACGCCAGGTTCTCCACGAGCACCTTGTCCGAGATCCGCGAGGCACCCAGCTGTGTGGTCCAGTCGAAACCGGTTCCGAACCAGCTGAAGCCGATGGCGCTCCAGACCACGATCGCGACCAGCGCGCTCCAAATAATCTGCGGTGGAGACCATGCTCGTTTTTCGTTCGCCATTTCGTGCTTCCTCGTGCGCTTGGACCGGGACTTCCCGATCACGTCCTTCCTTGTACCAGACCGGCCCGACACGGTCTGTGCGCCAGCGTACGTAGGGCGCAATCCGATGGTTTCGCGAAGAGGTCATGAGGGTGGTTCCGGGGGGATGAACGCGAGGCCGGGAGCGCTTGCGTGTGTACGGTAACGAACATACCCTGAAGTCCACTGTGCTTCAGGATTCTCGAGCGCATGCGCCGTTCCGGCGGCGCTGGCGGGGGAACCCGGGCCCGATCGCGAGGAAGTCGTGCATGCCCCACCGGCACCCACCTGCAAGCTTCGACGTGAACCGCATGCTCGCCACGCTGCCCGAGGACGTGCACGAGCGGCTCCGCCCCAGGCTCGAGGCAGTCCCCCTCGCGCTCGGTCAGGTGATCTACGAAGCTCACCAGAGCCTTTCGCACGTCTACTTCCCCACCACCGCCATCGTGTCCTTGCTCTACACCATGGAGAACGGCCGTTCGGCGGAGATGGGGGTGGTGGGTTGCGACGGGGTGGTCGGTATCGCCGTGTTCATGGGCGGCGAGACGGCGCCCAATCGCGCGGTCGTAACGAGCGCGGGTGACGCCTGGCGACTGGACCTGGAACATTTCCGCGAGGAATTCAGGCGCGTGGGCGAGCTGCACCGGCGCTTGCTGCTGTACACGCAGGCGCTGCTCACGCAGATGTCGCAGACCGCCGTGTGCAACCGCCTGCATTCGGTCGAGCAGCAGCTGTGCCGCTGGCTGCTGTTGAGCCATGATCGGCTCGACTGCGATGACCTGACGATGACCCAGGAATTGATCGCCGACATGCTCGGTGTTCGCCGCGAAGGTGTTTCCACCGCGGCTCATCGCCTCTCGCACGCCGGGTTGATTCGCTACAAGCGCGGTCACATCACAATCATCGATCGTGCCGGTCTGGAGTCCCGGGCTTGCGAGTGCTACCGGGTCGTCAAGACCGAGTGTGACCGTCTGCTCGGTCAATCGCCCGGGCGCGGTGTGCCGCAGGCGTGACGGCACTGGCTGGCAATGTTCGAAAACGCGCAGAGGGCCGCCCGGGCGCGTGCTACCTTACCGCGATCGATGGCTCATCCCGGCTCACCGCCCCACGATGATCGGTAGCTCTGGGGGCGGCACGGGTGAGCTTAACCATGCACCCCGAGGCAGGCGGATCGAGGTCTCGATGGTGCCGCCGCGCAGCACAGGCAGGTGATCGTCAAGAACCGAATCCTCTCCAGCCTGCCCAAGGCCGAGTACGCGCGGCTGCGCCCGGAACTGGAGGAGATTGGTCTGCAGGCAAATGCCATCCTGTTCGGACCTGGCCAAGCCGTGCGCTACGTCTATTTCCCGAACGATTCGGTGGTGTCGTTGCTCTACGAGGTGGATACTCACCGCAGCGTGGAGGTCGCCATGGAAGGCAACGAGGCTGCTGTCGGGTTCCCCGTCCACCTCTCCGGCGAGGATCCGGGGAGCCGATCGATGGTCCGTGTTGCCGGGACGGCAATGCGCCTTGACGTGCGGCTGCTGCACGGTTGCAGCGCCAGCCTCACGGACCTGCTCCACCGGTCAGCTGGCGCACGGGTCACGCAGATTGTCCAGGCGGGGCTGTGCAACCGCTTCCACTGTATCGATGCACGCCTGGCCCGCTGGTTGCTGATGACCCACGACCGGGTGGGGTCTCCCAGGCTCCACGCGACGCAGGCGTCGATTGCCTGCATGCTCGGCGTGAGGAGGAGTGGCATCACCACCGCCGCCGCAGGACTGCAGCAGCAAGGGCTCATCGTCTACCGCCGCGGGCAGATCGACATACTGGATCCTTCGAGGCTGCGTGCGGCCTCCTGCGCCTGTTACGGCATCATCCAGCGCCGGTACGACAGCTACCTGACCTGAGGGGCGCACCGAAGCTCGCTCCGGGCATCGCGGCTCCTGTCGTGGCCCGGGGCGGTGATCGGTGAGTGGACGAGTCTGCGGGAGAGAGCGCGGGCTTATGTACGCTGGCGCACGGAAGCTCTTCCGGCAATGACGGATAGTGTGGAAACGGACCACGTGCGAAATTCGGGAGCGATGACAAGCGATGTTCATGACGAGGATGCGGAACCGGCTCGGCCGTGCGAGCGGCCCCTTGATGGTCGTCGTTTGTCTGGCAGCAGCCGCGGTTCGGGTGTCCGGCGCGGAGCACGGCGGCGCGGCCCCCGCGAATTCCAGCCCCGAGAAGTACGGAAGCGGCTGGACCTGCAACCGCGGCTTTCAAAGGAGCGGCGGTGCCTGTGTCGCCACGAAGGTGCCGGATCACGCGTACCCGACGGGCGAATCGCACGGGCGTGGCTGGGCGTGTGAGCATGGCTACCGGGAAGAAGATCAGGCGTGTCTGGCAATCCAGATCCCTGCCAATGCCTACCTGAACTCGTTTGGAGATGGCAGCTGGACATGCAGGCGGGGCTACCGGCAGGTCGCAGCGAAATGCGTCTCGGTCAACGTGCCCCCGAACGGATATCTGTCCAACGCGACTCACGGGCCCGGCTGGGAGTGCGAGAGAGGATTCAGAGCGACCAGGGATGGCTGTATGGCGGTCAACGTTCCCCTCAATGGCTACCTGACGGACTCCTCCTACGGCCCGGGTTGGAAGTGCGACCGGGGATACCGGGCGGGCGGGGGCGAGTGCGTCCCCATCCAGGTGCCCGCAAACGGTCATCTGACCGACTCCTCTCACGGCTCCGGCTGGAAGTGCGAGCGGGGGTATCAGGTATCCGGCGATGGCTGCGTCGAACTGCAGCTTCCGGAGAATGCCCACCTCGGGTATTCCGGAAACGACTGGGAATGCAACCGGCCCTACCGCAGGCTGAGGGACCGGTGCATCCCACGGTGATGCCGCCGCCAGGTGAGCTGCCGGGCAGCGGTCGCGAGGTGACTGAAACGACGCCCGGCGGATGAGCGGTCACGGTAACCGGCGGGCACTACGGTGCTATCCCGTCGAAGGGCCGAGACCCCGCGGCAACGCAGCACCGTTCAGCCCGTGGGACGCCCGGCGCCCCGCGGATCCACCATACAGACCCGATACAGGGGCAGAGACCGATGGCATCTCAAGGCGGACCGGGCGCAGGCTGGGGTGGCGGGACGGCACCACCGGACCTGGGTGACCTCTTCCGGATGGCGCGCGGCGGGCTGAGGCAGATCAAGCCGGGCGGCAGTCCGCGCGGCGCGCTGCTGCTCGTGGTGCTGGCACTGGCCGTGCTCGGCGCATGGACCGCCTACTATACGGTGCCCAGCGATTCAGTCGCGGTGGTGCAACGGTTCGGAAAATACATCAAGGACGTGCCGCCGGGACTGCATTTCAAGCTTCCGCTCGGCATCGACGTCGCAACCATTGTCCCCGTGAAGCGCCAGCTCAAGCAGGAGTTCGGGTTCACAACCCCGGGAGCGACCGACCCCTACCAGACGACGCGCGACGGCAAGCGGGAAACGGAGATGGTGACCGGCGACCTCAACGCGGCATTGGTGGAGTGGGTCGTTCAGTATCGAATCTCCGACCCGGTGAAGTTCCTGTTCGAGGTTCGGGAGCCGACCGGAACTCTGCGTCACGTGTCCGAATCCGTCATGCGCGAGGTTGTCGGTGACCGGACCGTGGACGAGGTGATCACCATCGGGCGGCAAGAGATCGAATCCGAGGCGCTCATCAAGATGCAGGCACTGTCGACCAAGTATGCGATGGGCATCAGCATCGACCAGGTGCAGTTGAAGAACATCAACCCACCAGGACCCGTGCAGGAGTCCTTCAACGAGGTCAACCAGGCCCAGCAGGAGAAGGAAAAGCTGATCAACGAGGCCAGGCGCGACTACAACAAGGTCATACCGCTCGCCGAGGGAGAGAAGGATCAGCGCATCCGCGAGGCGGATGGCTACCGGCTGAAGCGCGTCAACGAAGCCGAGGGTGACGTGGCGCGATTCGGTGCACTGCTGGCGGAATACACGAAGGCCCCGGAAGTCACCCGCCGCCGCATCTATCTCGAGACCCTGCAGGACATCATGCCCGGCATTCGCTCGAAGATCGTTCTCGACGAGGGCACGAGCCGGATCCTGCCCTTGCTCAGCCTCGATGCCCCCAGGGAGCAACGGCCTTGAGCCGGCTTGTCATCTTGATCGCCGCCCTGGTCGCAGGGGTGTACAGCGCGATGGGCGCGGTATACACGGTCAGCGAGGTCGAACAGGTGATCATCACCCAGTTCGGCAAGCCGGTGGGCAACCCGGTCACGACTTCAGGGCTGAAGGTCAAGCTTCCGTTCATTCAGGACGTCAATCCGGTCGACAAGCGAATCCTCGAGTGGGACGGCAATCCTTCGGACATGCCGACCAAGGACAAGCTGTACATATCCGTCGACCTGTTCGCACGCTGGCGCATCACGGAGCCTCTGCAGTACTTCCTGCGCCTGCGCGATGAGCGCAGCGCCCAGTCGCGGCTGGACGACATTCTCGGCAGCGAGACACGCAATGCCGTTGCAAAACACGAGCTGATCGAGATTATCCGCACCACGAAGAACCGCGCGCCGTTACGGGACACGCTGCTCAGCGACACGGAGCGGGAGCTGGACATGGGCATGCTGGTCCCGATCCAGAAAGGGCGAAAGCTCGTCGAGGAGGAGATCTTCATCGCAGCGGCGGAGAAGGTCAGGGTCTTCGGCATCGAGCTACTCGACATTCGGTTCAAGCGGATTAACTACAACGAGAGCGTGCGCCCGAAGATCTATGACCGGATGATCAGCGAGCGTCGCCAGATCGCCGAGCGCTTCCTGTCGGAAGGCAACGGAGAAGCCGCGCGCATCCGCGGCAACCGTGTGCGCGATTTGAACAAGATCCAGTCCGAAGCGTACCGGCAGGTAGAGGAGATACGGGGTGTGGCGGACGCGAAGGCTACCGGGATCTACTCGAAGGCCTACAACCAGAGCGACGAGTCCATCGCGTTCTACGAGTTCACCCGCACCATGCAGGCCTACCGGTCGATCATCAGCGACAACACGACGCTGGTGCTGTCCACGGACAGCGAGCTGTTCAAGTTCCTCAAGACCATGAGCCCGGACGGGGACCTGGGCGCCCCACGGCGCACCGCGGCGGAGTGAGCGCCGGTCTTCGGATTCCCGCCGGGGGTGCGTCGCGAAACGGCATCCACCGCCGCCCGGCGCGGTTTCCTGGCCTTCTTCGCTTGCCATTCTCGCGCGGTACGATCATGCTGTCGGGGTCGATAGCCTGTCGGCCGTTGTTCGCGTGCCCATTCCGGGCATGCCCATGACCTACCGATTTGACTCTTGATGCCGTGCGCAATTTCGCGCGCGGCGTGGTTCGCAATCAATACGCAGGAATACCATGTCGACCATTGGCACAGTGAAGTTCTTCAACGCCTCCAAGGGATTCGGCTTCATCGCGCCCCAGGACGGCTCCAAGGACGTCTTCGTACACATCTCCGCCATCGAGAAGGCGGGCCTGTCCACGCTGTCCGAGAACCAGAAAGTCTCGTTCGACGTGCACCCGGGCAACAACGGAAAATCCGCGGCGGCGAATCTCAAGCTGCTTTGAACGCGCCGTCAGGGCGGCTGCTTGCGGCCGCCCTCCGTTCCCGTTCTGTGAACGCGAGTACGAAGGCGCCCCGCGCCAGTGGCGAGCAACCGGGGAGGACTCCATGGCAAAGGAAGAACTCGTTGAGGTCGACGGCGTCATCGACGAGGTGCTGCCGAACACCGTGTTCCGGGTCACGCTGGACAACGGTCACGTTCTGACCGCCTACGCGTCGGGCAAGATGCGCAAGCACCGCATCCGGATCCTCGCCGGTGACCGCGTCACGGTGGAGATGTCGCCCTACGATCTCTCCAAGGGCCGCATCAACTACCGGCACAAATAGGCCCCCGCCGCCGTGCCGGCGGCGGCGCCATCCCGTGCACGCTCGCGAGCATGTCCGGGCGCACCGGCCGATTCCCAGATCATGCGCCGGGTAGCTGGAATTAGACGCATGCTGGCCAGCGTTCCCGTCCGTCCGGAGTTCAACACATGACATCGGCAGCCAACTGACGGACCGGTGCACAGCCGGCAGTTCTTCGTGCGCTTGACCGACTCAGTCACGACGGCTTTCCCGACCCAGCACCGTCATCGTCGGCGCGCCACGGAGCGGGTCGGACCTGGACCCGATCACGACCTTACGGTCACGCCCGGTCGGGCAGCAAGCGCCTCGACGCGCATGGCTGCCGGGTAGGAGTAGGTGCTCCCGAACTCGAACCAGAGATCCAATCTCACCTGCCCGGGCTCCGGGATACAAGGTGTCGCGAGCAGTAGCGGCTCGTGGAGCCGGTCAAGGGCCGAACTTCACCTTGATCGCTCTCGCGACGTCGTCCAGATCGACCAGCAGCCTGTCGGAACCGGAAACATACCTGACCGAGCTTCCCTGGAACCGGCGCTCGTCCGCGGGATCCCGCACCGGCGACCACGCCAGCCTCGAGCCGGTCCGGAGCCGCTGAATGAACGGTTCAGGGGGCGGATCCTCCTTCTCCCTGGAGATGTACGCGATGTGCCTTCCGTCGCCGGCTATTGCGTCCTTCGGCACGGACACGGGGCTTCGAGACACTTGAACTCCGTTCGCTCGTTCGGCCTCGTGACAAGAAGGCAGGTGTGCTCGGCCTGGATCGAACTGCTGATCGTCCATTCACCGCTTGTGGTGAATCCGAGCATGGCCAGCGGAGAGATCGCTGCGAGCAGCTTCTTCATCGGAACGATATCCCTGCCGGCCAGCGGCGTGGCGCCAGCGGCACCCGGCGGCACCCGGAATACTGGTGTACCAGGCTGGCAGCTCCGCCCTCTCTTCGCCCCACCTGGCGGTGACGCGCAGACCGTAAGGCCGTTCCGGCAGAGCCATTCCATGCACGTCGGCCTCGAGCCCACCGCTTCAACAAGGCACCCCCGACACGAAGCCGTGGTTCTGAACTGACTCCACGAGCCGAAACCTCTCGTCGCCGTTGCTCATGGCACGATCGAGCTCCTGCAGGATGGGAGCACCCAGGCGCACCGCAAAAGGTCGAGGCGCCGAAAGCAGGCCTCCGTGCCAAACGTCGTCTTGTCCATGGCGTGACACCTGGGCGGTCCAATGCCAGTATCCGGCCGGCGCCGCGTGGGTGGTGTCGGTGCCTCTGTCGTCGGTTCCGTGCAATCACTTCTTTTTTGCTTTCGATGTGGCGCTGCAGACAGACGACATAGGGCATTCCCCTGCTCGCCACGGCCTGAACCGTGCTGATGCCCATGCCTTGATCCTTGCAAGAGGCAAGACAGACCCCCGAGCTACCGAACTCAACTCAATGTGACCCATTGATACATGAAAAAGCGAATACTCGTTCTCTATACCGGCGGCACCATCGGCATGCGCCGCACGACGAGGGGCTACGCGCCCGAAGCGGGGCTCGAGGCGATGATGGCGGACATGATGCCGCCGCATTTCCGATCAGAGGTAGCCGATCTCAGCCTGCACGAGTACCCGCACCTGATCGACAGCGCCAACATCAGGCCCGTGGACTGGTATCGCATTGCGCGCGATATCGAGCAGCGTTACACCGAATTCGATGGCTTCGTGGTCCTTCACGGCACCGATACGATGGCCTACACCACCTCTGCGCTGTCATTCGTGCTTCGCGGACTGAAGAAGCCCATCGTCTTCACCGGCTCGCAGATCCCGCTCGCGCAGATCCGCAATGACGCCCGCAACAACGTGATCACGGCCTTGATCCTCGCCGCCGAGTATGCGCTGCCGGAAGTGTGTCTTTATTTCAACGGCAAGCTGATCCGGGGCAATCGCGCCACCAAGGTGAAGGCAGAGGGCTTCGAGGCGTTCGACTCGCCCAACTATCCCTTACTGGGCGAAGTCGGCATCAACATCGACATCGATTCCGACGCCGTTCACGCGGACCCGACTCCTGAGTCTTTCCAGATTCCTGAGCTCGAGGCCTCACCGCACCTGGCGGTGCTCAGGCTCTTCCCGGGCATCGACGTCGACTGGCTGAACGTGCTCCTCGAGCCGCCGCTCGACGGTCTCGTCATGCAGTCATTCGGCGTCGGCAATGGGCCCACCGGTTACGAGGGCTTCATCGACGCGCTGGCTCGAGCCACCGAGCGCGGCACGATCATCGTCAACGTGTCCCAGTGTCTGGAGGGGGACGTGGACCAGGGCAAGTACGCAGCCGGCGCCGCCTTGAACGAGGCCGGCGTCCTGAGCGGCTACGACATGACCACGGAGGCCGCCTACACCAAGCTTCACCACTTGCTGGCCATGAAGGTGCCGGCGGCAGAGATCCGCACCCTGATGCAGACCGATCTCTGCGGCGAGCTCACCCCGCCAGGGCGTCCCTCCTGAGTCCTGCGGCCCCGCGCTTGACGACGATCTCCTGGCAAACTCGAGCGTCGCGACGCATCCGGAGTCCGGGGCCGAGCGAGCCGGCGCGCGAACCCGGCACACGCTCGGCTATCCGGAGGCGGGATCGACGAGGCGCCGGTCAGGCCTGCGACCACTTCAACGCAGGCAAGCATCACAGTCAGCTCATCGTCGAGATGATCCAGTGCAGCACCGGAACCTCCCCCAGCATGAATGCCAACGAGGTCGTCGCCAGCCGCAGAGCGGAGACCCTCTGTGCATCAAACGGCGGGCACAGGACCGTCCAGCCCAACATCATCTCAATCCGTCGCGATCGACAAACGGCGTGTGACTCGCCGCCATCCGCCTCGGTCCGCCCGCTCAATCGCGCTGCACAAATCGACCGTGCTTTGCGAGCTCAGTGTATCGCTCCGCTGCTTGCGCCCACGAGAAATGCGATTCCACGCGGCGCTGCAGGTTGCGGCCCAGTCTGTCAGCGAGCGCGCGGTCGCCCAGAAGTCTGCACATCGCATCGGACAGCGCGACCGGATCGCCGATCGCGACCAACAAGCCGTCCGTTTCATCCGTGATGGTCTGCGGTACGCCACCAACGGGCGTCGCCACCACCGGCACCGCGAACACCGCGGCCTCCAGGATCGCCAGGGGATGCCCCTCGGAGCGCGACGGCAGACAGAACACGCTGGCGGACGAGAGGAAACTTGCTATGTGCTCGTGCGGCAGATCGACGAAGAAATGGACGCGGTCAGCCACGCCCGCCACCTGCGCCTGCTGTCTCAGCTGCTCCAGCCAGGCACTGGCCCGGCCGACGAGCACGAGATCGACGTCCTCGAATTCGTCCGCGACCCGGGCGAACGCTTCGATCAGCACATCCTGGGATTTCTTGTGCTCGAACGTCGCTACGTTCAGGATCAACCGGCGCTTCGACAACGCTCTCAAGAAAGGGGATGGTCGCGCGAGGTCCGCTCTCAGCAGTCGGGGATTGACCCCGTTGTGAATCACCCATACGCGGTCCCCGGCACCCGGCGCGAACTTCGCCACATCTTGCGCCAGCTCGAGCGCGCAGGCGACCACCGCGTCAGCTTTCTCCAGCGCCAGTTGCATCAGGCGACGCTCCAGCCACCTCCCGTCAACCATTGCATCCCGGACCTCCTTCCCATGAACCGACAGCAGCACTCTGCCACGCCATATTCGCAGGCGTTTCAGCAGTATCAGCGTCAAGCAGGAGAAGCCGGGATAGTGAAAGTTCACGACCTGCCAGTTGTGGCGACGGGACAGCTGCCGCCAGGTCCATGCCACCCTCGGTAACGTCGCCAGGTACCCGAGGACGGATTTGACCGGATGCCGCGAGTCCCAGGGGGGCCTGATCCTCCACCGCAGCACCGGCACGCTGGAGCTGCAATCCTCGTACGGAATGCGCGCAGCCCACTCCGACACCATGACCGATGGCGTCCAGCCCGCGCTCCCGAGGTCCCTATGGAGGTTCCTGACCACCTCCGCCACGCCGCCAGTGGCTCTCAGATCCCACGGAATGACAAGCAAGTATCCGGGCTTTGCCTGCGCTTTCACCCATCTGCCTCGCGTTGGTTCAAGGGATCGACGCCAGGCGATCGGCCAGTCGAAGCGCGAGCGCGATGGCAGTCAGTGTCGGGTTTGCATAGCCTCCGGCCGGAAACAACGATGCCCCGACGACGAACAGGTTGTCTGTACCGAAAACCTGCCCGAAAGAATCCGCGACCCCCGTCGTCGAATCCGCGCCCATCCGCGTCGTTCCCATGTGATGGTGACTATTGGGGTCCGGGGTGACCAGTGGCCCGATTGTCAACGGTCCCAGCGCCATGTCCCGCATGCCCTGAGCCAGCACGTCGCGGAGCCGGCACAAGCGCCCGACGTCCTCTTGCGACCAGCTCCTGTGCAGGCGCACGCGGTTGACGCCGAATTGATCACACGACGAATCCAGCTCCAATCGATTGTCTGGATTCGGATACTCTTCGAGGTTGATGAGGAGCTGGAAGCCGTCGAATCGCCGGGCCCAGGCGGGCAACCGCGACCAACCATAGCCGGGGGGCCAGCTCAGGTCCCAACCGAATCGTCGCCATGCAAGGTCTACGACCCGCCAGTGGAATGGCCGAATCTGGCGCCCCATGGGAAGGAACGTCACCGACGCATTCGGAAGACCATCATCGAGGATTGCCCGGTCCTTCAAGGCCAGCCGACCACAGACCGTAGTGCCCTGGACGGCACGCGCATCGAAGAACTCCAGGCGCTCGAATGTGCGGCGTGAGGTGGTGTCCAGGACCAGCGAGTAATCCCGCGGGTGCTCCATGAAGCCTCGGCCCAGCCAGCCGCACCGATCGTGGACGTGCCCAGACTGCGCGGCAAGAAGGAGCATCCTTGCGTTCTCCACACCGCCCTGGGCCAGAACCAATCGCTTCAAGCGTACGGTGAGTCGACGGTGGTTCGAGGTCATCGCCTCGAGCGCCTCCACCGAGTCCCCTCGCCAACGCATTCGTGTCGCGGTGGCGCTGCTACAGAGCGTGATGTTCTCCGCGGCGACGAGCAGCCTCGGAAGATGATCGCAGAAGCGGTTGGACGACCCGAACTGGTAGATCCGCGGGGCCAGCGTCGGATGGTCGTCTGGAATCGGCGACCTGGGCAGTTGCCAACCGACCGCTTCGTAGTCGAAGGGGCCGAGCCCGGCCACGCGCTGGGCGCGCCGGTAGTAGGGCACCAGGGTCTCGAATTCGACAGGCCAACGCGGCCGGCCATGCTCGCCACGAAAGTCGATGGGGTCGAGCGGGACGTACTTGGCGCCGCTTCCAGGCGCGAGGGGCGTGTTCCAGATCCGGGCGGTGCCTCCGATCTGACGGTGTCGGCTCTTCTGCAGACCGTCGTACGCATCTCCGTAGGTAGCCGCCGAGTTCAGTGACGCCACCGCCGGCTCAGCGTCCCACGAGCCGGATTCCAGCACCAGCACTGTAGTGCTCGTGTCCGCGAACTCGGCGGCCAAGCTGAGTCCGGTGGGTCCGGCTCCGACGATGCACAGATCGACTTCCAGCGTGACTCGATCCGGCAATGTCCGTGCGTCGAGCTGCATCTAGGCAGGAGAACTCGGCGGCGAGAGAGGATCCGCGGACCGGCGCATGCGCGCAAAGCGAAACATACGCTCCGCCCCGCAGGAGGCCTTCCGCTGCAAGGGTCGCACTACAGGAGAATCCGCCGGTTCCGAGGCTTTCGCGACCACCCGCGCGGGCTTCGTAACGGGGACCGACCTTGCACAGCTTCGCGTCGAGTCGCATCCGCTCGACCCGGAACCAGGGCGCTTGCAACGGGGTTTCGACGCCCGACCCGCTGAAACGGCAGCGAACGAGAGCCGCCTGAGCGGCCATCTACTTCTGTTGCCGGCGCGGTCGATGAGGGTACGGTCTGCATCTACGGCACAGAACAAGAAACCATTTTCCCAACGTGCCGCCGTTCCTCCAGATAGCGTGCAGATTCTATAGAACAAGGGGCCTGAGGGCGAGCGCAGCACACCGGGAGCGCGACCGTGTCCGTTCTCCCCCGGTGTCTCGGACGCTCGGCCAGGGCGCGAGGTGGGCGCGGCTCGAAATGCTCGAACCCTCTTGCCCCCGGAGTGCAGCACCGGTCGATTCGCAGCAAGAACCAGAAGCCTCGGATGCCCCGACCTGGTGGCGCTCGCCCGAGTCGGCGGTCCCGGATGACACGACACGGTCTCGCAGACGTCCGCGGCCATGCGCTGGGGTACGCAACGGCCTGCAACCGACGCGCGCCCACGGCGTTCGGACTCGTCGACGCTGGCCGGGGAGACCTCGCGACCGTCGACCGACCCGCGGTTCGAGCGGGTGAGAATGGACTACCCATCGGCTATAGTACGGCGGCGCTGACCGCGTGGTACGTCTCGGTCGGTTCTGGCAACGAAATCTCGGAGACATACCCGACGTGAAGACCAAGCTGCTCGTCATCGGCCTCGACGCCGTCAACGGCTCGCTGATCCGACAGTGGGCATCGGAGGGCGTGCTGCCGAACTTCGCAGCGCTCATGGACGGTGGACGCACTGCCACCATCCACGGTGTGGACGGCTTTTTCACGGGCTCGACGTGGCCGTCGGTTCTCACCGGAACCAGCCCCGCGCGGCACGGAATCCATTACTTGCTGCAACTGGTGCCCGGAAGCTATCGGTTCGCACGACCGCACGAGGCCGAGTACATCCGCGCACCCATGTTCTGGGAGGCGCTGAGCAAGGCGGGCAAGCGATCGGCGATTCTCGATGTACCTCTCGCCAAGCTCGACCCGGACGTCTGCGGAATCCAGACGGTGGAGTGGGGCGGACACGATTGCATTTTCGGCTTCCAGACTTCGCCGACCGATCTGAGGGCCGACATCCTGAGCCATCACGGGCGGCATCCGGTGCCCTCGGACTGCGACAAGACGGAGCGGACCCTGGACGGCTTCCGCGAGTTTGTCGAAACGCTGATAAGAGGCATCGAGGCCAAGGCGGCGCTCACCCGCGACCTGCTCTTGCGGGAATCCTGGGATCTCCTCTTTCAGGTCTTCACCGAGACGCACTGCGTCGGACACCAATGCTGGCATCTGCACGACACGGCGCACCCGGCCCACGACCACGAGATCGCGACAGTCATCGGCGATCCGGTCCAACGAGTCTATCAAGCGATCGACAAGGCGATCGGTGACCTGGTAGAAGCGGCAGGTAACGTGCCCGTGCTGGTGGTGTGCCCGCACGGCATGTCACACTCGATCGGGACACCCCTCCTGTTACCGCAAGTTCTCAGCCGTCTCGGCGTGTCGGTGCCGCTCCCTGAGCCGCCGCCTCGGCCACCGGGGCCGGAGGACATCGCCCGGGCCGTCGGACGTCGGCTCCCGGGGCCGGTCAAGTCCGTCATCAAGCGTTTGCTGGAGCGGCCCATCAGCCCGGGTAGCTTCGGCGTCCCGACGCTGGACGTCGACACGACCTCCAGCCGGTGCTTCGTCGTGCCGAATGGACTGATGGTCAGCGGTATTCGACTCAACCTGGCCGGCAGGGAGCCGGACGGAATCGTGCAACCCGGCGCCGAGGCCGACGCGCTGTGCGACGAGCTGGCTCGCGACTTGCTCGAAATACAGGACGACCGCACGCAGGCGCCGCTGGTGCGGCGGGTGCTGCGCACCGCACACTTGTACGAAGGCCCCAATCTCGATTGCCTGCCGGACCTGTTGATCGAATGGAACGACAGCACTGCCGTCGGAACGACGGCACTGAACGCGGGCACCGATTCCCGACTGCGGGCCAGCTCCGCCAAGATTGGCACCGTCGAAGTGGTGAACCGCTACGGTCGAACCGGGGAGCACCGTGTCGAGGGGCTCCTGATCGCGTCGGGCCCCGGTATCAGGGATCGAGGCGAGGAGCACACGATCTCGATTTTCGATGTCGCCCCGACCATTGCCGCCGCGCTCGGTGTCAGATTGACGACGGCCGAAGGGCGAGAGATGTCAAGCATGATCCCGACCGCCGCCTGAGAAGCCGTGCGCCGCGTGGCGATCGATCGGGCGAGACGAACGAGGCCTCGTGGCCTCGTCGAATCGGCGGACTCGAGAAATCCGGCAGACAACGGGCTCTCGCGCGGCTGATTTCGATACCAGCCCCCGCCTGGACCTCTCTCCTGGCCGTCGAGCGCCGGAAAGGCGACGGGAACGCGCTCGAGGCGCGGCCCTGGTTGCGTCACGGTCGCGGCCCCCGTCACTCGGCGTCCGGCTCGCTTGCCGCCGGGATGAAGGTGAACACGCCACCGCCCCGCAGCCAGCGCGCGATGGCGCCTGCAGCCACCTCGTGACCGGCCGGCGTCCAGTGACCATCGAGCTCGTAGTCGAGCTTGCGCTCGGGAGAAATGACCGAGCGAAATGCCTCCGTCAGGCTGAGGAATGGGATGTCATGGCCCGCTGCCCAGCGCCCGAGCCTGGCCTCGACCTCGCTGCGGCCGGTCAACCAGTGACTGCGCACGGTGGTCCCGGTGCGCACGGCGAGATTGTCGGCCCGATGGGTCGCCGGGTCGTACTGAAAATGCACCGGCAGGTAGACCACGGCAAGCTCGATCCCCTCGCGCTCGGTCATCGAGACGATCGCATCGAGAGAGCCGACCATGTTCTTCCATTTCACCTCGCTCCTCGGATTGTCCAGGTCGAGGGAGTCGACATAGAACTCCGGGTAGACGAGACCGTAGGTCAGCACGCCGGTCCCGAATCGACCGTCGTTGATCGCATCAACAACGTGTTGCGGCAGCGACTCCACCCAGGCTTCGATGCGTGCCTCGGCGATGCCCTGGCGTCGGGCCCGATCCGACACGAGCTCCACAAAATCGGAGGTCCGACTTCGTCGCTGATACTCTCTGCCGGCCTTCAAGGTTCCTAGCACCGTGTAGATGCGAGGCCACCAGTGGCTTGCCAGCCCCTTGAGGCCGCTACGCGATGGCGCGGGGGGATCGATCGACTCTCCGGCGGGCTCCTCGCGCGCGTTCCCGACGTCGTTCGCGAACACGCAGACCAGCACTCCGTCGGGCTCGTAGCCGAGCCCCACATACTTGAGCAGCCGTGCGTAGTAGGTAGGATTCGTCCCGGTGAGGCCCCCGTTGATGAACGAGATCTCCTGCGCCATGCGGCGAAACTCTCGCTCCAGGCGATTGGTGAACCGATCCGGGACGTCCACCCCGAAGCCCTCGGTGTAGGAATCGCCGAGCACGAGCACCCGACGGTGATGCGACGGCTTCTCGAGCGGGATTTCGCGATATCGAAGGCCCGCGCTGTTCGTGGCAAAGTGGTAGCGGAACTCGATGTGCTCGCGAGTCTCGGCGAACTGCGGTGGGTGGGCCGCGCGCACGGGCGCGACGCGCGGGTAGCCGAGCCACCACAGCACGCCCTCGCCGGCGAACAGCGCCAGCAACAGCGAGGCGACCAGCAGCAAGAAGCTGAGCAGTCCTCTCGTCAGCCGCGTCGACATTCCCCTTTCTCTCACCTCAGCAGTGCAGCCCGCGCCCAGTGCGGGCGTATCTTCTCGAGGGGATCCCCAGCTTTTCCGGGGCTACACGTCGGGCTGGGCCGGGCAGTTCCTCGACCGTCCGTGTACGCACGCGATGCGCTCGATGTTTGAGCCGGTGAAGGCCCGTTCGCTGCGCGCTCATCGCCTCTCGCTTGTCAACTGGTTCGGGCCAGGGGAGGGGTGTCCGCCGCTAACGTCGAGGCTACCACGCCGCGTCCGAGCTGGCCGTCGAAAACTCCTAGGGTCATCGAACACACAGGTGGCAGCCATCGACTTGTTAATCATGCAGCTAGGACTTTAGCTGAGCCAATGTGCAACCTCAGTTCCCGCTGACGAGGTCAAGACGCATTTTTGGCGCGCCCGGAAAGAGTCGCACTTCCGACCCCCCCTTGTTCGTAGAGAGATGCTCGAATCCCGAATGGTATCTTCGATGGCCGCGCGTCGCGCGCCTAATAGCTCCTGGACGAGTCCGTGGCGAGATTCCAAGGTGGCTCACTACCGTGCGGCCGACGCGATTTGCTCCACCTGTCTCGACCACCAATCCATGCGCATCGACCGAAGCTTCGAGGTGGTGGACAGTCGCCCTCGCGTCGGGCTTCTTCGGCGGCAGTCGACCCAAAGGCGACGTTCATCGATGGGCAGCGGGGGATGCTATTCGGCCCTATCTGGCCACTTGCACAGAGCGCGTTAGAGATTTCTAGGATAGGCGTAGTTCAGTGACTTTGATGATTTTCCCGAAGATCGCCCCTACCGCGCTGCACAATACCATTCGTGTATTTCTTGATTCTGGTCAAGGAAACATAATCCTGTGTGCGCACAGTATTACTCAACGGGTGATGAGTTTGCGGACGGCTTAGGCTGGACGCCCAAGCCTCGCAGATTGTGCGACCGCTAACAACAAGCCATCACCGCCCGCCAGTTGTTGTCTTTTCGCCTTATGGGGGGTCCTGCCCTCCGCCACCGAAAGTGATGAGTGCTTTGCTTCAAGGCGCTAACTAAGGTCTTTAGTAACACAGTTGACTAGAAGCTGCTGCAAGCGGGCGATCACGATAGGGACCCTCGAGCGGCAGTTTCAGGGAGAAAACGAGATGAAGGCGATTTTGAAAACACTCTGGGTCATTGCAGTGATCATCTTCATGAGCGAGTCGTGGGCAGGCGAACGAGTTCTGCGGGTGACGCTGCAACTGCCGATCACGAATGTGCTCGGGCAGAACATCTCAGCCTTCAAGGAGATCGTGGAACGGAAAAGCGCCGGTGCAATCAAAGTCGAGATCTATCCCTCTGCGAAGCTCTACAAGGACAAGGAGGTGCCGCAGGCGGTCTCGTCGGGCGCCATCGAGATGGGTATCGCTCCGGTCAGCCGTTTTGCGACATTGAAGCCGGCGGCCTCCCTGTTCGGCCTTCCGTTTCTGTTTGACAGCAACGACCATGTTGCCGTCGCTACGACGCCGGGCCATCCGATCCGCGACACTTTGGACCGGGAGCTCCTGGAAACCGGCGCCCGCGTGCTGTGGTGGCAACCGTTTGGTCTTACCGTCATGCTCGGCAGGGACCAGGCACCCGTGCAGCCGTCGAGCTTGAAAGGCAGGAAGACCCGCGTCTTCAACAAGACCATGGGCGAGTTCGTGAAAGCTGTCGGTGGGGTGCCGGTGCCGTTGTCGGGATCCAAACAATTCGACGCCTACAAGCAAGGCGCGGTCGATTTCGGCATGACCGGTGTGACGGCAGTGAAGAGCCGCAAGCTCTCTGCGGTCATGGGCCATCTGGTCAACACCAACCACACAGCGGCCGAATTCGTGGTGGTGATCAACGACGCCGTGTGGCGCGACCTGTCCGAAGCCGAACGAACCATCCTCTCCGAGGCTGCGGTCCAGGTCGAAAAAGACCTTCGCGTGTCGTATGGCGAAACCCATCGGCAGACGCTCGATTGGATCATCGTCAACACACCTATGAAGGTACATGATCTAGATGTGGAGCAGCGCACGGCTTGGCGTGACGCGGCCACGCCAGTATACGACTGGTACATACGGCAGGCGGGTGAAACCGGCGAGAAGCTCTTGGCGGAAGCGAACAAGCTGCGGTGATCGGTGATAGGCGCGTTAGTTCACCAAAGGCTTCGACGGAGCGTTCACCGTCACTGTCGCTTTCGACGACGACTTCTCGCGAAGCCATCGCTTGAGGGAAAGCCTGACAACGAGCGCGTGTGGAGCCGACCATATAGGACAGACAAGCGTTTATAGGACAGCCCAAGAATCGAGCGTTCGATAACTCGCTGATTGGCAACGCTATTCTAAGAACGATGTTCAATCGGTCCTGGATTCCGCCCAGGTACTCGATCGAAGCGCTAACTTATTGATATCGCTGAGAGAGGAGAAAAGCGTCGGATTTCTTCGAGCGTGGAGACGTCAGCCGGAAAACCGCCTTAACTCATTGAAAAACAAGGATTGGCGCGCCCGGAGAGATTCGAACTCCCGACCCCCTGGTTCGTAGGGAGGTACTCGAATTCCGGAAACCAA
>JBFILW010000025.1:0-21483 GCA_041612005.1 Gemmatimonadota bacterium
GGAGACCCCGCCCCCGTGACGGACGAGCTCCGCGAGGCGCTTGGGGCGGCGCCCGAGGAGGTGCGTCTGGGCCGGGATCTCATGGCGGTCTACGCAACAGAGGAGGAAGTGAAAGACCTGTCGCCGAACTTCGACCGGGTTCGGGACCTGCATGTGCTGGGCGTAATGGTGACGGCGCCGGGAGAGGCCGAGGGCGTCGACTTCGTGTCTCGTTTCTTCGCGCCGCGCGCCGGGATCGACGAGGACCCCGTCACCGGTTCAGCGCACTGCACGCTCGTGCCGTACTGGGCGGACCGACTGGGCAAGCCGGACCTGCACGCGCTCCAGATCTCGACGCGTGGAGGGGAGCTCTTCTGCCACTACGCGCCCGAAACAGGACGCGTTCAGATTGCCGGAAACGCGGTCAGCTATCTCGAGGGCACGATCAGGATCTGATCACTCGGGGGGCGGAGACGCGCCCTTGGGCATCTGGATGGATCGTGACTGGCGGGCCAGAAAGGTCCCGCCGAGTATGGCGATCGCGCCGAAGATCTGCAGCCAGCCCGGTGTCTCGCCCAGACTCAACCACGCGATGACCAGCGCCGCTAGCGGGATGATGTTCGAATACACGGCGGTGCGGCTGCTTCCGAGGTGCCGCACGCTGTAGTACCAGAGCAGGTAGGCGACCGCGATCGCCATGATCCCGCTGTAGAGGAGGCCGACCCACGACCAGGGTCGCACGTCCGCCCAGGCCTGGTTCGTCAACGCCGGAACCGAGACGGCCGCGAGCCCGGCCGCGCCGATCCACATCGTGATCGCGGTGACAGGCAGCGTACCGTACTTCCTGAGCAGCGGGCTCGAGCCGACCGTGTAGACGGACCACGCGACCGCGGCGGCCAGCATGGTCAGGTCGCCGCGCACGGTGTCGGCACCGAAGCGCACCGTCTTCGCACCCCCCCAAACCACAAGCGCGATTCCGATGAAAGAAAGCGCTGCTCCGATCCAGACGCCGGGGCCCACGCGTTCGTGGCCGAGGGCGACGGACAGCAGGGTGGCGAAGATCGGTACCGTCGCCAACATGAGGGCGGCGTTCCCGGCCAGCGTCCAATCGATGCCGAAGATAAACAAGACCTGGTACGCCGTATTGCCGAGAATCCCGAGCCAGATCAGCGACCACCAATCGCGCCGCTCGAACCGGAGGCTGCCTCCACTCGCCCATACGATCAGCACCAGAAGGGCCGACGCGAGCAGGAAGCGGGTCGTGTTGAAGGCGAGCGGGTGGAAGTCCTGGAGGCTCGCCTTGACGACGGAGAAGTTCGCGGCCCAGATGAAAACCAGGGCCCAGATCGCGGCATCCGTCCTCAGCCGCGGGTAGCCATCCTGATGCTCGTTCTGTCGTCCGTCCGCACCAGTCACAGCAGAGAGCTCCTCGATTCCGCTCGAGGCGCTGGCGTCCGGGACCGGGCAGCACGCCGTCGGGCGTCGCTACCCGTGGGCGGAGTGAAACCTGAGCCCGCGCCGAGTGGCGAGTAGCATCGCGTCGAACTCAGCGCGGGGCAATAGAGGTGCGTGGTGGCTCACCTGCCGATCAGCGGCTGGCGAGTGCGATCTCGGAGCCCATCGACCAGGACAGCACCATGGGCGCTGGGTCGTGACTGACGCCGTACAGCAGGCTGTCATCCGCGTCTACTGCGATCGCGATCAGGTCCCGCTCCACGTCGGTCACTTCGATGAGTTCACCGGACCAGTCGAAGACGTGGATCTGCTGACCGAAGTTGGCGCGACCCCGATTGCCGGCCCGGGTCCGTCCCGAGTAGAGGCCATAGATCCGGCCCGACGTGACCGCGATGTCGATGTACCCGAATCGCAGCGTCTCGTCCGAGCGCATCATCGGACCCTTTTCGGTGTCCGCGACCTCGAATTCCGGTCCGAACCTCTCGCTCGGTAGCTCCGTCCTCGCAAGGAGGACACCGTTTGCGTCACGGATCTCGATCCAGCTCGCGTGCCGCAGGCCCATTGCCAGCCGAGAGCGATCCGGATGCGCCTTCAGCGTGCCCATATAGGCGTGCTGAAGGACAATCGCGGGCGTCTCCTGCTCCGTGTGTGTGGGAAGATCGCCGACGGCCCCCAGCATCGTTCCATCCGATGCGAACAGGCCCAGCCGTCCGGCGTCGAAGAAGCCGGCCGCAATGACGCTGTTGTCGGCTGCCCACTCGATGCCAGTCACCCGGGCGGGCGTCTCCAGCTTGAGAAGCTGGGCTTCCCAGGGACGCGCGAGCGTCTGTTCGTCGGCCAGGTCGATGTGCGTGAGGCGAGCGTTCGCCATGTCGTAGGCCCAGAACTCTGTGCTCGAGCCGGGTATGGGAGTGATAGAGCGCAGTGCTCGGTATTCCCCCGGACCGTCGCCCTCTCGCCCCAGCGAGCGCACCAACTCTCCGCTCGCTCGGCGCAGGACGTGAATCGGGTGCTCTGCGCGCCGATCCACCAGTACCAGGTATTCGCCCACGATTTCCACGTCGGTGGGCACTGCCAGCTCTTCACTGCTCAACACGATGTGTGCATGGTTCGCGATAACCGGGGCGTCCGGCGCCTCGACCGTGGGACCAGCCGAGATCTGGTTCCACGGTTTGAAGGCGATAAACATCCATGCGACTACAGTGCAGGCAACGAGAGCGCGCTTGACGACTCTCATGATTCCCTCCGGGACTTCACTGGAGTTGATTGTCACGGCATCGAACGTGCCCGCTGGCTAGCCGCCGCATGGTCCGGAGGCTACCGTCAGGTAGTAGTCGATCAACGTCGCGCCATCGAGCGAGCATACCGAGTCCCACTCCGAGCAGCACTTATCTCCAGCTTCCTTGGCCGCGCAGGCATCGTTCTGCTGCAGGTCGCCGCCCGCAGTGAAGGCCAGTGGAGTGAGAGCCAACATGCCGACGAGGGCACCAACTCGGAGAATGAACCGGGACTTTGAATGGGCGAACATGCGTGCCTCCTCTGAGAGGGGTGACCGTGGGCATATGCCCACACGAAAATCCGGGCGCGGAAAAACGACCCGCGCTCGGGCTCTATACTCTCATCGAATTTCTGTTTGGCTTGAGTCCGTCGTGGACGGCGTCAGGCGGCCGCGTCTGCGGCCCGCAGCAGACTTTGAGCCAGCCGGATCGCGCGGTTCATGTCCTCTGCGAAATAGAACCCGCCGTGCCGGTCTACTACGTAATAGTAGGGGACGCCAAGGCTGTTCAGCGATCGGGCCGCTTCCCAGCGCTGGTCGTAGAAGACGGGGAATGTCAGCCCTGCATCAGCCATCAACTGATCAAGCTCGGGGGATGCCTGGTTCTCCGTTATCGTGATGATGTTGGTTCCAAGTGCGTGCAGGCTGGTCGTCCTGCTCAGATCTCCTTTAATCGCTTCCAACAGCAGTGACGGAGGTCCGGCCCAAAGCACGACGACCGAGATCTCGTCGCCGACCACTTCTTCGAGCGCGCGCCTCTCTCCTTTCCTCGTATGAACTGTCGGGTTGCCGGAGGGTCTGATCGGCCTCCCGATTTCCTCGATCCGCCGCCGGTCTATCTGCTTCGATGACTCAGCGACCCGGCTCGACCATTCGAGCTCGTCGGTGAGGAGGGCGGCAAACCGGTGCTGCAGGGCGCTCTCGAGCTCGCGTCGGGCAACCCGGTCACTCTCTCCGGCGACTACGTAGGCAAACAAGGTCAGCGCCTCGGACGTGTCACCCGCGGCCGCGTAAGACTCCGCCAGCGAACGGAACGCGTCCGGGTCCCACCCCTCGCGAATGGCGAGCTCCAGCGTGTCGATCGCCGCATCGTACCGTCCCTCCTCGAACAAGAGGCGCCCCAACCTTCCGAAGAGGGAACGAACGCGCAGCCGATCACGGAGCATGAGTTCTTCCGTTGTCTCAGTCAGATAGCGACGCTCCGCCGCCGCCACTTCGACCCGCCTCAGCTCGGCCCGAAGTCCATCTTTCGCGGGCTCTCTCAGGGTTGGGAACCGGGCGAGTGTCTCGGCGATGTCCCCGGCCTCGTGGGGCCGAACGCGGTTGTGCCGGCGGGCCCAACGCAGGACGGCTTCAGGGTCCTGACCCTCCCTGGCCAGCCGGAACGCGCGCGCGACGATGTAATCGTCCGAGAATCTCGCCCGCATCCACTCGCCTTCGAGGACCTCGAGCTGTTCCGGCACGGTCTTGTCTTCCAACTCAGCATCCAACCTGACCACGGCGGGCGCGGCGTGGTCTGTCTGGTGCAGCGCGAGCAGACGTCCCTCGCGCAATGCATTTAGCCTCTCGAGCTCCTTTCCGATCGCCGTCATCGCTTCGTACGACAGCTTTCGGTGCCGGCCCATGACGTCATCGGGGTAGTGCTTCACGAGCATACGGGCCGCCGTCAACCCGAAATCAACATCATTCTTGTCCAGCACTTGCAACTGCTCTCGGAGCGCATCGCGAGTCGGCTTGCCGTCGCCATGGGCCAGGAGTGGCCAGAAGCGCCCGTTCTTCACGTCGATTTTGGAAGCAGGTTTGTTCTCGACGGCGAAGTAGCCGAACACGACATCGTCGGGCATTTGCAGGGTGCCGGTGAATGTCCCGTTCGGGTTCGGGTGCAACTCGACACGAAAAGCGCCCGGAAGGCCACCTCTTGGAACCGGATCTCCGGCGCGTCGAAACGCACCGCGCAGGTAGAGCACGTCCTCGGCCGCCAGGGCCGAGCTCGGAAGGTAGGTGACCTCGATGTGATCGCCAGGCTCCGGTTGGGCCGGGTCGAAGCGCAAGTCGCTCGCCCCGGCGCTCGCCTCGCTGGCTGGAAGGAGCAGAAGAGCGGCGGCCAGGAGAGCGCCCCCGATGCCCGCCGCGATACCAATCGCCCTCCGCCGGCTTGACGCGCGAAGTGCGGAGGCAACCGGAAGGATGACGCGGTCGCCGGCGGCCCGACGCCCCATGATTTGCGACAGCGCGTCGTCGGGCGGACTCGGATGTGAGATCTCGCGTGCCGCGCGGCCAAGGTTCCGCATCAACGCGACCTCGTTCCGACACGACTGGCACGCGCCCAGATGCTGGCGGACTTCGCGCAGGCGTTCCTCGTCCAGCGCTCGATCCGCGAGGCGATTCAATTCTCGATAGCTCGGGTGGATTCGCATGCGCACGCTCATCTTCTCCCCAGCCTCGTCCGCAGCACGCGGCGAGCGCGGTACAAACGCACCTCGGATGTGCCCCTCTTTATCTGCAGCAATTCAGCAATCTCGTCGTGGGTGAAACCCTCGATCTCCTTCAGCACGAACACGGCTCTCAGCTGCTCCGGCAACTCGGCGATTGCCCGCTCCAACTCCAGCCGGTCCACTGGATCCGGCCTTTCCGTCTGACGAATCGATCCGACCAGGCCGCCGAAGGAGATCTCCCGGCGCCGGCGGCGCGTCCGCATCTTCATCAACGACGTGCGGACGGCGACTCGCTTCAGCCAGCCTTCGAAGCTCCCCCGGGCGCCAAAGCTTTGCAGGGCCTCGGGCAAGGCCACGAAGACATCCTGCAGGACGTCCTTCGCGTCTGCGGCCGACTCGGTCAGCCGGAACGCGATCCGATACACGGTATCGCCATGCTCCGTGTAGAGACGCTCGAGGGCCGGCGATTCCCCGCGGGCTACCGCTCTGAGGAGCGCCTCCTGCTCGGGGCTCTGAGCTTGCTTGTCAGACATCGTGAAGCGTCCGTCCGTGACAAGTCCGCTTCAGCCATACAGATGCCGGCCGAAGCCCGAATCTTACATCCAAGTCTGCAATAGACCCCAACCGAAGCGCGCCCGGACTCTCAAGTCCAATAAAGCTATGCGGATCCGTGGTGTTGTAACGGTGCAATATAATGTCCTTGCAGCTGTCTGACTGCCACCGGGGAGGATGCGGCCCGCTTGCCGGCCTCTGCTACAAGATGGAGTTTGGCGGCGTGAGAACGCGAGGTGCGATCGGCCGAGCCCGAAGGAGCGGCGGCCGCTTACCCTAATCAAGCACGCGCATGGATCTCAGCCTGCTCCTCGCCTTAGGACACTTGTTGCTGGCAGGCGTCTTCAGCTTCGACGTGCTGCTTCACAAGCACCGACCCGTGTCTGCCGTGCTGTGGCTGGCGGCGGTGTGGGCCTTCCCGTATGTGGGCGCGCTCCTGTACCTCGTGTTCGGAGTCGACCGTGTGCAGCGGGGCGGTGAAGAGCGGAGGGCCTCAAAGGCGCTCGTTCGCGAGCGGGCGGCGCAACGTCCGCTGTTCGAGAAGCTCGTCATCGACTTCGACCGGACTTCGGACGATCCGTTGGAGTTGGCCGCCAGCCACATCCTGCGCGGGACCGACCCAGCCGTGCCGGCGAACCGAGTCCTGCGCGGCAACCACGTCGAGTTCCTGATCGACGGGGACCAGTTCTACCCCGAGCTCCTCGAGGCCATCGAGTCCAGCCAGCACTCCGTCCACGTGCAGACATATATTTTTGGCCGAGACGCTCTCGGCCGCAGCATCCTCGACGCCCTCGAGAAGAAGGCTCGGGAGGGCGTCGCGGTTCGGTTGTTGTACGACCGTTTCGGGTCAGCCTACGCGCACTTCGGCCGGTTCTTCGAACGCTCCAAGAAGGCCGGCGTGAAAGTGTGCTCGATCTCGCAGGCCAATCCCTTGAAAGGCCGCTTCCAGATCAATCTCCGCAACCACCGCAAAGTCGCGGTCATCGATGGCGCGATCGGCTTCGTCGGCGGCATCAACATCGCCAAGGTCAACTCGACGCGATACCACGGCGCCCCACCGATCCGAGACTATCACGCAAAGCTGCTGGGTCCCGCCGTCTCTGACCTTCAGATCCAGTTCCTGTACGACTGGTATTTTGCATCGAAGGAGCCGCTCGATCGACTGCTAGGACCCGAGTGTTTCCCGCAGATCGAGCCGGCGGGAGATGCGTTGGTACAAGTCGTGCCCGGCGGCCCCGAGGTCGGCGGACGCGGCCTGGCCGACGCGTTCTTCGCCGCCATCGTGGCCGCGGACAAGTCGGTCTCGATCATGACCCCGTACTTCGTGCCGGACGAGCCGATCGTGCACGCGCTTCGATACGCGGCGATCCGCGGGGTGGACGTTCGGCTGGTCGTTCCCAAGTACAACAATCACTGGTACACGGGCTTCGCTGCCCGCTCACTCTATACGCCGCTGTTGCGGGTCGGGGCGCGAGTCTACGAGAGGAGGCCGCCGTTCATGCACGCCAAGGCTCTGGTGGTCGATGATGTGTACGCTATGCTTGGATCGGCCAACATGGACTACCGGAGCCTGCACCTGAACTTCGAGACGAATATCGAAGTCGTTGAGCCCGGGTTCGTCAGCAAGTTAAGAAACCAGATCGAGAAGGAGATCGCGCTGAGCGATGAGGTGACCTGGCAACGGCACTCCGCACGCACGCTCCCCCGTCGGCTCACCGAGAATTTTTGCTTTTTGCTCCAGCCGCTTCTGTGAGCGATCGGCCATTGATCATGACGAGTGACCATGGACCGACTGCCCCTCAGAAAGAGCAGCGCGAGACGAACCGGCAGTTGTGGGACAGCTGGACCGACTTGCACGAGGGCTCGAGGTTCTACGACTTGGACGGCTTCCGTGCCGGTGGATCGAGTCTCAATCAGCTGGAGCTAGAGGAGCTCGGCGACGTGGCCGGAAAGTCGCTGCTCCACCTCCAATGCCACTTCGGCCTTGATACGCTGTCTTGGGCCCGGCTCGGCGCCCGCGTCACCGGAGTCGACTTCTCGGAGCGTGCCATCGAGCTGGCGCGAAGCCTCTCCGCGGAGCTGGAGATCCCGGCCCGCTTTGTCCGGAGCGACGTCTACGAGCTCTCCAGAGTCCTCGAGGAGCGATTCGACATCGTCTACACATCCTACGGCGTGTTGTGGTGGCTGCCCGATCTGCGACCCTGGGCGAACCTGATCGCAGAGCGGCTGTCGCCGGGCGGCGTGTTCTATATGGCCGAATTTCATCCGTTTCTGAACCTGCTGGACGACGAAGGGCGGGGTCCGGCCGGAGCGTACTTTTCGAGCGCCGGCCCGGTGCACTACGAGGCCACGGGTAGCTATGCGGCTCCGGACGCCGGGGAACCGCAGGAGTGCTTTGGCTGGACGCACGCCATCTCCGAGATCCTGACCTCCCTCGATGAGGCAGGGCTGGAGCTGGAGTTCTTCCGGGAACACGCGGTTTCGCCCTACGGCTGTTTTCCGTTCCTGAACGAGGATGGACCGGGGCGGTACGTCCTTGGAGGTACGCCGGAGGTCCCGCTCGTCTTTTCACTTCGCGCGCGACTCCGGAAAGTCGCGATTCCCGCTTAGTCGCTCGGCGACTCTCCGTGTTGGCCCCACTCTGTATGGAAGACACCGTCGCGGTCGATGCGACGGTAGGTGTGGGCGCCGAAGTAGTCACGCTGGGCCGCGGTGAGGTTGGCGGGTAATCGGGCGCTTCGGTAACCATCAAACGAGGCGAGGGCGGCCATGTAGGCGGGTACCGCGATGCCGCCATCGGCGGCCGCACACGCCACCTGACGCAGGGAAGCCTGGCCCGCGATCACTCCGGCCGAGAGCTCGGGGTCGAACAGGAATGAGGCGAGCCCTGGATCGCGAATGAAGGCGGCCCGGATCTCCTCCAGAAGGTCAGCCCGGATGATGCATCCATCTCTCCAGATGCGCGCCACAGTTTCCAGGTCCAGCGAGAATCCGTACGTCGGCGAAGCGGCCGCGAGCAGCCCAAACCCTTCGGAGTAAGTGAGGATCACCGCGGCGTAGAGCGCATCTCGAATCGACTCGAGTTCCACGTCCGCCCGGCTTTCGCTGCCGGGTCCACTGATAATGGCCGAGAGTTCCTCACGCTCGGCCTTGCGGGCGGAGATGCTGCGAGCAACGACGGAAAGGTCGATGATGGGAAGTGGAACGCCGAGCTCCATCGCCTCCTGAGAGGTCCAGCGTCCGGTCCCTTTCTGGGCTGCCTCGTCGAGGATGACATCGAGAAGCGGTTCGGCCGTCTCGGAGTCCCGCGTGCCGAGGATCACCGCCGTGATGTCGATCAGGTATGACGCCAGCTTCTGCTCGCCCCAGGCGGAGAATGCGGCCTGTATCTCGTCGGTCGTGAGGCCCATTCCACGCTTCATGAGATCGTAGCTTTCGGCGATGAGCTGCATGACGCCGTACTCGATCCCGTTGTGGACCATCTTCACATAGTGGCCTGCCGCTCCCGGACCCAGGTAGGCCACGCACGGGTCGTCGCCGACCCGAGCCGCCACGTCCTCGAGAAGCGGACGCACAATCTCGTACGCCTGCTCGTTCCCGCCGGGCATCATGCTGGGTCCGTGACGGGCACCAGCCTCGCCGCCGGAGACGCCGATACCGAGAAAGTGTATCCCAGTGTTCTCGAGCTCCGTCGCGCGCCGGGCGGTGTCTCCGTAGAAAGAGTTCCCGCCGTCGATGATCGCGTCGCCGGCAGCGAGAAGCGGCCGCAGCTCGTTGATCACGGCATCCACGGCGCTGCCCGCCGGAACGAGGATCATCACGACCCGCGGTGAGCCGAGCGTCTCGACCAGCTCTTGCGTGGAAGAGGCGCCAACGATCGGCCGGTCACCAGCCTCGGCTCGGAGGAGCTCGAGCTTCGCGGGGTCTCGGTCGAATCCGCTGACTGCGTGGCCATGGTCGGCCATGTTCAGCAACAGGTTTCGACCCATTGTCCCGAGGCCGACCATGCCGAGCTCGCTGCGACGGTTAGACATGGTCGGCCGTCCGCAGGTAGGCTTCAACGAGGTTCGAGAGGTCGGCGAGGCCAGCGTCGGCGTCCGGACCCAGGTGGATTCGGAGCGCCCGCCGCCCGCGTTGCCACAGCGCCTCGAGGTCTCCCAGCGCCTGGGCCTGCTTGAGGTCGCCGAAGCCGTACGGCTGACCGGGAATGGCAACGTCACGCATGTCGTCCGCCGTGAGCTGGAGGAAGACGCCGCTGTCGGGTCCACCCTTGTGGTACTGACCCGTCGAATGGAGAAACCGCGGCCCGTATCCGACCGTAGTCGCTACGCCGAGGCCGTCGCGCAACCGAAGGCGGATCGAAGCGAGGGCCGCGTCGATCTCGTCGCTCTCGGTCAGATATGCCTGCAAGGCCACGTAGTCGCCCGCCGCGACCGTGTCGAGGAGGGCCACGAGCGACCCTGAGCCGGCCGGCGCGGCCTCGGGAGCGTAGAAGTCCAGAAGACCCGCACTCCCGCCGGGTTCGCTCGGGGGGAGGGAACCGGTCTCCCGCACAACCGCCAGCAAGCGGTTGGTGATGTCCTTGCTCTCTTGAACATTCGGTTGATCGAACGGGTTGATGGCGAGCACGGCGCCGATTGTCGCCGTCGCGACCTCCCAGCGGAAGAACTCGGCTCCCAGCCCGGCGGGGCTCCCGACCGACAGACGGATAATCGGGTGACCGGCCTCGAAAAGGGCGGCGAGTCGCGCTTCGACGGCGGTGTCCGTTTCTCCATCCAAGTCCAAGACGACAAAAACCCGGTCGTCGCCGTACACTGAGGGCGATCCGAGCGGCTCGCCCGCGACAGGCAAAACACCTTTCCCTTCCTTGCCCGTGCTCTCGGCGATCAGCTGTTCCAGCCACACACCGAACGTGGCGATCGAGGACGGCGTGACGAGGGTCAGCTTGTCGCGACCCTGCAGCGCCAGCTCTCCCAGGGCCGCGCCCAGCATCACGCCCGGATTGCCGGACACGTTCCGCTCCCGACACGCCTCGGCCATCGCGTTCGCGCGTCGCAACAGATCGGCCACGTCGATCCCGACCAGCCGCGCCGGGAGAAGGCCGAAATAGGAGAGGGCCGAGAACCGGCCGCCGATGTCGGCGAAGTTCAGAACGACTCTCCGGAATCCACGCGCCTCGGACTGCTCGATCAGCGGGCTGCCCGGGTCGGTGATCGTGACCATGTGTCGTCCACCGTCCGCTCCCAGCACACCGGTCAGCCGGTCGTAAAAATATGCTCCGAAGGCGAGCGGCTCAGCGGTAGTGCCGGATTTGCTCGCCTCGATGAAGAGGCTGTGTCCGAGATCCAGCTCCCGGTCGAGTCCGATCACGGTTGCCGGGTCCGTGGTGTCCAGCACGTAGAGCGCCGGCCAATCATCGCGGGGCCCGAAGGCGTGGCCGAGAACGAGGGGTGCGAGGCTGCTGCCACCCATACCCATGTGCACGACGGCCGTCGTTGCGTCGGCTCGAACCTCGGCGGCGAAATTGTCGAGGTCGGCGATGCGTGACTCCATTTTGGTGCCCACTTCCAGCCAGCCCAAAGCGCCCGCTATCATCGACCGAGTTCCGTCGTCGTCGCTCCAGAGACTGGGATCCTTCGCCCACAGGCGCTCGACGAAGCGCTCGGCCTCGAGACTCCCTACCCGGCCGGCAACCGAGTCGACGTACGACCCCAGGCGCCAGCGCTCCGTTGACTCATCCATCTCTTGGCTCACAAGTCCTTTGTTTGGCGACATGGTGGGCTCCTCTCCGCGCGCTTCCCAACGTATGCCGCCCGTGTTGGTCACGCATTCGGTCGCTAGTTATGTTGCCGGCGCTAGCGACGGGTGGCGGTAGGGAGGTGCGGTTCCGCTTTGGTCACCGACGCACGCTATGATGCCCAGCCCCGGCGAGAACCGAAAGACGCGCACCCTGGCGGGTCTGACCCGGGGCATTCGCCCCGTCTTCCGATTTCGCGGCTGGCTCGCTCCGGTGCTCGCTGTCGCTCTCATCACTCTCGGCCTCGTGGTCCGCGGCGTCATGGACGAGTCGATCAAGAAGCAGATCGGCGACCAGCTGCAGACCATCCTCGATGCGGACGTCGCAGCCATCGAAGTATGGCTGGAGAACCAGGAAAAAATCGGTTCCGAGCTGGCCGGGGACCCGGAGGTGCGGAGCGCCATCACGACGCTGGTTGCCGTCGGAGCCGTTCCGGGCGCCGCGGTCGGTGGTGAGCTCGCGACCGATTCGGCGCAGGCCGCGCTACGCGAACATCTGGGTCCAATCGCGGCATCGCTCGACTACCTGGGCTTTGTCGCCGTCGATCTGCTTGGCCGGGTTGTCGCCGCGACGGAGGACATTCTGCTCGGCTACCGCCTGCAAGCCGACGACCCGATCTGGCAGTATCTCCGCCCTGTCCTCGATGGGCGTACCGTCGTCAGTCCACCGGTTCGCTCGCTCGTGCCGTTGCCGGACGAGCAGGGTCACCTCACAACCGGGCGGCCGATCATGGCGGTGATCGCGCCGATCAGAGATTCGGGTGATCGAGTGATCGGCGCCCTCGGTTTCCGCGTCGCTCCCGAGAACGACTTCACGCGGCTCCTTCAGGTAGCTCGAATCGGAACCAGCGGGGAGACATACGCTTTCAATAGAGACGGACTCATGGTCTCGGAGAGCCGCTTCGACGACCAGCTCCGCGAGATCGGGCTGCTACCGGTCAATCCGGATGCCCGTGGCATCCTCAACGTCCAGGTCCGCGATCCCGGTGGAAATATGCTGGAGGGTTTCCGGGCCGACGTGCCATACGCTGAGCTGCCGCTGACGAAGATGGCCGCTGCGGCGACGGCGGGTCGCGATGGCATCGACCTCGAGGGCTATCGTGACTATCGCGGCGTGAAGGTCGTCGGCGCCTGGCGCTGGCTACCGGAGCACGGGATCGGGGTCACGACAGAGATGGACGAAGACGAAGCGTACGCCATCATGAACCGGCTCCGCGGCATATTCTGGGGTCTGTTCACGCTGCTGACGGTGATCTCCGCCGTGGTCGTGCTCGGCACCTTCGTCATCGCGCGACTCGGCAAGCGCGCGGCACACGCCACCAACAAGGCGCGACAGCTGGGGCAGTACACGCTGGAGGAGAAGATCGGCGAAGGCGGGATGGGCGAAGTGTATCGTGCCCACCACGCCATGCTGCGCCGGCCCACAGCCGTGAAGTTGCTCCGCATCGACCGCGCCTCCAGAGTCGATATCGCCCGCTTCGAGCGGGAAGTCCGCCTGACCAGCCGCCTGACCCACCCGAACACGATCGCCATCGTCGACAACGGGCGCACCGTGGACGGCGTCTTCTACTACGCGATGGAGCTGCTGCCCGGTGTGAGCCTGGATCGGCTGGTGAAGACCCTGGGTCCGCTTCCGCCGGCACGTGTGATCCACATCCTGCAGCAGGTTTGCGGCTCGCTGGCCGAGGCGCACGGGATCGGGCTCATCCACAGAGACATCAAGCCAGCGAACATCATTGTGTGCGAGCGCGGTGGCGCGTACGACGTCGCCAAGGTGCTGGACTTCGGAATCGTGAAAGACCTGAGCGGCAATGGAGACAAGGATCTAACGAGGGCCGGCACCTTCACGGGAACTCCGCAGTATCTGTCACCGGAGGCAATCCGTACGCCCGGCGACGTCGATGTCCGCAGCGATGTCTACGCTCTCGGTGCGGTCGCCTACTTCCTTCTCGCCGGTCGTCCGGTATTCGACGGCATCACGGTTCCCGAAGTATGCGCGAAGCACCTCAATGAGACACCGCTGCCGCTCTCGGAGGCGGCTGATCAAGAGATCCCCAAGGATCTCGAGCGTGTCGTCCTCGTGTGCCTGGAGAAGGAACCCGAGCGCAGGCCCGGAAGCGTGGTCGAGCTCTACGAGGCGCTCAGCGCCTGCGAGGACTCCGGCCGCTGGAGCAGGGAAGACGCGAGGCGCTGGTGGGAGCAGAACGAAGAGCTGGTCGATGCGATCGTGGCGCGCATGTCGGTCGACGAAGGCGAGCACACGTTCGCCATCGACTCGACTCGATTCGGGACCGTGACTTTGCGGCCTGTGCCCGACGGCACAGAACCGGCCCCCGAAGCTCAGGCGCAGCAGACTTGACCAATGCCGATGACGCTGTACGATACAAGGGGAGCGGAAGCACAGTTCGTGCGAGCGCAGGAGGGGACGAATGAAGATCCGAGACATCCTGACCCACAAAGGAACGGAAGTCGTGACGATCACCCGCGATGCCACCGTCCACGCAGCCGTCCAGGTCCTGGTCGATCACAACATCGGCGCCGTTGTGGTGCTCGAAGGGTCCGACATCGTCGGCATCCTCAGCGAGCGTGACATTCTGCGCGTTTCGGCAGAAGACCCGGCCTATCTCTCCGGTCGGACCGTGAGCGACGTCATGACCAGGGAGGTCGTGACCGGGAGGCCGGATGACCAGATCGGCCACGTGATGGAGCAGATGACCAACCACCGGATCCGGCACCTGCCGATCATGGAGGGCGACGCCCTGGTGGGTATCCTGTCGATCGGCGACGTGGTCAACGCCCTGCGCACGGAAGTCGAGGGCGAGAACCGCTTCATGCGCGACTACATTCAGGGACGCGCCTAGCTCGACCGCTCAGCCCAGCTCCGTGAAACGGTAGATCACTACCCCGGTGTGGGGCGCGTTGTCCACGTCCACGTAGCCCGTAGCCACCAGCTCGCGCAGCTCGTGTTCCACTTCCTCGAACGTCAGCCCGGTCTCCGCCACTCCCTGGGTCACGGAGATCGCTCCCCCGTGGGCCAGCGCCGCCTCGACCAGCCGCTGCCTGAGACTCTGGGGGGCCGCTTCGAGTCTCGGGATCGACGCCTCCGCGGATACGAGCCGCTCCGCGACTCTGGGGTGGGGAAGGTGCCCGTCGCGGACATTGGAGTCGAGCACGAGGCGTTTCATTCGGAACACATCGACCAATTGCCCGATCCCGAACAGGCCGCCCGTGAGTAGCCACAGGATCCCCGTTCCGTACTTGCCAAGGTAGATGCGGTGCAGACCTCCGAGCCCGACGAAAATCATGCACCACAGTGCGTACGCGAGACCATCTCGATACATGTAGCTCCTACTCCCCCACCATCATCGAGTCCTCCGAAAGGTCAGCGAACCTTCTCGACCTCACTGCCTCTTACGGCCCGAACCGGTTCGGAGTTTCCTCCCCCTCCGGTCCGGCGCCCTGGCGGCCCGGCTAGGCGCTGGTCCGGAACAATAGCACGTCGCCGTCGCGGACGACGTACTCGCGCCCTTCCGACCGCACCCGCCCGTGTTCGCGGGCCTCTTTCATCGAGCCCAGGTCCAGAAACTCGTCGATTCCGATTACTTCCGCCCGGATAAAGCCGCGCTCGAAGTCGCTGTGCACGCGGCCGGCCGCCTGCGGGGCGGTCGCGCCACGGGGCAGCGTCCAGGCCCGGGCTTCCTTCTCGTTGAAAGTGAAAAAGGTATGGAGGCCGAGGGCCCGATACCCGGCTCGAATCAGGCGATCGAGACCCGTGCCCTCGAGGCCGATCGCGGCCAGGTACTCGTCGCGTTCAGTCGGCTCGAGGTCGTTGAGCTCGGCGTCGAGGCGCGCACACACGGGGACCACCTCGACTGACCGGCCCCACTCCGTGAGCGCCGCCCGTAGTCGCGCGGCACACTCGCCGCCTTCGGGCAACTGCCGTTCGTCGACGTTAGCGACGTACACAGTCGGCTTGGCGGTCAGCAGGTTGAGCGGCCTCAGCGCGAGCAGCGCTTTCTCGTTCAGATCGAGCGCTCGCACGGGTGTCCCTCGCTCCAGTGCTTTCTTGACCTGACGCAGCAGATCCATCTCGGCCGCGGCGTCGCCGTCGCCAGAGCGGGCCAGACGCTCGGCCCTGTCCAGCCGTCCCTCGACGGCGGCCAGGTCCGCCAGGGCCAGCTCCGTGTCGACGATCTCGACCTCGCGGACCGGATCGACGGGTCCGACGCGGGCTACCGATGCGTCATCGAAGCACCGCACCACGTGGACGATCGCATCGACTTCGCGAATGTGCTGGAGGAATTGATTGCCCAGTCCTTCTCCTCGCGACGCGCCCTCGACGAGACCGGCGATGTCCACGAACTCGACGACCGCGTGGACCGTGTCTTTCGGCTGCACGATTGCCGCGAGCAGCGGTAGGCGTGGCTCCGGGACTTCGACCACACCGACGTTGGGATCGATCGTGCAGAACGGGTAATTCTCGGCGGGCACGGCCGTGGCCGTGAGCGCCTGAAAGAGGCTGGACTTGCCGACGTTGGGCAGTCCGACGATTCCGATCGCGACTTGTGCCATGAGGCGGCAACATATGTGGCGAGTTCGCGCCCAGGTACCCGGCGGAAGGACGGCCGGCTTGCCGCCGGGCCGGAAAACCGCAGATTAGGCCCCGGATCGTGGTGGGCGTAGCTCAGTCGGTTAGAGCGCCAGGTTGTGGCCCTGGAGGTCGCGGGTTCGAATCCCGTCGCTCACCCTTCTCCACATGACTCCCCTGTGCCCCATTGCGCCGACGAGGCGAAACCGGGATCATGTGCGCCTCGTACTCGGCAACAGACTGCCCCGAATCGGGGTTGATCGCATATAGATGGGTTTATTGGGGAGGGTGGAATCGTGTTCTCACCTGGAGCCGTTTTCGCGGCGCTCCTGTTGTTCAGTCTCAGCCAGCCTCTGAGCTCGACTCCCGGTCCGCTGATCGCCAGCGTGCTATTTGCCGGCTGGGTCGTGTGGGGAACCGGCATCGCTGGCCGGGCTGCTGTCCGGCTGATGCTCGCCGTGTTCTAAGGGTCGCTGGCCGGCCAATCGCCGGCGACACATCCGCGGCCTATCTTGCCGGGCATGACTTCCCGCAGCTCATCACGCACACGCGCGGCTGTTCTCGTCGGACTCGGGGCTTCCTCGATCGTCGGGGGGTGCAACGGTTCCGCCGCGGACGCTCCCTATCCCGAGCGCGTCGAGATCCGGCGCACGTCGTTCGGAGTGCCGCACATACTCGCCGAGGATCTCGGGGCAATGGCCTTCGGCCTCGCGTACGCCCACATGGAGGATTACGGCCAGGACCTGGTTCACCGGCTGGTGCGTGCCCGCGGCTTGTTGTCACTGCATTTCGGCCGCGACTCCGTCGAGTCCGACTTCTGGTGGCGCCAGCGTCATCTTCAGGCGGCCGCTGCCTACGAAAACCTCCATGCCGAGGCGCGGGCACTCTACGAGGGCTACGCGGCGGGAGTGAACCGCTACATGGAGCTGAACGCGGGCGAGTTTCCCGACTGGGTACGCCCCGATTTCACCGGCCCCGACATCACGGCGCACTGGGTGGACGAGAGCTTCCAGGCGCACGTGGACCAGTTTCTCTCGAGTCAGGAAGCGCGCCGGAAGAGGGCGGACTCGGTCGCGGGATCGGGAGACGGCTCCAACGCGTGGGCGTTCGGTCCGAGCCGCACCGTGTCGGGGTATTCGATCCTTCTCCGCAACCCCCACCTCCGCTGGGGATCGGGCTACTACGGCGCCTACTACGAGGCCCAGGTCACGGTGCCCGGTGTAATCGATTTCTACGGTGACTTTCGGGTCGGGTATCCGCTTTACTTCAACGGCGGCTTCAACCGGCACCTCGGTTGGGCCACGACCAACAACTCTCCCGACGTTGACGAGGTGTACGTCCTCGAGCCGGATCCGGACCGCGCGGACCACTATTTCTTCGACGATACTTCGGTCCCGCTCGAGCGCCAAACACTGACGGTCGAGTTCAAAGACGGGGAAGGGCGCTCGTCCGAGACGCGCGATTTCTGGAGCACGGTGATCGGGCCGGTGATCGACCGAGACGACAGCGGGATCTACGTCATGCGCTCCTCGGACTGGGGCGAGTTCCGGCGCACCGAGCAGTTCCTCCGCATGATGCAGGCAACCAGCCTCGACGAGTGGAAGGACGCGATGCGGATGCGGGGACACACCGAGTCGAGCTTCACATACGCGGATGCGGACGGCAACATATTCTACGTGTGGAACGCGGCGATTCCGATATTGCCGCACGAGTCTGGTCGCGACACAGTCGCCACGCCGGCGAGTACCTGGTCGGACGTGTGGACCGAGATCGTGCCGTTCGACTCGCTGCCACAACTTCTCAACCCGACGGGCGGCTATATCCACAACGAGAACGACTCGTATCATTACACAAACCTCAACGAGCTCCTGAACGATCCCGATCTCCCGGCGGCGTGGCAGGACAGACGCCTGCGGCTTCGAAGCCAGCTGGCCCTCGAGCTGATCCACGGAGACTCGAAGCTCTCGCTCGAGGACGTCGTCCGGCTCAAGCACTCGCCGAGAATGCTGCTCGCCGATCGGGTGAAAGACGACCTCGTCGCGGCGGTGCGATCGAGCAACCCCGCTCCCGAGATCGCCGCCGCGATCGATCTCGTTGCCGGGTGGGGCAATGCGACCCAGGCCGACGCGCGGGGCGGCGTCTTGTTCTTGAGCTGGTGGCAGGCCTACGCGGAGGGTTCCGGCGAGACGTTTGCCGAGGCCTGGACGGAGGAGCGACCGACGGAAACCCCGCGGGGGCTCGCCGACCCGGCCCGAGCAGTCACGGCTTTTCAACAAGCCGTATCGGACACCGAACGACGGTACGGCAGATGGGATGTGAGCTGGGGAGAGGTCCATCGCATCCGCTGGGGCGATGTGGACGTGCCCGCCTCGGGCTGCTCCGCGTGGTACGGCTGTTTCCGTCACCTCGGTTTTGTCACGGACGACGAAGAGAAACGGGTCGCCTACAGCGGCGATGCGTACATCCTAGCGGTGGAGTTTGGCGAGACCCCTCGGGCGTACACGGTCCTGGTGTTCGGGCAAAGCTCGAAGCCCGACTCGCCGCACATCGATGACCAGACGGCCATGTTCGCACGAGGCGAGATGAAGCCGGTCGCCTTTACGGAGGAGGAGATCGAGGCGCAGCTCGTCCGCGCCTACCGCCCGGGTCAGGTCGGAAAGTAGAGCTGCCAGGCAACCGGACCCGACGAAACCCAGGAGGAATCATGCGCGCAGGCACCCGGTACGCCCTCATTTCGCTCGCCCTTCTCACGGTCACGGCCCCGGCCGCGTTCGGGCAGGGAGAAGCCGAAGCCCAACCCCTGCCACTGCCGGCCGGCGCCTGGTCGCTCTCGTTCTCTCTGCCAAGTGGCGGAGGCGCGAGTCTCGGTGTCTGGAAGCTGATCGGTTCGCGCACCAACCTCGGTCTCGACATCGGGCTCCGTACGGTCTCGACCTCGGACAGACAGCGCTTGGATGACGGGACTCCGATGCAGGAGTTCAACTCGTCGAGCGTGGGGATCGCGATCGAGCCGTCGATCCGCCAGTACATCGCGACCTACCGGACCCTGGCGCCATACATCCACGGCAACCTCCTGTTCTCGTACAGTTCGCTCGACGCAGAAACGGTCAGCCAGCAGGCGACGACCGAACGCACAACGTACGAGTACGGTATCGGGGTCGGGATCGGAGTCGAGTGGGCGCCGCTGGAGCGGTTCAGCATCGGAGGCCATACCGGTGTGCGCTTCAGCTATCAGGACCGCAACAGCGTAGACGCGAGTCCCGTGGGCACCCGGCTTCAATCCGGAAGCGCGACGACCTTTGATACGTTCGTTTCTTCCCTCGTTGTTCAGCTCTACTTCGGAGGCTAACGCCGAACTCCGTCGTTCACGGGCGACGGCGGTGCCCAGGCCGGGTCTCGGAGCGTCCCGGTGGCGTGTGCCGGCAAGCCAACACCCGACGTGTAACCGCTGCGACACATCCGCGACGCCGGCCTGGTTTGGTCGCTTGAGTGCCGCTGCCGGAGGATGCTGTAACTAGTTGGTAGTGAAAGGTGTTACAAAGCACCACTCTCTTCTCCCCGCCGGCGGCACGCTTTCGGCTCAAAACCTTCTCGTAAGAGATAGACCGCGCGCGGAATGTCGCGCGGGAGAGGCATTGGCCACTCTGAGGCAACGAGCGAATGACGGACGCAACGGATGGAAACAGGCGCCGCCGGCACTACAGCCGCGTGACGCGCCCCGCCGGCGAGGAGCAGAAGCTTCTGGATCTGGCGGAACAAGTGAGCAGCTGGAGTACGCTCCGCGAGGCTGAAGGCCTCCACGGCAGTGGCAACGTCGCCGGTACGTACCCGGTGGTCCCGGACAATCTCGCCGAGACGGGCCTCTCGCAGGGCTACATCGCCGACCTGCTCCTGAAGACACTCCACACCTACGGTTCGCGAACCGGTAAGCAGCTGGCCGAGTCTCTGCGGCTCCCGTACTCGATCGTGGAAGACCCGCTGATGTGGATCAGGAAGCGGCAGCTCGTCGAGGTCCGGGGCTCGAGCGGCCCCAACGCGGCATCCTTCAGCTTCGACCTGACTGAGCAGGGGAGGGCGCGTGCCCGGGAAGTTCTCGAGGGCAACCGTTATGTCGGTCCGGCACCGATCCCAATGCAGCAATACTGGCACTGGGCGCGCACGCAGAGCGCCACCCGAGTCCGGATCTCACGCTCGCAAATCGTCCGAGGTCTGCGAAAGATGGTCCTGGATGACGGATTTGTAGACATGCTCGGCCCGGCAATCAACTCCGGGCGCTCACTGTTTCTCTACGGCGAAGCGGGGAACGGAAAGACCTCGATCGCGGAAGCAGTGGCCGGCATGCTGGGCGGCGCGATCTACGTCCCGTATGCAGTCGAGACGGAAGGGCAGGTAGTCCAGATCTACGACCCGCACTCGCATCGGCGGGCCGAGGCTCCCGCGACGGCAGACTTGAACGGAGACGGGAAGCTGCTCGGTTCTGGCCCGGTGTACGATCAGCGCTTCGTGCGGATCAACCGACCCGCCGTGATCGTGGGCGGCGAGCTCACCCTGGATCAGCTGGAGCTACAGCGCGACGAGCAGACCGGCATCTACCGCGCTCCGCCACAAGTGAAGGCGAATGGTGGTGTGTTCATTATCGACGACTTCGGGCGGCAGCGGGTGCGTCCCCGTGACCTGCTGAACCGCTGGATGGTGCCGCTGGAGCGCCAGGTGGACCTCCTGGATCTGCCGATCGGGCACAAGCTGGCGATTCCGTTCGAGTGTTTTCTCATCTTCGCCACCAACCTCGACCCGGCGGAACTGGTCGAAGAAGCGTTCCTGCGCAGGATCCGCTACAAGATCCACGTGGATAGTCCGGACAGGGACCAGTTCCGGCGCATCTTCCAGCAGGAGTGCGAGTCGCACGGCCTTCCGTTCACACCCTCGGCCGTCTCCTACATCTACGAGCACTACTACGATAGGGGCCTGGCGGAGGCCCGCGCGTGTCACGCCCGAGACGTCGTGGATCATGTCTCCGACCTCCGTCGGTACTCTGGCGCGGATGTCCCGCTGTCGGACGAGACGCTCGAGGCGGCGTGCCGGTCGTACTTCGTGGATGCGTCGGGCGTCGGCGGATCGGGCCGCGCTTAGCACCAGCCGGGCGGGAGGGAACGCCTTTCCGGAGCACGTGTACAAGCTCCCGACAGATTCAGCACAGGCGGCCGTGCAACTGACTGTGCCGCTTGACACTTCCTTACCTTACCCCTATCATTAGGGCTCCTCGCGCCCAGCCTATGGCTTGGCCGGGGTTTATTTGTGCTATTTGACAAGTTGGTGTGAGTGACGTGCAGGGCCTCAACGGACCATGGGCATCACTTCCCATGGCTCATGAGGAACCAAAGTGAATATGATTCTGAACGCCA
>JBFILW010000026.1:0-20860 GCA_041612005.1 Gemmatimonadota bacterium
ACGTGCCCGAAGGGAGCCGGCATGCCGGTGGCGGGCCTCGGCCTCCCGGTGGCGGTAACTAGGCCGATGCAGGACGAATGTCTACCCCCGACGCCGCCACGGGACGACGTGCGTATCCACCGCTGTTGCAGACGAGACACGACATGAGCATGCGAACGATCGCTCTGACCGACGAGCTGTACGAGTACCTGCGGAACGTTTCATTGCGTGAGCCGGCGCTGCTGGCCCGGCTGCGCGAGGAAACATCGAGACTGGAACGTGCGAACATGCAGATCGCCCCGGAGCAGGGACAGTTCATGGCGCTGTTGATCGAGTTGCTCGATGTACGGAGAGCGCTCGAGATCGGCACCTTTACGGGCTACAGTGCCCTCGTCGTCGCACTTGCGATGCCGTCCGACGGCCGCCTGATCGCGTGTGATCTGAGCGAGGAGTGGACAGCGATCGGCAGACGTTACTGGGAAGAAGCTGGTGTCGCGGACAAGATCGATCTGCGGCTTGGCCCGGCGCTCGCGACCCTGGATGAGCTTCTGGCGGCGGACGCCGCTGACAGCTTCGACTTCGTCTTCATCGACGCCGACAAGACCGGCTACGACGATTACTACGAGCGGTCCCTGCGCCTCCTCCGTGCCGGCGGTATGATCGCAATCGATAACGTGCTCTGGAACGGCAACGTCTACGACTTGAGCATCGATGATCCCGACATCGTCGCGATCCGCGCCCTCAACGAGAAGCTGCACACCGACGAGCGCGTTTCGATCAGCCTCGTGCCGATCGGCGAAGGGCTGACGCTCGCTCGAAAGCGGGTTTGAGGCCTAAGTTGGGCTTCGAGTTCTCGCCCTTGCCCGGAGCTTCGTCAGGGATCTGCGGTCGCAGCGGGCGGTGCCGGACCAACAGCCCTCGTAGGGAGCTAGAGTGACAGCTGCAAACGGCACCAGCACCGCAGCCGAACGAAGCCAACTGTCGTTCGACCGAACTGAGGACACGCTGCTCATTCGGCTGGCGGGCGACTGGAGCATCACCGCAGATCCGCCCTCGGCGACAGAGGTCGACGGGCAGTTAGCGGCGACTCCCGCGCCTCGTCGCATCGGGTACGATTCGACGGCGCTCGGCGACTGGGACAGCAGCCTCCTCGCGTTCCTGATCCGTGTAGATGAACTCGCCGGTGAGCGTCAGATCTCCGTCGAGCGCAGCGGACTGCCGGCCGGCGCACAACAGCTCCTGTCCCTGGCCGAGGCGGTTCCGGAGAAGAAGGACGCCCGCGTAGAGGTGCCGAAGGTCCCGGCCATCGATCGCGTCGGCAAGAACGCGGTGAAGGCAGCCACAGCGACCGGTCATTTCGTCAGCTTCCTCGGCGAAGTGACGGTTTCGGTGGGCCACCTGCTCCGCGGAACGGCTCAGTTCAGCAAGCGAGAGCTGGGCATCGAGATCCAGAAGGCGGGTGCCAACGCGCTTGGGATCGTGGCCCTGGTCAGCTTCCTGCTCGGTCTCATCCTCGCTTTCGTGGGCGCGATCCAGCTCGAGCAGTTCGGGGCGGCGATCTACGTGGCCGATCTGGTGGCGATCGCGATGGTGCATGACATGGGCGCTCTCATGACGGCGATCGTGATGTCGGGTCGCAGCGGCGCCGCCTACGCGGCCGAGCTCGGCAGCATGCAGGTGAACCAGGAGATCGATGCGCTCACGACGCTCGGCATCTCGCCAGTCGACTTCCTGGTGTTGCCGCGATTCCTGGCACTCGTCGTCATGATGCCGCTACTGACGCTGTATGCGAATCTGTTCGGAATTCTTGGAGGCATGCTGGTCGGCACGGGCATGCTCGGCCTCACCGTCCAGACGTACCTCCAGCAGACGATGCAGGCCCTGTCGATGTCCGATCTGCTCGGCGGTCTCCTGAAAGCCCTGGTGTACGGCATGCTCGTGGCCCTGGCCGGCTGCATGCGGGGCATGCAGTCCTCGAGGAGCGCATCCGGGGTCGGCGACGCGGCGACTTCGGCGGTCGTGACCGCCATCGTGGCAATCATCAGCGCGGCCGGAGTGTTCGCCGTGGTCTTCTACGCGCTTGGCATCTGAGGACGCGATGCCAGACTCGCCCCTGCCGCCGACACGAGGTGATGTCCCGGAGATAGAAGTGCGTGACCTGACCATGGCATTCGGCGACTTCGTCGTCCAGCGGAACATCAGCTTCACGGTGAACAAGGGCGACGTCTTCATCATCATGGGCGGGAGCGGATGCGGAAAGAGCACCTTGCTGCGCCACATGCTCGGTCTGATCGAGCCGGTCAAGGGCGAGGTGTTCTATCGCGGCGAGAACTTCACCAGGGCCGATCTGGATGAGCGAAACAGGATCCTGCGCGGCATCGGCGTCCTCTACCAGAGCGGCGGCTTGTGGAGTTCGATGACTCTGGCCGAGAACATCGGATTGCCACTGGCAGAGTACACGACTTTGAACCCTGCCGAGATCGGCCATCTGGCCAGCCTCAAGCTGGCTCTCGTAGGACTCAGCGGCTTCGAGGACTACTATCCGTCGCAGATCAGCGGGGGGATGCAGAAACGGGCCGGGCTGGCCCGTGCGATGGCGCTCGACGCGGGCATTCTGTGCATCGATGAGCCTTCTGCCGGGCTGGATCCGATTAGCTCCCATCGTCTTGACGAGCTGATTCTGGAGCTTCGGGAGACGCTCGATACGACGGTCGTGGTCGTGACCCACGAGCTGAACAGCATATTCGCGATTGGCACCAACAGCGTGTTTCTGGACGCCGAGACGCGGACGATGACGGCGTCCGGACCGCCGAAAGAGCTTCGCGACCACTCGGACAACCCGGGGGTGAGAAGCTTCCTCACCCGTGGGGAGGAGGGCACTTGAGCAGGAGGGCGAATCCGAAAAAAATCGGCGCATTCGTGATCGGGGCATCGGCGCTCGCCGTGATCGCGATCGTGATTCTGGGGTCGGGAAAGTTCTTCAAGCAGACGCTCACGGTCATCTCTTACTTCGATACTTCCGTCGGCGGCCTCGATCCCGGCGCCCCCGTCAAGTATCGGGGGGTCGAGATTGGCGAAGTGAAGGAAGTACGGCTCGATATCTTCGAGGCGGAAGAACGCCAGGAATTCGCGATTCCGGTTATCTACGAGTTGAACGAACGCATCATCGAGCGGGGCACGGGCCGCCAGATAAGTGACACGTTTCTCGATACTCTGGTCGCTGCAGGGCTCCGGGCGAGCCTCGCGACCGAGAGCTTCGTGACCGGTCGCAAGTATATCGAGCTCGACTGGTACCCCGACCGGCCAGCTCACTCCGAAAACTTGCCAGAAATTGAGTACCCGGAGATCCCGACCATCCGCACCGGCCTGGAGGAGATTCAGAACGAGGTGAAGGAGCTGATCGCCGAGATCGGGAGCGTCCAGCTCGATTCACTGGTCATCGATCTGCGAGAGTCCGTGGCCGGGATCGACCGGCTGGTCAATTCAGTGAACGTGCAGACGCTGGCCGATTCGGCTCAGATCGCGCTGCACCAGATCCACGAGACGTTCCGGGCCCTCGAGACTGTCGCCGCGAATCTAGATACGACCGTGGTCCCGCTCAGGGTGGCGGTGCTCGAAGCGACGCGCGACGCGCAGCACGCCGCTGCCGAAGCCGAACAGCTGGTACGGGGGCTGCGCACGCAATTCCAGCCCGGATCCCCACTCACTACCCAACTCCAGGAGACGCTCGCCGAGATCTCGTCCGCGGCCGCGAGCCTGAGGACGCTAACGGACTACCTCGAACGAAATCCGAGCGCGATTCTGCGCGGAAAGCCGGAGGAGAAAGACTAGCGATGTCGAGTCCCCCAACAGCTAGGAACGCGATCCTGTTTGCGGCCCTCGTTCTCACCGCGACCAGCTGCTCACTGAATCCGAAGCAGGACCCGTCGCAGTTCTATGTGCTCACCGCGGCCGTCGACGCCTCTCCGGGAGCGAGCGCCGCCACCGGGAGCGATCTGATCATCGGCCTGGGGCCGGTGGTGTTCCCCGGGTACCTCGACCGACCGCAGATGGTCACCCGCTTGAGCCAGAACCAGGTATCGCTTTCCGAGTACGAGCGCTGGGCCGAGTCCCTCTCGGCGAACTTTACCACAGTGCTGGCCAGAAATCTCGAGGGCGAGCTGGGGCCGAGAAGTGTCTTCACCTACCCGTGGTTCGTGACCACGAGTCCCCATTATGCGGTTGAGGTCGCGGTGAGCCGGTTCGAGCGGAACGCGTCGGGTGGCGCTGAGCTCCGCTGCCGCTGGTCGATCACGGACCCGGACGGGAAGGTGGTGGCGACGAGGGAGGCGACGTATCGCCAGCCCGCCTCCGATGCGACTACGGCCGCATCGGTTGCCGCGCTCAGCCGCACGATCGATGACCTGAGCGCGGACATCTCCACCGCGATACGGCAGCAGCGTGGCAACTGACCGAAGTCGGATGACAACGGCCCCGACTCGCGTTGCCGAGTCGGGGCCGTCCAGTAAGGAGCCCGGCGCTGCCTATGCCTGTTCGATGTGGTAGCAGATCCGCCAGTTGCTCATGCTCTCCGCGTCATCCGTGGCCTGGTCTTCCGGAGTGTCCTCACCCGGTCCATATCGGCCATACCAGTCAGTCGCGGCGCCCGAAAACTCGCGGCGGTAGTGATCCAGCTGGTCGTTGGCGCTGAAGTCATCCAGCTCTTCCCCGAACAGCTCGATGATCAGGTGATCATCGACTTCGCCCTCGAACAGAACCCTGTCCGCCAGGTGTCGTTTGTTCCAGGCCGGATGATCAGAGATCGACCAGTATCCGGTCTCGGGGAACTGGGTTTCGTGGACGAGGCCGCCCCGGTTGTCGCTCGATACTTTGGAGCGGAAACGAAACTCGCCCTTCTCTTTGAAGAAAGGCTCCAGATTGTCGAGGATCTGGATCCACTTTAGCGTGACTTTGATCCGCTGAGACATCGACTGCTCCATTCTGTACGGTGGGGGCGCGGTCACGCGAGCGGGCCGGGCCCGGCGCTCCACGTCCGCGGGCAACCGTGAATTTGCATCGGAAACGGCGGCGCCCGCAACACTCGGCTGATCACTCGAAGCCAGCCGCCTTCCATTTGCCGCCTCTGTCCTCGATCAGGTCGGCGATGCACTCGACGGCTCCTCCCGAAGGATTTCGGTGATACGCGCAATGTCGTTGAAGAATGTGTCGGCGTCGATGCCGAGCCAGGCCAGCTGCAGAGCCTCGAACAGCTCGTCGCGGCGTCGCCGCACCAGATCATGGAGCTCGGACTCGGTGTCTGTCAGCCGCTCACGCAGGCTGCTGAGGTCGTGCAGCTCGCCGAGCAGGTCCTGAAGGTTCTTCAGTCGCTGGACGGGCGCGTCGGCACCGTCAACCTGGCCGGCGACCCGTTCCAGAACGTAACGGAGTCGCTTTTCGCTCAGGCGCGCGCGGTGAAGCCGCCGCGTGTCGTTCAGGTTCTCGATTCGACCGAGCCGCTTGTGAAGCCGACGGGCCTCGTGATCCAGGACCCCGGCGGTCGCCTGACCGAAAGTCTGCTCGGGTGTCTGGCTCGGAGAGCGTTGCGCACCCTGAACGGGGACATCGAGCTGCGCCAGGGCCCGACGGGTGCGGCTCAACACGCGCCGCGCCTCGTCCTCGAGACCTTCGGGGCGGACGGTGCGGCCGGCCAGGTGTGCGAGCACCCTGGCCACTGACTGCCGCGCCTCGGGATTGAGCCCGGGATGCTCCAATCGCTCGTGAAGCCACTCCGAGTGTGCTTCGGCATCACGTGTGGCGTTGGTCCGACTGGTGAGATCCCTGAGTTCGACCTGTATCCGGTCGTCGATGGTCAGAATCCCCGAGAAAGCACGCAGGAAGGTTCGGAGGCGACGCACAGCTACCCGGAAATCATGCACAGCCTCGCCATCACCCAGATCAGCGAGTCGCGTCACATGGGTGGACGCATCGTCGAGGGCGTCCGAGAGTAGGTGTTGAACCGCCGCCTGCGCCGGCGAGCCGAAACTCATCCCGGACATGCTCCTGAAGAGAGGCCAGAGTCGAACGTGGGCACCCCCATTCGGGGGCGCCCACCTTCGCAGTCGATGTGGTGAGGAAGGAAGCTAGGTGGCGCGGCGGTCGGGCGACACTTACTCGGCCCTTGCCATCGCGTTCAGCATCGCGTCGATCTGCTTCTGGCGCACCTCGCCGCTCACGACGCTGACGGAGCTCAGAGAGACTACGGGCGGTGACATCGCATGGTACTTGCCTCGCTTCACGCCGCCGTCCGGCCCGAGCTCGGCGATCAGCGTCGCCTCGGCGTGCTCGGCGATTTGAATCGCAAGAACCCATTCGCCCTCCGCTGGCCACTGTTGCCTGACGGCATAGAGGCCCGGGTCGGCGGTTTCGTCGAGATCGAGTTGAATCGTTCGGCGCTCTCCCTCCACGAGCCCTTCCGCCCGACCCTGGATCCTGTAGCCGGCCGGGCTGCCATGGTGGAATACGTGGATCAGCAGAGCCGCGTCCCGGGTGTCGGGCCGCATCGGGTTGGGCGGCACCTCGAGGGACAGAAAGGGCGGACCATAGCTGGTCGCCGAAACGTCCGCTGCCGCGTGCCCGCACTTCTGGGCCGAGAGGGGCAGCAGGAGAACAGCGCCCAGAGCGGCAAACCGGACCAGAGCATGACGTGCCATATTGGCCTCCAATCGTAGTGTTGGTGTTCGTTCGCGATACTACGATGCCGCCGGGCTGCCTCGGGTTCGAATGCCGAATGACGGCGTCCACCTCGACCCGATCAGTCTCGCTCGATGCGGACGCTTCCCTTGAAGGTCTTGATCTTCACGAGGCTTCCGGAGCCGCCACCGGCGGGGCCGCTATCGAACTCGTTCGCGACGTCGCCGCTGAAGCTGACGATTTCCAAGGCCGGATCGGCGCCCTCGGTCAGGGAGAGGCCGATATTGCCGCTGTGACTCTCGAAGTAAAAAGACCCGTTGCTGGCGAAGTTGCCCTTGAAGAGAATCCGGCCGCTGACCGTGGTCACCTCGCCTTCCCACACGTCGCTCCCTTCGAGGTTCGCGTCGCCGCTGATCGTCGAAACCTCTACGTAGCCGCGGGCGTCCTGGACGGTGACCGTTCCCTCGACCGACTCAGCCCTCACGACCTTGCTCGAGGCCTCGACATCGACATCTCCGCCTGCAGACTGGGCGTAGACCATGCGAGGGCTGCCGGCGACCCGGACTCGCCCGCTCACCGACTCCGCATCGACGACTCCGTAGACGCTGTCGACATCCACATCGGCCGCCGCCGTCCGAACGGCTACGTGGCTATCCTCGGGCACACGGACGACAAGCTCGGTGCCCCGCAGCTCCTGCGAGGCACCCCGGGGCAGCACCACGCGGATCCGGGTTTCCCGGCCGGTGACCGAGAAGTCCACCCCCTCACTGCCGGCCCCGAGCGTGCCGGTGACCGCCACCGAGTCGCGATTCCAGCCCCGCACCCGGACCGAGCCGGCGGCGTTGGTGATCTTCACCGTTCCATCGGCTATCGCGGCCGAGCCCTGCTCGATCGCTTCCTGGGCTCGGGCCGGAGAAACGGCCAATCCGATGGCGAAAAACAAGGTCAGCGCGGCGGCCAACGTCTTCCAGGTTCTCGTGTTCATTGCAGTCTCACCGTTGCTCCGTTCATCGAACATCAGAGGCGCTGATAGCGCGTCGCCTGTTGCAGGAGGTCCAGTTTCTTCTCGTGCACGGCAGCGAGGAGCTGTAGCACCTCCAGATTGTCTGGGTCCGACGCAAGCGCTTCCCGCGACTCGCGGATCGCGTTGTCGATGATCTCCAGATTGGCTTCGATCCGCGCGACCGTCTCCGGATCCAGCGTTTCCCGAACTGCGTCCAGCGCGGTTTGTAGTTCCGCTGCCGCCCGCTCGTAGGTCGCTTCAGCGCGGCTCCACTGCTCGGTGAGAGACACGAAACCCGTCCCGGTTTGCTGGACCGCTACCGGTGGCGCCGTCCGCTCCCGTGCCTTCTTCGTTCGTACCTGCGTGAGCGAGAACGCCACAGCCAGAAGAGCCACAGCCGCGACCGCGTAGCGCGGTCGGAGGAACGGACGTCGGCGCCGCTTACCTGTTTCCAGCCGGCCTGCTACTCCGGGCCACAAATCGCCGGACGGCTCGATGCTTCGTGAAAGCTGTCCCGCCTCGGCCAATAGTGAACGAAGGCTCTCGACTTCATGCCTGCACTTCGCGCACTGGTCGAGATGGGCCTCCAGCTCCGTCCGCAGCTTCGGCGCCAGTCGGCCGTCGACGAAGTCGTTCAGCAATTGTGCGTAACGTTCGTGGCTCATCGGTCCAACGCCTCCCTGAGCAGCTTGCGCGCCCGGTGCAGCTGGGACTTGCTGGTCCCCGCCGCGATGTTCATGAGCTGGGCTATCTCCCCGTGCTGGTACCCTTCGATGTCGTGCAGAACGAAGACTGTCCGAGCGCCCTCCGGCAGCATGGCGATCGCTCTCTCGAGGTCGATGCTGGTCTCCGATTGCGGGAGTCGGCTGACGGTCTCGACCTCGATCGGATCTCCGACGACTTGGAGACGGGCGCTCCGGCGGCTGTCCGTGCGGTTGGACATCAGAAACGCGTTCACAGCGATCCGATGGAGCCACGTCGAGAACGCGGCCTCACCTCGAAACGAACCGAGCTTCTCCCAGGCGCGCACAAACGCGTCCTGGGTCAGCTCCTCCGCCCGGACCGGGTCGGCAGCCAACCGCAGGCACACTGCATATACCCGCCCCACGTTGGCTCGGTAGAGCCGTTCGAACGCCGCCGTGTCTCCGGCCTGTGCTCGATGGATCAGCGATTCCATCAGCTGATCGGATGGCGATTCATCATGTTCTCACGGGTCAGATGCCGCGGGAGCCGCCAGGGTTCGAACCGAAGCGGTTCAGGTATCCTGGACACGAGCAGCCCATCCAACAAGAGCATCGTGACGTCGGCCATCTCCCGCGCGTCTTGAATCAGAGTAGACGTGTGGCCGCCGACTGTCTGGCAGGCGGCACAGAAGTGGATCGGAAGACGCGAAAACGGGAGCGCCGCGTGCGAGGTCGCATCCTCAAGTCCGTGAGCAGGACGCCGGTGGTCGAGAGAGTACCGGCCAGCGCCGCCGCCGTGGCTCTGCTGGGCCTGGCCGTCGTGACCGTGGCCAGCTGGCGCTGGCCTGGCGCGATCCGGGAGTACTCCGTCCTTGTCTGGATGCTGGCAATCCTGCCGTTTCTCCTCCTCGCGCACTTCAAGGCCTGGCGCAGGATCAGCGGCATCCTCGCCGTCGCCCTCGTCGGGCTGGCCCTCATTCAGTTCGGCATGGTTCAATGGCTTGGAATGGCGCCGCCGGACTCGCTGGCGATCGGTTTCGTCGTCGTCTCGTTGATCGCATTCAGCTTCTGCATTGGCCTGATATCGCAATCGCGGCTCAACCGGCGCGCCAGCACCCTCTACTTGGCAGCCAGCGACCCGCTTACCGGCCTTCACAGCGCCGATGCGCTGCGCTTCTTCTTGGACCGTTGCTTTGCCGCCGCGGGTCGCGGCCGCGCGCTGGCCGTCGTGATGTTCGACATGGACGGACTGGGCGTCTACGGAGGCTGTTATGGACCGGCCGCGGCTGACGAGGCGATCAGGAACGTGGCGGACATCCTCGACGCGAACACGCGCAGCATGGACATGAGCGGCCGCTTCGGAGACGATGAGTTTCTTGCCCTACTTCCGGGGGGAACGACCGCGGATGCCTTCACGTTTGCCGTGCGGGTTCGCAAGGCGGTCGAGAGTTCGGCCGCCTTCCAGTCCAGCGGCATGACCGTGAGCGCCGGTGTTGCCAGCTTCACGCCTCGCATGGTAGACGCCGACGATCTCCTCAAGGAAGCGAGAGCCGTCATGTTGGCCGCGCGCGAGGCCGGCGGAAACCGCGTGATGCGGTCGGCGAACTCCGGCGAACAGGCCTGGGTCGCGGAGCCAGAGCCAGCGCGCAGGGAAGGCGTGGCAGCCGACTCCTGAAGCCCCGCTCGCCTGGCCAAACAGATTCGACCCACCAGCGTGTTTCCCATTCAGTCCCCGTTGTGACCTCACGAGTACATTACGCGTCCGTATTTTACCTACATACTGTCAGTCAGAGTCGAATGTAACGGCGTGACCGACGAAGTACCCGGACGACGCGCGGGCCCGTCCACCAAACCCTGCTTGCCGCGAGCAGGAGGGCGGTGCCCCGCGTCTCCTTTTTTCGCTTCGCCTTTTCCAGCCTTGTCTCGTCTGTGACCCGAGTCCTGGAACGAAGTGTCCCTTCAGGCATACGACGCTCGGTACGCGCAACTGGAGCCGCTGGTTGACGAAACCTGGCCACGCCACCGGAATAAGGACGAACCGAGCGCCCCTGCGTTGGACGCGGTCCGTGTTAGGGGCACTCGTTCTCGCTCTTCTCGTTCTCGCCTCTAAGCCGATCGACCTGCTGGCGATGCAGGGAATGCCCGCCCCGGTCTTCAACGATCTGCTGACACAGGGGCACCCCAAGTTGGCCCAGAAGATCAGCAAGATGCTGGAAGTACGGTCTCACCCGGACTCTGCCGAGGTGCAGAACATCCTCAATCGCTGGGAGCTGGAGGCCGACGGACCCGAGTCCAGCTACGACTATCTGACTGTGACGCGTTTGTGGCTCAAGGCGGGACAAGCCTCGGAGGCCGAGCTCGCCCTGCGGCGAACCGTGCGGAGAAGGGGGGCGAAGGTTCCGGCGGGTCTGGTGCTGCTCGATCAGGCACGAGTCGCCTACCTGGCGAGGGACTACGTGATCGCCGATGCCGCCTACTGGAGGGGATGCAAGGTGGCCGATCAGGCCACTTCGATCGAGTACTGGCTGGACATCGAGAACCTGGCAACGCCCGAGGAAGTGGACGAATGGGAGCGTTTTGCCACGCTCCCTCCACACGAGCGCAGGACGTGTGCATTCCTGCGCGCGTTCTGGAACGAGCGCGCCGCGGCCTCCGCGGTGACGGTGAGTCGTCGGGTCGCCCAGCACTACCAGCGTCTGCGATACGTGCGCCAGCGCTACCTGCGCCGTTCGGGAAAGAAAGGCCCGTCTTTCTCGAACCGCATCGGCCGGCCAGTGAACTCGATCGTCGATGACCGCGGCCTGGTCTACCTGCGTATGGGCGAACCGGACCGGCGGACAAGCTATTTGGCCGGCGAGTGCTTCCAATCCAACGAGAGCTGGGCCTACTACTACCCCGAAGAGACCCGCATCTATCACTTCAGCGCCGGCGCCGGTGTCGATGACTGGTGGCTGATCGACAACCTCGCCGACGTGTACATCTGCGGTAATCCGGGCGCCGGAATGTCACCGGTCAACACGGTGGGGCCGTTCATCCCCGGTGCGTCGCCGATTCCGGTGTTCAACGAGCTCTACGCGTCGCGCAGCGGACTGGACTCCCGCTACATGCAGTGGGCATTCGATATGAAGCCGGGAAACCCGCTGCGCTTTCAGCAGGCGTTCGGCCACGAGCGCAACCGGACCTACGCGGATGCCGAGTTCGCCATCGATTCCGTGCCGGAACGGCCCGCTGTGGACGTGGCAGCGCGCCTGATGGTCGAAGACCTCCAATTCCGCAGCAGCGCGGTCGGGAAGACGCGCGTGTGGCTGAACGGTCTGATCGAGGCTAAGCGCTTGACTCCGCTGAAGCTCGCCGACGGGTCACTCAAGTATGAGGTGGAGGCCGTCTACAGTCTGATCGATTCTCGAGACCGGCTGATCCAGGGTCGGCAGCTGTTCGAGACGACGAGTGACGATAAGCTCGGCGACGACGAGAGCATCCCGGTCCGCATCCCCCTCCGTCTGCAACCCGGCGACTATCGCTACACGCTCATGGTGCGCAGCACTGCGCGCAAACGGGGGAAGCAGCCCGTCGGCAACTACAGGCGCGATGTTCTCACGGTCCACGAGTACGATGCGACGGTCCCTCAGCTCTCCAGCGTTGCCGTGGCTCCGGACTCGGGCGGCACCTGGACAGTTGGCGGCGGGGTGTTCATCAAGCCGAGTCCCGCCCACAACACGGGCACGGACAAGATCGCGCACATCTACTACGAGGCATACGGCCTTACTCCGCGTGGCGAGTTCGTCACGACCGTGCACATGGATCCCGAGAGCTCCGGTCAGGAGTTCACGCTGGAATTCCGGAGGGTCTCCGGACCGAATCCGGCCGAGCCGACCCGCGGTTACCTGCGCCTCGATCTCCAGAAGACCCCACCCGGGGTTTACAAGATGGACGTCGTCGTCACCGACGCCGCGACAGGCACCTCGACCCTTCCGGTGCCCCTGGACATCCTTGTGAACAAGAAGTAGCAAAAGGGGTGGCCTCGTGGAGAGACCACCCCTTCTTGCTTCCGCAGGCGAGCCCGGCGGCCTAATTCGGCGAGTGGACCCCCGGACCCTTGTAGCTGCGGTCCCGTCCGATCGTCGGGAAGCGGTCATCGACGCCGCGCTCGTTGTTGATCGAAGAGATCCACTGCTTGATCGATCCCTTGAACGGCTGCTGACGTGCGTTCTTGCCGAGCGGATCCGAATACCACACCTCCGGGCCATCTTCGTTGGAGATGTCGTTGCTGTTGATATCGAAGTCCCGGCTCGAGCCGTCGAACGGCGACCGCGGGCTGTCGTAGGCCAGGTTCAGGCTGCCACCGTTGGTTGCCTCATCACACATTCCGGCGATACCGGACGAGAGGCCGATGTAGCAGAGCTCGATTGGCCGACCGGTGAGATCGGGCTTGCTCGGATCGTAGTGCCGGCTCGGCTGATGCACGTTGAAATACGGATTGAAACGCGCCAGTCGCTTGCCGTCCACGGTGCGGACCGATTGCGAGATCTGCCAGCTCTCGCGCGCGCTGTGGCCGGCCTCGAGGCAATCTCTCGTGGGGATGATCCGCCGACCGCCACCTTCCGGCGAATTGGCCGGTGCGGCGACCCCCACGACGATGTGACGATCGTCGCAGTTGGCGACGAACTCGCCCGGCGTTCCGATCGCAGTCAGCGCCGTGATGTGCATCTCGGTGCCGTCGGTGCAGCGAAGGTGGTAGATCACCTCGTGCATGTTGTTGGTGAAGGCGTCCTTCGAGTGCGAGCCCTGGTGCATCTTGATCAGAGCGTCGCAGCGCATGGAGAGCAGCGTCGCGGCGGCTCCGTCTCCGAAGGACACTTCGAAGTCGTTCTCCCAGTCCACTTTGTGGCCAACGTGGTCCTCGTGTCGGCGCATCGACGGATCGTACTCGTCGAGCTGCTCGTTGGCGTACCCGAACAACAGCGGACCCCACTCACCGAGCATGTTGGATCCGGCCGGATTACGGCCGTGCTCATGCCCGAAGCGGCAGCCGTTTTGGCTGTCCGTCGGCGGATGCCAGGTCGGGTAGATCTTCCCATCCGGCCCGATCGCCGAGTACTTGTTGTGATCGGCCGGAGTACAGGTGTCATTCGGCCCGGGCGTCCAGTTGTCGAACGCCACGCTTGCCACAACCTGTCCGTTGGGACCACCGATGTTGGAGATGTCGTCCGATCCGCACCCGGCGGCGAGCAAGGCCGCTACCGGTGCCACCATCAGCGATCGACGTGTTTCGAGGAGCATAGAGATCATGCAAACCTCCCTCAGTGCCAGGTCAGACCCAATCCGACTTGGATCAGGGTGAAACTGGCGTTATCACTAATCTCGTCGCCGTTGAGCCGGAGATTCCCGAACGCGGCGAACATGACGCTCGAGTAGGGGGTGATCGACAGGTTGCGCGAGACCCTGAAGTCGTAACCAAGCCCGACCTGGGGACCCATCGCGGATGACGTAAAGGTCTGGTCCTCCTCCAGGCTGTCACTGGCCCTGTAGGTCGTGAGCCCGAACCCCGCCTTGAAGTAGAGTGCCCCGCTCGCACTGGGATACCACTGCGCGATGGCGCTGAGCCCCCCGAACAGTTCAGTGACGGGGTCGTCGCTGCTGTACCAGCCCGTTGCCTCGGCACCGAGTAGCAGATTCTGGGACACGGTACCGCCAACCTTCCCGGTCAGATTGAACCCGTTGCGTCGCGAGTCGCTGCAAATGTCGCAGTTGAGCTGGTTCCAGGCCGTGCCGGCTCCCGCTCCCCACCAGAAACCCTGCCGGGTGTTCTCGTGCCCGCCCAGGGACACCTTCTGAGCCCGAGCTTCCCTGCCGCCGGCCGCCAGAAGCGCGGCCACGACGAGCGTGACGCCTGCTCCACGCCTCATTGCCGAAATCGTCCTTTCAAGCCTCATCACATTTCGCGGGGTTGAGTGAACCTGAAGACGCCCCATGGGCGTACCGATCCGCGCGTTTTTCTGCCACTATCATGCCAAAATCTAAGTGACTGCAGACAAACCATTTGAGAGATTGCGGCCTGCTACACTGCACTAATTGTTGCGCATTCGTGCACTCGGTGCGCCGATCCACAGACCGGGATACGCGTGGCGCGACTTGCCAATGTCGTGGGCACGTCCGGAGATTGGCCGCTTGTCAGAAACCGAGGCTTGAGGTCATAGAGAAGGAAGGAGACGTCGAATGCCGACGCCGCTCGCGCGCAGCTGGTGGGCCCTCGTTCTGCGCGGTATCGCCGCTCTCCTGTTTGCGGCCCTCGCGCTTCTGTGGCCGGGACTGACTTTTGGCATCCTGCTCATTCTGTTCGCCTCCTTCGCCATTCTCGACGGCAGCCTCGCGATCGTGGCGGCTGTCAAGGCCGCATCGGAGAAGCGGCGCTGGGTGGCTCTGGGTCTCGAGGGTGCAGTGGGCGTCGTGGTGGGAGTCCTCGTGTTCACGTGGCCGGGTGTGAGCGCCGTAACGCTGACCTATCTCATCGCATTCTGGGCCATAGTGACGGGAATCTTCGAGCTCGCCGTAGCCATGCGGATGCGTCGGCTCGTGAAGGGCGAATGGACCATGGCTCTCGGCGGCTTCGCGTCCCTGGTTTTCGGTTTCCTGGTCGCGGCCAGGCCAGGCACGGGGGCGCTGGCTATCGTCTGGATTCTTGGCGCCTACGCGGCGCTGTTCGGAGTGCTGCTGATCGGCCTCGGCCTGCGGCTGCGCCGCCTGAACGACGATGGGTTGTTGGACTCCTCAAAGCGAGATATCATACACACGTATGACTGACGATCTCCCCACCGCAGCTGCACTGGTAGACGCCGGCCGGCACTTGTTTGGACGCCACGGCTACGAAGGGACTTCGGTCCGGACGCTGACGCGGCTCGCTGGCGCCAACCTGGGCGCCGTCACCTACCATTTCGGCTCCAAGGAAGCACTCTACCGAGCCGTCCTGGCCAGCGGCCTCGAACCGCTGGCTGCCGGCGTGTCCGAGATCGCTGCTCAACCCGGACAGGCGATGGACCGTGTGGAGTGGGTGGTACGCCTCTGCTGTGATTACCTGGCGGAAAACCCGGACGTGGCCCGGTTGCTCACCCGGCAGCTGGCCGCTGGTGGCACCCTGCCTGAACCGGCCAGAACGGCCTTTGAGCGCATTGTGTCTACCCTGGCGGCCGTCATTGAGGATGGACAGAGCTCCGGTTCGATCCGGGCCGCCGACCCCCAGCTACTGGCGATGAGCGTGCTTGCGGAACCGGTACAGTGGAATCTGGGATGGCCTAAATCCCGTGCGGAATCAGGGCAAGTCGAGGAAGCCCCGGCCGATCGGCCGGGGCTGGACGAGCACACGATCGAGTTTGTGCTCGCCGGCCTGCGAGCGGCCACGCCGGAGCGTGGCCGGGCCAGGCGGCGCTAGACGTCAGCGGGCGCGGTTCAGCTCGATGCTCCCGTTCACGGTCTGCAAGTCCAGGTCACGACCCCCATCGCCGATCGTACCGGTCAGCTTCTTGGAGGAGAATCGTCCCTTGACCGTGAGCGGGAAGTCCGTGTGGATGCTGCCGTTGACTGTCTGAGCCGTGACCTTGGCGCTCAGATTGCTCGGCAGGTCCAGAACGATGCTTCCATTGACGGTGTTGAAATCCAGGTCGCCGCTCCAGTCCGCTCTTCCCAACGCGGCTTTGATCGACCCGTTCACTGTCGTTGCCCTTGCCAACCCGCGCGTCGAGACGGTCACGTCGCCGTTGACCGTGTTCACAACGACATCCGCCGTCAAGTTCTCGGCCCTGACTTCCCCGTTTACCGAGGATCCGCGGAACTTGACGCCGTCGGGCACTTGGACGGTGAAAGAGACCTGGACGTCGTTGTTGTGCGTATTCATGCGCCCTTCATTGCCCGGAGCGCATTTGTTCGGCTTCTTGCCCTCTCGGGTCGGATACACGGCACAGATGGTGACGCCGCCCGAGTGCTCGATGACCTCGATCCGCACCGTTGACGGGTCATCCTTGCGGGCCTTCTTGACGGCCTTGACCGCCGCCCCACTGCCCGAAACCCCACGAGCCTCGACGTCGCCATTGACGCCCTTCACCTCGAGTGTCTTCCCGGCAGCGAGCTGCCCGCTCCACTCGAAATCCTGCTGAACCTCGACCATCATGTCGACGACGGCACCCGAGGCAGCCGTTGGAGCCGCGCCAATGGCGATCAGACAAAAGCCCGCCAGCGCGGCGATATTCTTGAGCACTTGGTCCTCCTGACCCCGCATATTCCGGTTCATTGACGCAAAACCCCGGCTCATTGACGCACCAGCTGAATGGAGCCATCGAAGGTCTCCAGCTCGGCCTGCGCCTTTCCGCTTCCCAGCACAAAGCTGAGTCTGTGACCACCGTGATAGTCCTCAACGGTGATCGGGAAGTCCGTCTCGAAGTCGCCGTCCACAGAGGCCACGACGACCGTTGCGTTCGCATCAGCGGGAATCACCATCCGGACATCGCCGTCGTGCGTGGTCAGCCGGTAACGACCACCGTCGTGGACCGTGCCGTTGTAGTAGATGTCCCCGTCCAGCGTGCTTGCCTGCACGTGCTTTGAGTCGACGTCGTCGAGGATGATGTCTCCCTCGAACGTCTCTGCGAAGATCTCTCCGACCGCGTTGACGATCGTGATGTCGTCCTCCGCGGTCGATGCGCGAATCGTTCCTCTCGCATCACGGATGGCGATTTCACCCTCCACCGTGTGGACGTTGATGATCCCGTTGCCGCCCTGCACCCCGATCTCGCCCTCGATCGTCTCGATCGTCACCTCACCGCGCACGTCCTCCAGGTAGACATCGGTGCTGACGCCATGAAGGTTGAGCGCCATGGACTGGGGCACTGAAATCACGAAGTCGACGTTGGACGGACCGTATTTCCACTTCGTCTTCACCTTGATCGTCGACCCGGACCTGTTGAGGCTCAAATAGCCGTTCTCGTCGTCGATGTCGGCCATGATCCGCACATCGTTGCGGTTCCACCCGGTGACCCGGATCTCCCCCTCCATGTTGTGCAGCTCGAGCTTGTCGCTTCCGTTCACCGCGAAGGTGGTGTCCACCTGTTGAACGGGAGCAATCGCTGTGAGCAGCCCCAGTGCGAGAGTTCCCAACATCACTCGACCCTCCGATCTAGCTTTGAGCGGTCGCGAAGTAATTCGCGTACCGCAGAAGATCCATTTTTCGTCGCATCGTGTCAGCCAGATGCGTGTTCAGGTATGCGCTGCCCGGATCTGCGGCCAGCGCTGTCCGCGCTTCAGCGATCGCCCGGTCGATCACGGCGAGACTGTGGCGGAGCGTCGCGATCGTCTCGGGCTCCAGATTACCCTCTCCCACCCTCAGCGCCTCTTCCAGATCCTCGATCGCCGTCTCGTACTTGGTGATCAGCGGCGCCTCTGCCGTCGTCAGCGCCACTCCCGGCGGAGACACTAGCTGCGGTGCCCGGTTTGCGGCCACGGCCGCGCCGGGTCCTGCCGCGCTGGCCAGCTCGGATTCCTCACCGCCGCTCGAGAGGGCGATCCACGCCGCGCCGGCCGACATCAGAATCGTGGCGATTCCTGCCGCCGCGAGCTGCGGGATCGAGAAAGACAGACGACGCTGCCAGGGGCGAAGCTCGGCCCGAGCACCGACCCGACCGCGGATGTCGACCACATCGGTCGTGGCTTTCTGCCCCGCCCGGCCCTCGGACTCGATCCGCTCGATGATTCCGGACCACAGCTCATGAGTCGGTCGCTGATCCTCCAGCCCATCCGCCCGGGCCACGACCTGCCGCAGATCCGAGAGCGTCGCCGCGCACTCGGAGCACCCGGCGATGTGGGCTTCCAGTCTTGCCTGGTCGTCCCATCCCAGTACTCCGTCCAGGTACTCGGAGAGTCGCTCAGTCCATCGATCGTGCATCATGTTCATCCGATTCGTTCTTCGGTTCTGGTCGTTCGGGTTCGTCTATCAGTCCAGGTATCGCCTCAGGAACATCCGAGCCCGGTGTAGCTGCGACTTCGACGTTCCGTCCGAGATCTCCAGCATCTCCGCGATCTCGTGGTGTTTGTACCCCTCCACGTCGTGCAACACAAAAACTTCTTTCGCTCGTTTCGGCAGCCGTCCGATCGCCGCCTCGAAATCCATCGCCAACCCTGGCGTCTCGGGTCCCGCCGCGCGCCGCTCGACCGCTTCGTCCCCGGCCGCGTAGCGCTCCCGTTGGCGTCCAAGCTGCTTCCGTCGTGCCAGTATCACGTTGATCGCCAGCCGATGCAGCCAAGTGCCGAACGCCGACTCGCCGCGGAAGCTACCCAGCTTACTCCAGGCGCGGATGAACACGTCCTGCGTCACATCATCCGCCACATCCGCGTCCATCATCCTCCGGACCAGACTGTGGATCCGCGCGACGTGCGCCTCGTATAGCCTTTCGAACGCCCGCGTATCGCCGGCCGCGGCTGCTGCCGCGTCGGCGATCTCAGAGCGCGAAGTCATCGGCCCTCGCCGTTCGCTCTGCAGGCTGATCCTCCTGGCTCCGGAAGTCCTCATGCATACCGTTGGATAGCCCAGGGACCCGAAAGGTTCAAGTCGTTTCGCGGGTATCCTCGCTCGCCGACAGGGCATTCAGGGATTGAACGGTTGTCTCGCGAGGATATCCCGCTTCCGGAGGGTTGCGGGACCGACCCGAAGAAACGGCGAAGAGTCGCCTAGAAGGGAATCCAGTACGTGACTTTGACGGCGAAGAAGCTCTGCCCGGGCGAGGTGATCGCGTCGAGGTAGTCGCCGGGATTCGCCGAACGTGGATTCGTGACGGCCGCGCCGTCATTCCGATTCAGCTGCCACACCAGGAACAGAGTGCTTCCGGGACGCCACTCCCAGCGCGCCACCAGGTTGGTGCGGAACGAGAGGAAGGTGAAGTCGTCTCGGCTCAGGGTGAACTGCTGGTTGCCGTCAGTGACCAGCAGCTCCTGTGGCGCCTCAGGCTCAACGATCTCGATCGTGGTGCCGTCCGTGCCGTACTCTCGCAGGGTGCGGCACTTCCAACATTCCAGCTCGCCGTAGTTGTAGTAGCGACCGGTGGATACGAATGGCTCGGCGTACCCTTCGAGGCTGAACTCCGGCGTGAAGGAGTAGTTGAGCCGGAACCGGGTGGAGAACGTGCTCTGGTCGATAAAGGCAAAGACGTAGCGCTCGCCGAACGTCCGCGGGTTGTCCCGTGCCAGCGTCGTGACGTACTGGCGCGCATCGGTCCCGATCGACCATTCCGGGCTGAGGCTGAGCTCCCACGATCCGCCGGGCTGGAAGCTGATGTTGCCCTCTAGGATGTAATCCCAGCCGCCTGTCTCGCCTCTCCCGTACAGCATCCAGGCCCTGAAGCGGGTCTTCTTCCGAAAATCGCTGAAGAAGCTCCCGTTTACGTTCCAGAAGTGGCCGCGGCCCATCGAGATACCGCCGCGGGTCAGCTTGTCGTTCTGCGTGCGTGGGTTGAACTCAGCGCTGAGGTTGAAGCCCCAGAAGCTCTTGAGCTGGGCGCCGAACTCGAGGTCGATGAACGAGTACTGGCGGGTTCCGCCAAAATTCCACCCGCTCCCCAGATAGAGGCTCGCGTCGTAGCGGTGGAACACGTTGCCGGGGACGCTCTCGCGGTAGCGGAGATAGCCGAACCCGTCGATGTCGTCCGAAGAGCCCAGGCGTCCCACGTCGTTCAACTCGAAGCCGGGCGACTCCAGGTTGACCTCGGCGCCCCACAGCCAGTGGCGAGCCGACGTCTTGTCAAACTCGAGCCCAAGGCTGTAGCCGAACAGCGACGAGCGCGACGGATCGTAGTCCAGGTAGCAACCCGGCACCGGGTTCGGGACGTTGCAATTGGCGTCGGGTCGCTGGTAATAGCGGGCGCTGGACGTCTGCGCGAGGTCGATCGTAGACTCGCTGCCCTGAATGTAGGCGGCGCCCGCGTATCCGCTGAGCTCGTACTGGCCGCCATCGAAGCGCAGGTTCCAATCCACCCCCCCGGTATACGCTTGCTTTCGGAGGATGTCGGCCAGCGGGTCCACCTGCTGGAAGTCCCGCCGGGTGCCCGTGCCGACGATGCCGACCGTTGAGCCGGAGGAGCCGAACTCCTGCTCGAGCCGCACGACGCCATAGCCCGTGGGCGGCTCCACCCGATAATCACGGAAATCCCGGCCTTCGAGGTCCACGGTCGTCGCGTTCTCCGCAGGTGTGAAAGCCAGTAGGCCACCAACCGAGAGTCCCGACTGCGTGCGCCCGGTCAGCTTCGCGGCCCCGATGATGGTGGTCTGGTCCGGCGTGCTGGAGAAGTCCACGTTGGCCGGGAGGTTGCCGCGCGGCGGCTGCCCGATGCGGCGGGAGTAGTAGTAGCCGGGTCCGTTTCCTTCCAGGAGCTGTCGGCCCTCGAGAAAGAACGGTCGACGCTCCGGGAAAAAGACCTCGAAGGCCGATAAGTTGACGACCGCCGGGTCCTGCTCCACCTGCCCGAAGTCGGGATTCACCGTCGCGTCGAGAGTC
>JBFILW010000027.1:0-20653 GCA_041612005.1 Gemmatimonadota bacterium
GCGCTCCGGCACCGGGGGTACGGTACCCTCGACCTGGGCTACGGGCTACCGATACGCCGGGCTGGGATACACGACCGTTTTCGAGGCAGCGGTGAGTCCCTCCGGCGCTCGGAGCGCGCACCGGGAGCTACGAGCCACGCCCATCGTGGACAAAGGTCTGTACGTCCTCATGGGAAACAACGAGTACCTGCTGCGGGTCATGGCTCGAAACGAAGAGGGCCGGCTGCGAGACGTCGTCGCCTGGATGCTGAACGCAACCAAGGCCTACGCGATCAAGATCGTCAACCCCGGCGGGGTGCTGGTGTGGAAGTCGCGCCGCGGCAACATGCAGCGTTTCGACGATCCGGTGGACGGCATTGGCGTCACGCCGCGGGGCGTCGTGAAAGCGCTCGCCGAAACGGCCGACGTTCTCGGGCTGCCACATCCCATCCACGTGCACTGCAACAACCTCGGCGTCCCGGGAAACGCCGAGATCACCCTGGAGACGATGCGCAGCCTGGAGGGGCGTCGCGCCCACTTCACGCACCTGCAATTCCACGCGTACGGCGGCGAGCCCGGCAGCCGACCGAATTCCCGAGCCGCCGAGCTCATCCAGTACGTCGACGATCACCCCGAGATCAGCGTGGACGTCGGTCAGGTGATGTTCGGCCCGGCGACGGCGATGACAGCCGACGGCCCGGTGGGTCACTTGTTGCACCGTCTGACGGGTCGCAAATGGGTCAACGTGGATGTGGAACTCGAGACGGGGTGCGGTATCGTGCCATATGAGTACAGCAATCGCACGCTCGTCCACGTGCTCCAGTGGGCCATCGGGCTGGAGATTATGCTCCTCGCACGGGACCCCTGGCGCGTCGTCCTTTCCACCGACCACCCAAACGGCGGTTCGTTTCTCGCCTACCCTCGGATCATTCGCCTCCTGATGGATCGAGCCTTCCGAGACGAGCAGCTCAAGGGCGCGAGGTCGAAAGGACTCGAGGGCACCGCGCTCGCCGATGGGCTCGACCGCGAGTATTCCCTCTACGAGATCGCGATCGTCACGCGCGCCGCGCCGGCGCGGCTCCTCGGTCTCCAGGAGCGCAAAGGCCATCTCGGTCCGGGGGGCGACGCCGACGTGACGCTGTACAGCGACTCCGAGGATCGCGAGGCCATGTTCCGGTCACCGCGATACGTCTTCAAGGGAGGCGAGGTCATCCTCGAGGAGGGGGAGATCCGGTCCGAAACTCGTGGGCGCACTCTGAGGGTCACGCCCGACTACGACCGGGCGATCGAACGAGACGTTCGGGCGTTCCTCGATCGATACGGGACCGTTCAATTCGACAACTTCGTCATCGCCGACGCCGAGATCGAGGGGCCATGAAGCTGAACGGCGTACGGATCGAGGACACGTACGCAGAGGCGTTTGCCATGTGGGCCGGGCGGGCGGTCATCACCGGGCGCAACGCCCGCTGGGCGCGTGAGGCGGCCACGAAGATGACCGGGTTCGCCACCTCGGTCATCGGCTGCAAGTGTGAGGCGGGGATCGAGCGGGACGTGCCTGCGAACGAGACTGCGGACGGTCGCGAGGGCACGAGCGTGCTGCTCTTCGCGTTCGATTCCGAAGGCGTGCAGAAGCGGCTGGTGGAGAGGGTCGGCCAGTGCGTGCTGACGTGCCCGACCGCCGCATGCTACGACGGGCTTCCCGACGAGCCCGAGCGGATCGGCGTCGGGGCGCAGCTGCGCTACTTCGGAGACAGGTTCCAGATCAGCAAGATGATCGAGGGGCGACGGTACTGGCGCGTCCCGGTCATGGAGGGCGAGTTCCTGGTGGAGGACACGTTCGGTGTTCGGTCCGGCGTCGGCGGCGGCAACATCCTCATCCTGGGCGAGTCCGCCGAGGCGGCCCTGAACGCCGCCGAGGCCGCCGTCGAGGCGATCGCGGACGTCCGCGATGTGATCCTCCCCTTCCCCGGCGGCATTGTGAGGAGCGGCAGCAAGGTCGGTTCGCGGCACTATTCGTTGATCGCCACGACGAACGAGGCCTATTGCCCGACGCTGCGAGCCATCGTCGACACTGCGCTCCCCGACGAGGTGAACTCGGTATTGGAGATCGTGATCGACGGTCTGAGCGTCGAGGCGGTGGCGGCGGCGATGCGCCGCGCAATCCACGCCGCCTGTCTCCCAGGGGTCCATTCCATCTCCGCCGGGAACTACGGTGGGAAGCTGGGCCAATACAAGCTGGGCCTCCATCAGGTCGTGGCAGACGGCGCGCCGTGAGCGGCACCGCTCTGACCCCGCTGCAGCTGCCTTCCCTGCCGATCGAGGCGTCCTGCATCGTCCCAGACCGTTTCGCCGATCTCTCAGAGCGCCAGGTGGCTGGGTTGCCGCTGCTGGTTGGAAACGAGCAAGTGGAGCTCGGCACGCTGTTCCGTGTCCGAGGTGCCGGCTCCGAGGAGATCCGCATCGAGGGGGATGTTGCTCGTGTGAAGTACATCGGCGCCGGGATGACGCGCGGCAGCATCCTGGTGGAGGGGAGCGTGGGAATGCACGCAGGGGCCCGGCTCCGCGGAGGCACGTTCGAAGTCAGGGGGGATGCCGATGCATGGGCCGGAGCGGAGATGAGCGGGGGACTTCTGAGGATTGGGGGTAACGCAGGGGATCACGCGGGCGCAGTCTATCCCGGAAGCCGGAGGGGAATGACCGGAGGTCTGCTGCTGGTGGATGGGCGGGCGGGGAGCGAGCTCGGCGCGGTGCTCCGCCGTGGCGTGATCGCCGTGAGAGGTCGTGCCGGCGACTATGCGGGCTTCAACATGATCGCCGGCTCGATCATCCTGTGCGGTGGCGCAGAGCGCCGGAGCGGTGCGGGGATGAAACGCGGCAGTATCATGAGCTTCGAGCCGCTCGATCTTCCTCCGACGTTCCGTTATGCCTGCACGTATCGGCCCGAATACGCCGCGGTGTTTTTCCGCCGCCTCAGCGAGCGCTACGGATTCACGCTGCCCGATCGCCATGCCGATGGTCTCTTCACGCGTTACAGCGGCGATCTCACCGAGCTCGGGAAAGGAGAGGTTCTCATATGGACGGCGACCTCGGCATGAACGAGCGTGCGGCGCGCATCGCCGACGCCATGGCGGCAGAGGCGCCGGCGCTGCGTGTTCGTGTGCGACAACTGGAGAACGGCGCGCGGGTCATCGACGCGGGAGTGGAAGCGGCGGGTGGACTGCTCGCCGGACGCCGGCTGGCCGCGGCCTGCATGGGCGGGCTCGGCGAGATCGGCTTCACGGCGCTCGAACTCGATGGGCTTTGGGTCCCCGGCATCACGGTCAGCACCGATCACCCCTTGGAGAGCTGCATGGCATCCCAGTATGCGGGCTGGAGAATCGACCCGGAGGGCTATTTCGCCATGGGCTCGGGCCCGATCCGTGCCCTTGCGCGCGTAGAGAAGGAGCTGTACGCGAAGCTGGGGTACCTGGAAGACGCCGAGCGCGGCGTCCTCGTGCTGGAAGGACGCCAGCTGCCGGACGAGAGGGTCGCCGACTACGTGGCGCGGCGCTCCGGCCTCGCTCCCCAAGGGCTGACGATGATGATCGCACCGACGGCGAGCCTAGCGGGCGGCGTGCAGATCTCGGCCCGCGTGCTCGAGACGGCGCTCCACAAGATGCTGGAGCTAGGGGCCGACATCGGCGACGTGCTGAGCGGTATGGGGACCGCACCGCTCGCCCCCATTGCAAAGGACGACCTGCGGGCGATCGGCCGAACGAACGACTGTATCCTCTACGGCAGCCAGGTGCATTTCACGATCCGCTCGGATGATGACGCGCTCGCCGAGCTGGTGCCGCGCATTCCCTCCTCGACCTCGGAGGACTACGGCACGCCGTTCTACGAGATCTTCCAGCGCTACGACGGCGACTTTTACAAGATCGACCCGCACCTGTTCAGCCCGGCCCATGTGTCGATAACGAACATCACGAGCGGGCGGACGTTCAGGGCAGGACAGGTAAACACGACGGTTCTCGAACGCTCGCTCCTCCAATGAACGTCGGGATCCTCTCGGCGTCCCGGGGATGGCATGTCGAGGAGCTCGAGCGCGCGCTCAGGGCCCGGGCTGCCACGCCGGTCTTCCTTCCGATCGAGGCTCTAGTCGGCCGCGTATGCCGCGCCCCTGCCCTATCGGCCGGCGGAACGCGGCTCGACGATCTCGACGCCGTGATCGTCCGCATCATTCCTCGCGGCTCACTCGAGCAAATCGTTTTCCGCATGGATGCGCTGCATCGGCTCGAGCGCCTCGGCGTGTACGTGCTCAATCCGACGGCGGTGATCGAGCGCACGGTGGACAAATTCTACACCTCCGCGTTGCTGGAAGAGGCCGGGCTGCCAACTCCTCCGACAGTGGTCGCCGAACGTCTGGAGGATGCGATGTCGGCCCTCCGCGCCTTCGGGGATGTGATCGTCAAGCCTCTCTTCGGCTCGAACGGTCGCGGAATGGTTCGCGTGGACGACGAGGAGGTCGGTTACCGGGTATTTCGCGCGCTCGAGCTGGACCGCGCCGTCTACTACATCCAGCGCGCGATCCCACACGGCGGACGCGACGTGCGAGCCTTCTTGGTCGGGGGCCGCGTCGTCGCGGCCGGGTTGCGGCGTGCCGCCGCCGGCTGGCGGACGAACGTGTCGCGCGGCGCGACCATCGAGCCTTTCACGCTCCCGGCGGAATGGGAGGCGCTCTGCGTGCGGGCGGCGGCCGCGGTCGGGGCCCACTGTGCGGGTGTCGACCTGCTCCCTGCCGATTCCGGCGAGGTGTATGTCCTCGAGGTGAACGGGATACCCGGCTGGCGCGGCCTCCAATCCGCGACCGCAGGACTCGACATCGCGGGCGCCATCGCCGATTTCCTCCTGCAGGAGACGGCGACGCGTCGGGAGCGATGAGCGTCCCCGAGATCGGTGTTCGGGCGCAGCTGGCCTGCCTCCTCGAAGTCGCGGCACCCAAGCCGGGGAACGTCAGGCCCGGGGCCCCATTCGGCGACGCGACCTTCGAGCACTTCCTGGCGAGCGCTGCGGCGATCGGGCCCGTCATGGCGTCCACGGATGAAAGGGGTGTCGGCGCGACGGCGCTCGCGGCCGTCCGAGCCTGTCGCCGACACGTGCCGGTGAACACCAGCCTCGGGATCATCCTCCTGCTCGCGCCTCTGGCCAGGGCCGCGACGCGGACGAACGCCGAGCTGCGAGCGAGCCTGCGGGAGGTCCTTCGCGGGCTGACCCTGGACGACGCCGTGGACGCGTACGCCGCGATCCGGGAAACGATCCCGGGCGGCCTCGGATCGGTGCCGGACCAGGACGTTCATGCCGAGCCCACCGTGACGCTTCGGGAGGCAATGGCCCTCGCCGCGGGTCGCGACTCGATCGCCCGCGAGTACGTCACGGATTTCGCGATTACGTTCGAGGCCGCGGCACCGAGACTGCTGGCCGCGCGCAGGACCCTGCCAGGCTGGCCCGACGCCATCGCGCAGGCGTATCTTGAGTTGTTGGGTCAGATTCCAGATACCCTCATCGCCCGCAAGCTCGGGGATGCCGCGGCCAACGAGGTGCGTCGCGCCGCGGCCGACGTGCTGGCTGCCGGAGGCATTCACACGGCTCGAGGTCGTGGGGCCGCCGCCGAACTGGATCGCCGGCTCCGCGATCCCGGTAACCGGCGGAACCCCGGTACCACGGCGGATCTGATCGCCGCCGGCCTGTTCGTGGTGCTCGGGGAATGGGAAGGACCGTTATGAGCCAGTACCGGGTGAAGGTGTCAAAGGACTACCTCGTTTTTCCGGCGGCGCACTTCATCACGTACCGCGGGCAGTGTGAGCCGTTGCACGGCCACAATTACCGCGCATCGGTGGTCGTCGAGGGCGACCTCGATGAGAACGACTACGTGCTCGACTTCGGGGAGCTCAAGCGGATCATGCGCGAGGTCATCGCCGACCTCGACCACCGGATGCTGCTGCCGCTCGACAATCCCCGTCTCACAATCACGCAGGACGCGGACTCGATCAGCGTTCAGTACGAGGATCGCCGGTACGTGTTTCCTCGCGTGGACGTGGCACTACTCCCCATTCCCAACACGACCTCCGAGGTCATCGCCCGCTTCCTTACGCAACGCCTCCGGGAAGAGCTGGAGAAGTGCGGCGCAGAAGGTGTCACCGGCATAACCATGGAAGTGGAGGAATCGTTCGGTCAGTCGGCCTCGTATCGAGAGTCATTGCGCTGAGAGCGCCAAAGTCACGGTGGGCGCGTACACTCTACAGCGTTGCCAGAGACTCGATGTCGGCTCGACCAACGTGCCCGCGGTGAAGCGCCGTCCCCACGAGGGTGGCAGCACAGCCGCGCGCCGCGGCCCGCTGGAGGTCCGGGAGCCCCCGAACGCCACCGCCGATCACGAGCGTGAGGTCCGGAAAGCGTCCCCGCAGCTCGGGGACGAGCCCGTCGGGCGGGCCGGCCATGGTCCCCACGGAGGCGAGATCGAGAAGGATGGTGGTTCGGTAGCCGGCATTCACCGCAAGGCCGACCAGCTCGATGGGTGTGGCTCCGACGAGTTCCGGAGCGGAGACGATCGGGCGGCCATGGCGCAGGTCCAGGCTGAACGCGAGGCGCTCCCGCGGCACGCCCTCGGCGACGGACCGCAGGTCGTCCGCGCGGCCCAGGGTCTCGAGCCCGACGATAGCCCATCGTGCCCCCGCATCCACCACCGGCCGGGCGCGATCGGGATCGCTCACGCCTGCGTCCACCCAAACGTCGAGTCCAAGACCCGCCAGCCCTTGGACCAGCGTGGTCGCCGGCGCGTAGCCCTCGATCGCGTCGAGATCGGCCAGGTAGCATTCACGCAGCCCCAAGCGGTCCCGGAAGGCCCGCGCAAGTGTGAGGGGATCGTCGCCGGGATCGAGGCGGCTACGCACCGGCCTGTACTCGGAGCGAACGCCGCGTACGGCATGAACGGCGCGACCGCGCCGAACGTCGAGGACGGGGATCACGCGCATCTGTCAACGGCCCCAATGTTCGTTCACGAGTTCGTGTCGGGAGGTGGCTTGGCTGGGCTGCCGCTTCCCGAGGAGCTCCTCCAACAGGGAGCCTGCATGCTCCGCGCTCTGCTGGAGGACCTCGCGTCCAGCGGTGCACGCCGGCTCGTGACCACTCGCGATTGCCGCGTTCCGCTGGAACTTCCCCCCGGCGTTGAAGCGATACCCGTAGCGGAGGGCCGTCACACCGATGTCTTCCGAACCCTCGCCCTCTCCGCGGAGGAGGCCTGGATCATTGCGCCCGAGTCCTGCGATCGACTCGCACGGCTCACGGCGCTCGCGAGCCGGCTCGGCCCGCGGGTGATCGGATCGAATCCCGCAGCCGTGCGTCTCGTGAGCGACAAGCTAGCTCTCGCTCGGCTCCTCGCAAAATGGGGCGTGGTCGGTCCACGCACGTGGCCCGCCTCGCAGACGCGGGTCGCTGTCAGGGAAGTCGGTTTCCCCCTCGTGGTCAAACCCCGTCGAGGAGCGGGGTGCGAGGGGGTCAATTTCGCCAGCGACCACGCGGTGTTGGCAGAAATCCTGGCAGCGGCGGCGGAGAGCGGCGACGAGGTCGTGGTGCAGGAGTACGTCCCGGGATGCGCTGCCAGTGTCTCGCTCATCTGCGCCGACGGCCGCGCCCGTCCGCTGAGCCTCAACGCCCAGGAAGTTCGTCCCGGCCTTCCGTTCTCGTACGTCGGTGGCTGGGTGCCGCTCGCCCACCCCGCCGCCGCCGACGCGCTCGAGACGAGCGGGCGCCTCTGCGAACGGATTCCCGGCCTCGCAGGTTACGTCGGTGTGGACTTGGTCCTCTCCCCCCGACACCCGCGCGTCTTCGTGATCGAGGTGAACCCGAGGCTAACGACCTCCTACATCGGGTTGCGCGCAGCGGCAAACGTCAGCCTGGCGGAGCAGGTGCTTCGCGCCGTGAGGCTCGGCGAGCTCCCCAACCCGCCCCGCCTCCAACGGACTGTCCACTTCTCGGCCACCGGCGTGCTGGAGAGCTTAGCCATCTGAAGCACTTGTGGGTTCCCGGCGGAGGGACGCGACCTGTCACCCGGAGCAGCAACGGGTGAGCCGTCCGGCGGTGCTCGGCTGGGACATCGGCGGCGCCAACACCAAGGCCGCGCTCGTGGTGGGCGATTCCATTCGGATGGCCTTCCGGCCCTATCCCGTCTGGAAGGATCCGCAGGGCCTTGCCGGCGTCCTCTCGGAAGTGGGCCGCCAGCTGGGCGCTCCAACGTTGATGGCAGTCACCCTGACGGCGGAGCTGGCCGACTGCTTCAGCACCAAGCACGAAGGCGTCGCCGTCGTGATCGGCGCACTTGCCTCCGCGTTCCCCCACGCTCAGCTCCGCATCTTCGGTTCCGATGGCACATTCTACGCTCCTCATGAAGCGTTGCGGGATCCGCTCACCGTCGCTTCTGCGAACTGGGCGGCGACGGCCCGGCTGATCTCCCGTGAGGTCGAGGACGCGCTGCTCGTGGACGTGGGCACGACCACCACGGATATCGTACCGGTGATCGGTGGCCGAGTGGCGGCCACCGGCCGGACCGATCCCGAACGACTGTCTGTTGGCGAGCTCGTCTACACGGGTGCCGTTCGCACGCCGGTCTGCGCGGTGGCTCGAACAGTTCCCTTCCGTGGGCGCCGCTGCCGCACGGCCGCCGAGTTGTTCGCTCAGACGGGCGACGTGCACCTCTGGCTGGGCCTGCTGGAGGAAGCGGATTACAGCGGGGACACGCCGGACGGTCGGGGTAAGAGCCGTTCGGAAGTCGCCAGTCGGCTGGCTCGCGTGGTCTGTGCGGACGCGACGATGGTCACTGATGAAGACCTGACAGTCCTCGCGGAGCACGTGGCCGGTTGTCAAGTCCGGCTCATCACTGCAGCGATCCGGCAGGTGTGCGGCCGGTTGAAACCTCAAGCGCCACGCACGGCGCTCACGGCCGGCGTGGGCTCCGTTCTCGCCCGCATGGCCAGCGCGCGGGCGGGACTGCAAGTGAGCGACCTCGCGCAGTCGCTCGGCCACCGGGCCAGTGCGGCCGCCCCAGCGGTCGCGGTCGCGCGCCTGCTGGCGGAGGAGACGACGTGAGCGTGAAGATCTCAGCCGTGATCAAGGTGGGGGGCAGCCTTGCCCGGGAGAGCGGGTTGCGAGAGCGACTCCGCACACTGCGCGGCCTCGCCGCCCACGAACCCGTGCTCGTCGTACCAGGTGGAGGGCCCTTCACCGATGCGGTTCGCACGATGACACTGCGACACGGACTGGGCGAATCCGCCACCCACTGGATGTCGATCCTGGCCATGGATCAGTACGCCGCACTCTTGACGGATGTCCTGGAGACGGCTCAACTCGTGGACTCCCCACGAGCGATCGACCGGGCTCTGGTGGCCCGGCGGCTACCGGTGCTGGCACCCTGGCGCTGGCTCGCTCGGGAAGATCCGCTCCCCCACTCGGCAACGGTGACGGCCGACAGCATAGCGGCCTGGGTCGCGCGGCGGCTCGGTATCGCGCGGCTCGTCCTTCTCAAGAGCGCGCCGGATCGATGCGGGGTTGACGACTACTTCCCCGTCGCGGCTGCCGGCCTGGAGTACGAGATCCTCGTCCCGGTTGCCAGCGGCTGGCGACGAATCGCCTGAGCCAGCCGTCGCACCCGTTCTGCCGAGACTCGTCCCAGACGGCCGCCGCAACACGCGGCGCCCCGGACCCCCACAACGTCCGCCCCGCTGTCCCGAACACGTTCGAGCTCGGCGAGTCCGAGGCTGCCCGCCAGTCCGACTACGAGGCCAGCGCCGTGGCCCAGGTCGACGAATCGGGAAATCGACACTTCTTGCATGTGGTCCAGAAGGGACTTGCCATCTTTGCGACCAGTATCCAACATCACTCCGTGGGCTCCCGCGGTCCGGGCTAGCTCAGGCAGCGCGAGGACCGTCTCCTTCAAGTGATCGGCGTAGCCGACACCGACGACCCGGGTGGCCGGACCCACTTCGGCAACGACCCGGGCCACCCGATCCAGAACGCGCTCCACCGCGCGCCCGGTGTGGTGGAGACCGATCTTTACGAAATCCGCTCCGCTCGACGCGGCGGAACGCGCGCGGGCCAGGAGGATGGGAGGATCTTCGCTCACGTCACCGATGGCGATGCTCGTGAGTCGAGGCGGGAGCACCGCGGCGCGAACGGCACGGAACGTGGCGAGCTCGGGCGCGCCGAGGGGGCCGCTGGAGGGCTCTTTGACGTCCACGATGTCGGCGCCCCCGTCCAGCACCGCGCTCACTTCCTGCACTCCCACGACACTGACTAGCAGGCGCATGGGTGCCAACCTTGAGGGTCCCGATCCAACATGTCAAGAACGCTGAAGCTCGAAGGTCGAGTCGCCGTGGTTACGGGTGCCAGCGGTGGGATCGGGCGTGCCATCGCCCTGGCCTTTGCGGAGGAGGGCGCGGATGTCGTCGTCCATTACCACCGGTCCCTCGAGTCCGCGCGCGACGTGTCACGACGAATCGAACGGGCGTCGGGCCGTCGGGCGGTACCGGTGCAAGCGGACATCACCCGGCAGGAGGAGATCGACGGGCTGGTCCGCACCGCACTCGACCATTTCGGTCGCATCAGCATCTGGGCCAACATCGCTGGCTTCGACATCCTCACCGGCCCCGGCGCGAAGCTGTCAGACGTGGAGAAGCTCGACCGGCTGATCGCGGTGGACCTGCGGGGAACAGCGCTGGCTTCGTGGGCGGCGGCGGAAGTCATGGAAGACGGGGGCGTCATCCTGAACATGTCGTGGGACCGCGTGGCGACCGGCGCTACTGGTCGCGAGTCGGAGCTCTTCGCGTCGGTGAAGGGTGGGATCTCGAGCATCAGCAGGGCGCTGGCGCGCAACCTCGCACCCCGACTCCGGGTCAACATTCTGGCTCCGGGCTGGATCGTCACGGCCTTCCACGATACGCTAAGCGAACAAAAGCGAAAGCAGATTGCCGAGTCCACGCCGCTTCAGCGCTGGGGCACGCCCGAGGACGTGGCGCAGGGGGCGGTCTTTCTGGCCTCCGCCGAGTCAGCGTACGTGACGGGGCAGACGCTCGTGATCGGTGGCGGCGGAGTCATGTAGCTCGAAGAGGAGGTGAGCAGTATGGCAAAAACAAAGGACAAGGTCTACACCGACGAAGAGGTCGGCAGGCGACTCGAGGAGGAACTTCCCGGCTGGTACCTGGAGGACGGCTGGATCCGAAGGAAGTACAACACGGGCGGTTGGCCCCAGACCATGATGGCGGTGAACGCGATCGCCTTCCTCGCCGAGGCGGCCTACCATCATCCCGACTTGGCAGTCACCTGGGGGAAACTGTGGGTGAAGCTGAAGAACCACGCGGCGGGCGGGATCACGGACAAGGATTTCGCTCTGGCCAAGAAGATCGAACAGGTCGTGCTCTGGCGGCCCGAGCCGGACTCGCCCCTGGAAGGGAACCCGCAGAAGTTCGTGGAAGCCCGTTGATGCCCGCATGGCGGGACAGCCCCTTGTGAAGGTTCTGTTCGTCACCGGCAAGCTGGCGGAGCGGGCGCTGCGTCGGACCCTCGAGGCGATGGCGCCCGACTTCGTGTACGAGGTGGCGGTGATGAAGATCACCGTCGCGGCCCTCATGACGCCCCAATGGATCGCCAGGTTCTTGGAGCCGCCGCGGGACACGACGCTCATCCTGATTCCGGGTCTCTGCAGCGGCGACACCGAGGTGCTGGCAAAGGCCACCGGCGTGGGCGTCGAGCGAGGCCCCGAGGACCTGAGGGACCTGCCGGAATACTTCGGTCTCGCAGCGGTCCGCCGCCATTACGGCGACCACGACATCCGAATTCTCGCCGAGATCAACAACGTTCCGTTGCTGGACCGGGCAGAGATTCACCGAACCGCGCGCCATTATCGGCAGCTAGGGGCGGACATCATCGACCTCGGCTGCACCCCAGGAAAGGAATTCCCCGAGCTGGGGAACACCGTGCGGTCGCTCCGCTCCGAAGGGTTCGAGGTCAGCATCGACACCTTCGACCCCGGGGAGATCCGGACGGCCGTGGATGCCGGGGCCGGATGGGTGCTGAGCGTGAATCGGTCGAACCTGGCGGTCGCCCGAGACCTCCCTGCGACGGTCGTCGCCATACCCGACCTCGGCGAGGGCCTGGAGACGCTGGAACCCACGCTCGAGGCCCTCGAAGCGTGGGGTACTCCCTATATGATCGATCCGATCCTCGAACCGATAGGCATCGGGTTCGCGGAGTCGTTGTGGCGGTACGTGGAGGTGCGGCGGCGTTACCCGGACGCGGAGATGCTGATGGGGACGGCCAACGTCACCGAGCTCACGGCGGCGGATACGACAGGAGTCAACGCGCTCCTGATCGGATTCTGTCAGGAGCTAGGCATTCGTTACGTCCTGACCACGCAGGTGATCGAGTGGGCGCGCGGCGCGGTGCAGGAGATCGACATCGCCCGGCGACTCATGCACTACGCCGTTCGCGAGCGCCAGGTCCCCAAACACCTAGATGACCGGCTCCTGACGAGCCGCGATCCGGAAGTCCTCACCTACAGCGAGGCCGAGCTGCGGGCGATCCAGGCCGAGATCACCGACCCGAACTACCGCATCTTCACCGACGCGAAATGGATCTACGTCTTCAACAGCGAGCGTTTCGTTAAGGGACAGCACATTCAGGAGGTCTTCCAGCAGCTCGACGTGGAAGAGGCAAGCCACGCCTTCTACCTGGGAAAAGAGCTGATGAAGGCACGGATCGCCCTGGACCTGGGCAAGACGTATCGGCAGGAGGGCGCCCTGAAATGGGGTTACATCCCTTCCTCGGCCGAGGTGGCCGAGAAGGTGGAGCTCACCCAACGGTCGAAGCACTCGCGCGCGAACCCCGAGCGTGGCGAAGTCACATGAGCAGGCCGCACATCGAGGAGCTGCGGCCGTCACCCGACCCCGTGGCGGCCGCGGAGCGCTTTCTGGATCTCCCGCATCTGCTATTGCTCGAGAGCCAGCCGGACTTTGGCCGTGTGGGTCGATACTCCTTCCTATCCGCAGATCCTTTTCTCGTGCTCCGCAGCAAGGGGCCGATCGTCGAGGAGATCGACGCGTTCGCGTGCACCCGGCGCAGCGACGATCCCTTCGAGGTGTTGCGCCGCCACCTGGCGGAGCTCGCGACGGAGTGCGTGCCGGATCTTCCACCCTTCCAGGGCGGCGCAGCGGGCTACTTCGGTTACGACCTGTGTCATCACCTCGAAAGCCTCCCGCGACCGCGCCACGACGACCTGGATCTACCGGACATGGACCTCGGGCTGTACGACTGGGTCCTGGCCTGGGATCACGTCGCCGATTGCGCGTGGCTCATCTCCACAGGACTCCCCGATTCCAGGGGCGGACGTGGCGGGAACCGAGCGGCGACCCGAGCCAGCTGGGTCAAGGAGCGGCTGTTTGGCGCGCCGGCAAGTCCGCGCCGGGCGACGGCGGCACCCGCGAGGTCGACCGGTGAGGGCGCGCCCGAGTTCCCCCTCGGCGGAATCCCGGGCGTGGTCTCCAACTTCAGGCGCGAGGCCTACGTCGCAGCCGTTCGGATGGGCATCGAGTACATCCTCGCCGGTGACATCTTCCAGACCAACCTCTCGCAGCGGCTCGCGGCCCCATGGCGTGCGCCCCCGCTCGAGCTGTATCGCCGGCTGAGGCGGGTGAACCCAGCGCCATTCGCCGCTTACTACGATACGGGGCTGACGACGGTCGTGAGCGCCTCGCCCGAGCGGTTTCTCAAGGCGACGGACCGATGTGTGGAAACCAGACCCATCAAAGGCACACGGCCGCGGGGCGACACTCCGGAAGAGGACACGGCGCTCGAACGATCTCTGCAGGCGAGCGAGAAAGACCGGGCGGAGAACGTGATGATCGTGGACTTGCTGCGAAATGATCTGTCCCGCGTCTGCCGGGAGCACACGGTCGAGGTGTCGGAACTTTGCGTTTCGGAGCGCTTCGCCACGGTCCATCACCTGGTCTCGACCGTGGTCGGACGGCTCCGCCCCGGCGCCACCACGATCGATCTGTTGCGGGCCACATTTCCCGGCGGCTCGGTGACGGGAGCTCCCAAGATCCGCGCCATGGAGATCATCGCGGAGTTGGAGCCCACGTACCGTAGCGTCTACTGTGGCTCGATCGGCTATCTGGGCTTCGACCAATCGATGGACACTAGCATTGCGATCCGCACGTTCATTCTCAAACAGGACGGTCGGGCCTATTTCCAGGTGGGGGGCGCCGTCGTGGCGGATTCGGACCCGGAAGGAGAGTACCAAGAGACGCTAGACAAGGCACACGGGCTCCTCGCGGCGCTGACGCCGGTATGATCCTAGTGATCGACAACTACGACTCGTTCGTCCACAACCTGGCGCGCTACGTACGCGAGCTCGGATGGGAGACATGTGTGCGTCGAAACGACGCGCTCACCGTTGAGGAAGCTGGGGACCTGCGACCCAGCCATATCATCATCTCGCCAGGGCCGTGCACTCCCCGTGAGGCCGGGATTTCCAGCGACTTGATTCTGAGCCTGGGTGCGACCACCCCCATCCTCGGGGTATGTCTCGGCCACCAATGCATCGGCGCGGCGTTCGGTGGACAGATAGTGCGAGCGGAGCGGCCCATGCACGGGAAGACCTCGCTGATCTACCATGACGGAACAGATGTCTTCACCACCCTCCCGAACCCGTTCTCCGCAACCCGTTACCATTCACTCCTGCTCGAGCCGAGGTCGGTCCCCCCCTGCCTAGCGATCACGGCCTGGACCGCCGGCAAGGAGATCATGGGGCTCAAACATCGTGAGCATCCAGTGATCGGCGTACAGTTTCATCCGGAGTCGGTCCTGACCGAGTTCGGCTACGAGCTGTTGAAGAACTTTCTCGACGGTACCTGGATGTGCGGCACGTCTGGCTGAACGGAAGCCTGGTTCCGGAGGCGGAGGCGCGGATTTCCGTCCTGGACCGGGGATTCACCCTCGGCGACGGCCTGTTCGAGACGATGCGGGCCTACGGCGGGCGTGTGTTCCGCTTGAAGGGCCATTTGGATCGCCTGACCCGTTCGGCCAGCCGGATCGGACTGCCGCTGCCGGAGGATCTCTTCCCGGCCGTGACGGAGACACTCAAGGCGAACCGACTGAGCGAGGCTGCCTTGCGACTCACGGTGTCCCGCGGACCGTCGCCACCGGGGCTCCTGCCCTGCGCCGAGCCCACGCCGACGTGTGTCATTACCGCTCGCCCTGCGCTCGAGCCGCCCGTGACCCTTCGGGCGGCCACGGCATCAGGCCGGCTCAACGAGCATGCCCCGGCGGCGGGGCTCAAGCGCCTCGGGTACCTCGATTCGATCGTGGCGGCGATGGAGGCCCGGGCAGCGGGACACGATGACGCGCTCCTCCTCGATACCGCAGGCCACGTGGCAGAGGGAACAGCCAGCAACATCTTCGTGCTCGCGGGAGGCGTCCTGCGCACGCCGCCCACGAGCTGCGGAATCCTCGCGGGCATTACGCGTGCCGCCGTGTTGGAGATCGCCAGCGCTCTTGACGTGCCTGCAACCGAGGAATCGATTGACCCCCACACCCTGAGCACGGCCGAGGAGGCGTTCCTGACGAGCACGCTCCGCGAGGTGGTACCTCTCACCGTCGTCGATGGTCGGTCCATCGGGCGAGGGGTGCCCGGACCGCTGACGCGCAAGATCCGGCAATCGTATGCGGATCTCGCACGGCTCGGAGACTAGGTCGTAACAGAGATCTCGACCTTGGTGCCTTCGTGGAGGTAGCCGCCATGATCATCGAGCAGATCCTCACGACCATGGATGTCGAAGGCAACGTGAACTTCGCGCCAATGGGAGTCGAGTGGCGCGACGAGGAGATCATCATCAAGCCCTACAAGGAGACGACGACCTATCCCAACCTGAAGTCGACGGGCGTGGCCGTCGTCAATATCACCGACAATGTGCTCCACATTGCCCGAGGAGCGATCTCGAAGCCCCAGTTCCCGTGGCATCCGGCGCAGGTTGTGGAGGGCGCCGTCCTGGAGGACGGGTGCTCATGGCGGGAGGTCGAAGTCCGTGACGTAGACGATAGTCAGGATCGGACGCGGTTCACTACACGTGTGGTGCATCGCGGTTTCACGCGAGAGTTCCTCGGTTTCAACCGGGCGAGCCACGCGGTGCTGGAGGCTGCGATCCTCGCGACCCGCATCCGCTTCCTGGCCCGCGATCATATCATCTCGGAGTTCGAGCGCCTCCAGATCATCGTCGACAAGACCGCCGGGCCCCGCGAGCACGAGGCCATGCAGCTGCTCACGGACTATCTCCGGAGCGCGGCCTCGTGACGACCGTCTGGGTGGAGGCGCCCGCTCGACTGCATCTCGGCCTGATCGATCTGCGGGGTGATCTCGGGCGACGATTCGGCGGTCTCGGCGCCGCCCTCGTCCGACCGAGGGTCCGGGTAGGGGTGAGACTGGGTCCGGAAGGCCGGAGCGAGGGGCCGGATGTTCAGCGCGGGCTCGAGTTCGCCCGACGTTTCCTTCGGCATCATGGGATCGAGGAAAAGGTGATTGTCCGGGTCGAGGAGGTCATTCCGGCCCACGTCGGCCTCGGCTCCGGGACCCAGCTCGCCTTGGCCGTCGCTCGCGGCCTGGCCGAGTTGTGCGAAATCGAAGCGGACGCTCCCGCTCTGGCGGCTGCCGTCGGTCGGACAGCCCGCTCCTCCGTGGGCACGTGGCTCTTTCAACACGGAGGATTCGTGGTCGAGGGTGGCCGGCGGCCGAACGGCCCTCCGGCCGCACCGCTCGTCTTCCAGCGCCCGCTTCCCACGGACTGGCGGTGCGTGATCGCCATCCCGCCGGTGAACCGCGGACTGAGCGGAGAGCCCGAGGAGTCCGCCTTCCGCGTTCTCGCCCGGCCGTCGGCGGAGACCGTGGGTGCCATCGCGCGCCTCGTGCTCACCGTGGCCTTGCCCGCGCTCATCGAGGTCGATCCCGTGGGCTTCGGCGCCGCGATCACCGGCGTCCAGCGCCATGTGGGCGACTGTTTTCGGGAGGTTCAGGGCGGTCGGTTCGCGCACGCCCAAGTCGCGCGCCTGGTCGAGGACTTCGAGCGCCTGCGGGCCCACGGAGCCGGCCAGAGTTCCTGGGGTCCCGCGGCCTTCGCACTGGCGGCAGATGAGGAACAGGCCACAGAACTCCTCGCGTCCGCTCGCGACCGCTTGGGCCCCGACGGCGTGGCCTTCATTACCGCCTTCGACAACCGCGGGGCGCGATGGGAGGCGCGAGCGGATGGGGTCGAGCGCAGCGACGTCTCCGACCGCCGTGTGCCCCGAGGCGGAGGACGCCGATGAGCGCTACGCGATGAAAAAAAAGAAGGACCGCGGTTTAGCGATTGAGAATCGCCTGGTCCAGATTCTTCGCCGTCTCCAACCCGTGGACCGCGTCGAGCCCGCGTACCGATCGTAGAATCGCCCCTCGGAGATCCGCGTAGGACAGGTCGGCTCGCGTGAGGTCGGCTCCGGTGAGATTCGCACGCGTGAGGTCGACCTTTGCGAGGTTCGCCCCCACCAAGTCGGCCCCCGTGAGGTCCGCCCCCGTGAGGTCGGTTCGCATGAGGCCCATCGGCTGATTTCCCGGGTCCGCTCCGAGATTGGCTCCCTCGAGCGTCGCACGGGTGAGCTTTGCATCGATCAGGACGCCGATGATCCGCGCATCGGTGAGTACGGCCTCGGTGAGATCGGCCCGCTCGAGGATGGTGGCGTAGAGGCTGGCGCCGGCGAGGTCTGCGCCGGCGAGGTTTGCGTCGCGCAGCACGCTCACATCGAACGTTGTGCGCCGGAGGTTCGCTGCCGCCAACGACGCGCCCGTGAGGTTTGCCCCGAACAGGTCGGCCCCCGAGAGGTCCGCGCCCGTGAGGTCGGCTCTCGAGAGATCGGCCTCCCGCAAGCTCAACCCGCTCAAGTCCAGGCCCGCCAGGTTCAGACCCGAGAAGTCGACGGCACCCTCGCCACCGGCCGCGGCCAGCCGCTCCAGGACCTGGTCTCGCGTCAGGTGGCTTGACCCTCGAGCGATCTCGCCTGCCGGCATCCGATTGATCCATCGTGCAAGCGCTGCCATGCCCTTCGGCAGCAGCTCCGAGATGTCTCCCTTCAGCTCGATGGGCACCTCGCCCGCCACCTGGCCCGACTCGACGTCGATCGCCCGAATGGTGACGAACCAAATGATCGTGCTGATCTTGGTGACCGTGCCGGCTATGACCCGCTGGGCACCGAGTGCACGCCCGATCGCGCGAGCACAGTCGGGCTGGCTGCAATCCGGGAACGCCGACCCCTCGTCGCTGAGAGCCGCCGCGATCGCTCTCTCGTCCACGAGCGTGTATGCTCCGCCGGCACCGAGCCGGAAGGCGTTCCGGAGCGCGTCGGTCGCGGCTTTGCCGATCCCGATCAGCGCTTCACGTGAAGCGGCGTCGTCGGCAGCGCTGGCGTCCTCGGTCTCGAGATCGAGGACGGCCACCAGCATCGGCTCAGTCGACTGGGAACGGCCCGGAGCGGCACCGAGCGTGATAGCCAGGACAGACACACCCAGCCATGCGTAACACGCACGCCTGACATCTGCACGCAACCTCACGGCTTACCCCCCTGTGTTCGGCCTGCCGGGCGCCAGACGCCCTTCGGCCCGCTCGAGCACGTAGCGATAGACCTGGGCCAACTGCTCTTCGGTGAGAAGCGTGCTCCAGGCGGGCATTCCCTTCTCGGGTCGTCCGTTGAGCCCCGTCTCGAGGAACAGCTCCTTGGTCAAGCTCCCCGTGACCGACTGCCTCAGGTCCGGTCCCAAGGTGGCTCCGATCGCGTCGACCCCATGACAGCGAAAACAGTACACATGCCACCATTTCCAACCGGCGTAGACATCCGCCGACACGACACTCGGGGTATCCACCGCGGCGACGTTCGCTTGCAGGATGTCGCCGCGTGCGTCGGTGCCTCCGCTGGGGGAACGATTGGTTTGTTCCAATCGCGACCGAGCAACGCCAGCGAGCGGCACACCAAAGTCCTCGAGGATGCGATCGATCTCGCTTCGCTTTCGTGCGACCACTTCCTCGAGCCTGGCCTTCAGCGCGTCGTCGCCGCGCCGGACCCCCATCGAGATGTCATAGGCCATCGGGAATCCCGTTACTGAATCCCGCTCCGGAAGCGGTACGATGGTCATTCGAACCTGCTGCTGCTTGGCCCAGTACCCTCCCAGGGGGCCCCAAACGATGGCGACGTCGATTTCGCCCGATGCCAGGGCCTCGATGATCGCGCTCGGCCGATCCGTCTCGCTGTAGAACGAGTGATAGCCCTGCACATTCCCGGTTATGCCGCGCGCGCCGAGCGCGTGGGCGGGAGGGGGATTGGTATAGTCGTCGCCTAGCAGGTTCACGCCGATTCGAAGCTGGCTGAGGATGGGATCATCGAGCGACGTGACCTCGATGTCGCGGTCCGCCCGGTAGACAAAGACGTAGCTGGAACGGTAGTACGGCTCGGTGCTGAGGACCGGATCGTACCCCTTGGGGATCCCGATGATGACATCGCAGGCTCCGGCCCGGAGTGTGTTCCGCACGAACCCCCGCATCTGCCGCCACCAGGCATAGGTCGCCGATCCACCCCACTCTTGGGCAATGAGGTCGGCGATCCTGTTCTCGAACCCCTCACCCTGCCGGTTGGAGAAGGGCAGATTGTCCGGATCGGCACACACCCGAAGCGTCTCCGCCTGAGGGCGGAGGGCGGCCCCCAGAACAGTTGTCGCTGCCAATAGCACGAGCCCCGCCTGTGCCAGCATGCCGAAACGATTTCGGGTCGTGATCGTCATCTCTTCACATCTCCAGATACAGGTTCGAGCCGGTCGGAGGCCCGTTGAGCACCGGGCGCAGACGCCATTTACAAAGGCAATCAAACATACCAAGCCGGCACCGCGTCGCCTCACGGCTCATAGCGTGAAAACTCGACATCCCGCCGAAGCGGGATGTCGTGAGGTGTCCGCGTCAACCGTGGGCACCGCCGGAAGGAGACGCTACGCTCCTCCCGGCGGCAAGGTGCCCGATCTATCTAGGGCAGCGAGAATACGGTGAGCACGCCACCCTGGTTTGTGTGCTGTGCCAGGTCGCCGTAGGCGCCGAGAGCACCCAAGCCGGCAGTCGGGTCTTCGGGTCCGATGCCGGCGGCCACACCGATGCCTGCCCAACCACCAACGCCGGACAGCACGGCAACGTACTGCGTCCCGTCCGGGCCGGTGTACGTCATCGGGTTGCCGATGATGCCGGAGGGAGTCTTGAACCTCCAGAGCTCCCGGCCCGACCTAGCGTCGACAGCCTTCAGCCACCCTTCCAGCGTACCGTAGAACACGATGTCACCCGCGGTGGCGAGGGCACCGCCATACGCCGAGAAGTTCTCCTTGATCTCCCAAGCGATCTTCCCCTCACTGGCGTCCCAGGCGATGAACCGGCCGCGGTGGCCGCCCGGTCCTGGGAACATGCGCACGATCGCCCCAACATACGGCTGACCGGCTGCGTACTTCACCTCCACGCCCTCGTAGTCCATACAGACGTGGTTGGCCGGCACATAGAAGAGACGAGTCTTGGGAGAGAACGCCGCCGGCTGCTGATCC
>JBFILW010000028.1:0-20032 GCA_041612005.1 Gemmatimonadota bacterium
ATCGCCGCGTTCGCGGCCGTCTACATCTTCTGGGGATCCACCTATCTGGCGATTCGCTTCACCCTGGAGACGATTCCGCCGTTCCTGTTCGCGGGCGTGCGCTTTGTGGTGGCCGGCGCCCTGCTCTACGCGTGGGCGGCCCGCCGAGCGCCCCGCCCTACGGCCGTGCACTGGCGAAGCGCCCTGGTTGTGGGCGCCCTGCTGCTCCTGGGCGGCAACGGGGGAGTCGTTTGGGCGCAGCAACGTGTGCCGTCTGGGCTGGCCGCGCTTCTGGTAGCGACCGAACCGCTGTGGATCGTGATCCTCGCCACCGCGATGGGGCGTGAACGGCTCAATGCGGCAGGCCTGATCGGTGTGATCATGGGATTCGCCGGTGTGGCGCTGCTGGTGGGCCCGCAGCGGTTCGCGGGCGGAGAGCCCGTCGACCTGTTGGGAGCTGTCGTGATCGTGCTGGCGGCCCTGGCCTGGGCGTTCGGGTCACTCTATTCGCGCGAAGCACCGCAGCCGGTTTCCCAGTCTCTCTCCTCCGCCATGAGCATGCTGGCCGGCGGAACGCTTCTGTTGCTTGCCGCGCTGCTTGCGGGCGACTTCGGTCGCCTCGAGCCGAATGCGATCTCGCTCAAGTCGGCGCTCGCGTTCGTCTACCTGATCATCTTCGGATCGCTGGTCGCCTTCAGCTGCTACCTGTGGATCATGAAGGCGGCCACGCCGGCACGGGCGTCGACATATGCTTTCGTGAACCCGGTGATCGCGGTCGTACTCGGATGGCTGCTGGCGGGAGAGGTCCTGTCCCCGCGCGTGATCCTCTCGACGGGAATCATTGTCGCCGCGGTCGCGCTCATCATCGTCCGGAAGCCGGGCGGCGCGGGGCCGACCGGCTCATAGCGGCCGTCGCTTCCGTTTAGATCCGGACTCAGTTGTGATGGATCTCCTGGAACTGCTCTTCCTCCGTCGAGCCGTGCATCGCTGACGTCGAGACCTCTCCGCCCGCAATCGTCTGGGCGACCCGGTCAAAGTACCCGGCGCCCACAAAGCTCTGGTGCGCCGCAGCCCGATATCCGTCCGCGTCGCTGGCGAACTCCGCCTCCTGAAGCTGCGCGTAAGCCGTCATCCCGATCTGCGCGTAGCCAGCCGCGAGAGTGAACATGGCGTGATTCAAGGAGTGGAACCCGGCCAGCGTCACGAACTGGAACTTGTAGCCCATTGCTGCCAGCTCGCGTTGGAAGCGCGCGATCGTCGCCTCGTCGAGCTTCTTCTTCCAGTTGAAAGACGGCGAGCAATTGTAGGCCAGGAGCTTGCCCGGATACTGGTCATGCACGGCCTCGGCGAATTTCCGCGCGTCGTCCAGGTTGGGCTCCGAGGTCTCGCACCACAACATGTCCGCGTACGGGGCGTACGCCAGCGCCCGCGTGATCGCCGACTCGAGCCCGTTGCGTACAGAGTAGAAGCCTTCAGCGGTGCGCTCGCCGGTCAGGAACGGATGATCGCGCTCGTCGATGTCACTGGTCAGTAGCTTGGCCGCATCGGCGTCCGTGCGCGCGATGATGATCGTCGGCACGCCCGCCACGTCGGCGGCCAGTCTCGCGGCGATCAACTTGCCGATGAATTCGCTTGTCGGGACCAGGACTTTGCCGCCCATGTGCCCGCACTTCTTTGCCGACGCCAGCTGGTCCTCGAAGTGCACGGCGGCGGCGCCCGCTTCGATCATCGCCAGGGTGAGCTCGAATGCGTTCAGAGGGCCGCCGAACCCGGCCTCGCAATCCGCTACGATGGGCGAGAACCAGTAGGGCTCCGTGTGGCCTTCGGCGAAGTGGATCTGATCGGCGCGACGCAGAGCGTTGTTGATCCGGCGGACGAGGTTCGGCGCGCTGTCAGCCGGGTAGAGGCTCTGGTCGGGGTATGTGGACGCGGCATCGTTGGCATCGGCAGCCACCTGCCAGCCGCTGACGTAGATGGCGCTCAAGCCCGCCTGCACCTGCTGAACCGCCTGCAGCCCGGTCATGGCACCGAGAGCCGCGACGTACGGTTCGGTTCGCAGCAGCGTCCACAAGCGACGCGCGCCCATGTCCGCCAGTGTGTGCTCGAGCAGAACGGTCCCGCGCAGCCGCACGACTTCTTCGGCCTCGTAGGGCCTGGTTATACCGTGCCAGCGGGGATCGATCACCCACTTCCTCGACAGGTCCGCAATCAACGATTCTTTATGCATTGTCCCACCCCGCTTGGCAGCTCGCTCAGATTGGGTCGAATTCGGCTCGCGTGATCATCTGTTCACTCATTACCCGGGCGCGGCGATATGTGTCGGCCGCGTTTCCCGAGCCTTCCGGTAACTCTTCGAGGATGCGCTCCAGCTCCTCATCGAACAGGTGCGACACAGTGCTCGGCGCATGTGGTACATCCGTTCCGTTCTCGTCCGCGACCGCGACCTCGTTCCGGTGGATCATGCGCTGTGCAATCATGAGCCGGTAGATGCGGTCGGTGGCGAGATCCTCCATGTAGCCGTCCAGCAGGCTCGCTCCCCTGCCGTTCAGAACACCGTTTCGGTATCGAATCACGGTCCGGATCGCGGCGCGAGTGCCTGCCACCGTGCGCTGCCCAACCCCCTTCGGGAGCGGACGCAGATCCGGGTAGCGCTCCGCATCGGGCGGGCGCGCATCGAGCTGGTTCGGAAACGGGAACTGGTCGACCGCGATCTGGTTCTGGTCCGGGTGTCCGGTCCACGCGCCATCCATGAGACTGTCGGCTTCGTTCTTCTTATCCTCCGCCAGCACTTTGAGGGCGCGCTCATTCAGTTCCGCGTCTACCCGGCTCGGGTAGAGGGCGGTCATCCCGCCGATCGCCATGATGCCCCGTTTGTGGCAGACCTCCGGCATCAAGTCGCGCAGGTTCTGGAAGAAGGCGACGTCGTGGGGAATCGTGTTCCGATCGGGCAGCACCCAGTGCGGGTCGAGCAGGTTGAAGTGAATGAGGCTGGCCATGTAGTCCCAGCGGCCGAGGTTCAAGCCCAGCATGTGATCGCGCAGGATGTAGGCGAACTCCTCGAACTCGTAGGCAAGACCGTGCGATTCGACCAGTGCCATGCACTTAATGTAGTCGGCGGGCAGTCCCTTCGCCGTGGCGATTGCCTGGAACAGATCGCGCCACCAGTGCGCCTCGACCGCGTGCTGCGACTTCGGAATGTAGAAGGAGAGCGGATGCTTCAGAGCCGCGGGATCGACCTGGTAAGCGATCAACGCCACGTCGAACAGGGAGGCCGAGACCAGCTCCCCGCTCAGCACGCCGGCCTGTGATAGATGCAGCCCGCGCGGCCGGGTGAAGATGACGGTCCCGCTCTCGGCGATCGGCACCTCCCGGTCCCGCTTCTTGTCGAAGTAGGAGAGACGACCGGCGATCGCCTCGAGAACGTTGTCGATCCCCAGCATGAGGTTCGACCACTCGTTGGCCATCGAATCCTCGAGGTCGAGCATCACGCCCGGCGCTCCGGAGTTCAGCATCTTGACAACCAACTCCGCGTCATCGGCGGGTCCCGTCATCTGGTTCCGCTGATCCTGACACCACTCGGGAATCTCGACACGCCAATCGCTCAGAGTGGCATCCGACGGCTCCAGATAATCGGGGAGCTCACCCGCTTGGGCTCGAGCCAGTTGCCGGAACCGATCGGCCAGGAGAATCCGCTGCCGCGGGGTAAACTCCCGGTGCAAAGGAAGGAAGAAGTCGAAGAAGCCTTCCGGTAGATCAGTCGCCGGATCGAAGGCCGCTGGAGCGCAGTTCATCGAATTCGCTTCTCTCTACTCGAAGTCACAGCTGTGTAGACGGACACGTTGGCCTCCGGTCGCGACCTGTTCGGGTCTCCTCTCCGTATCGTCGGGCTTCAGTGCAATCTCCGAACCCTGCCCTCGAGGGGATGACGAGAGAGGCCAACTGTTTGTGCCGCAAAGATGTACAGGCCTGAGAGAGGCGGTCTCGCACCCGTGGATTCGCTGCCTGTGTTGCCGCAGCACCACACGGCACCGAACGAGCGGGGGGATCTAGCGTGGGTCGCGCCGTTCCTCGTTGCAGGAGTATACATTCTACGGGTGGGAAGCCGACAGGGGTTAAATCTTTGACGCGGCCGGAATATGGAAGCGACCGAGCGCGATCCAAAAAGCATCGTCACCCCGCACGCGTTCCGGGTCACGCCCGAGCTCTTGGGAACGCCGTTGGCGCGGCCCTGGCGACGGGCGGCGGCCATGCTCATCGACCTCAGCCTGGTCGGTATTCTTGCGCTCGCCGGGTGGCGCGTGTTCTGGCCCGTGGCCGCTATCGTCCTCTTCCGCATAGCCCGCGCGACCACGGGCGGCATTTTCAGCTCGCGCGTCGCGCGCGTCGCGGTGCGATCGTTGGCGACCGTAGTCCTCATCGTTACCGCCTCAGTCGGATTCGCGACCTGCATCAATCCGGAGATAGCCGAAGGGCCTGATGGGTCGGCCGGCGTTCGCCTCATGGATATCGTCCGGGCGCCGGGCCGCTTTGGTGAGCTGGCAGGCGCGGAGACGGATTCGGCGGCGGCCGTCGTGGCCGAGGTCCTCGTCGGGCAAGCGCTGGCGGTCGGCGGGTCCGCTGAAGACTTGCGAGCGATCGTCGGCGGTCTCGTCGACGATGGCGACCTTACGGCAAACCGGGGAGCGATCGCGCTGGCCGCGATCGACCGGCTGGCGCCGAAGCGCGCTGACGACCGGCTTACAACCGCCGAGGCGTCGGATCTCGGCAGCGAGTCGCCCGACTCGCTGGTGATGCGGTATGCGGCCGCGCTGGAGGCCGGGGACAGCGCCAGGATCGCCGAGCTGCGCGGACCGCTGGTGGAAGCAGTGGCGCGGGAGCGACTCGCGAGGCTGGATCGCGCCATCGATGAGCTGCAACGAGAGCAGGACAGTCTGGAGGACCAGCTGGAAGAGGAGCGCCGCGTTCCGGGCATCCGGCGCATTCTCCAGGGCCTGTTGGACGACCTTGGATTGAGCTTCGGTTGGATGGCCATCTACTTCACCGCCTTCGTCGCTCTCTGGGACGGACATACTCCCGGTAAGCGCGCGCTCGGCATTCGAATCGTCCGCTTGAGCGGCACGCCGATCAGCTGGTGGGTCGCGTTCGAGCGCTTCGGTGGCTACGGCGCATCCGTGTTTACCGGGATGCTCGGCTTCTTCGAGATGTTTTGGGACTCCAACCGGCAGGCACTTCACGACAAGCTGGCGCGGACGGTGGTGATCCGGGAATCAGGCGAGGCGGAACGGTAGTCACCCTCCTTCAATCGCCGTTTCCGTGACCCGATGGCGGGGGGATCGTCGTTATGTGTAGCGGCGCTGTACCTATCGTCCGGGTCATATCATGGAAGAACAGAACAACGAACGCCTCGTCGGTTCGGGGCGTCCGACCAGAGTGGTACTGCTGGCGGACGAACCGGCGGAGGTCATCCAGCTCATCGAGGAGCGTGGATCGATTCCGGGCCTCCGGCTGGACGTCACCGACGCGCATCCCGTATCGGCGATCCCCAAGGGCGGACACGCGTGCGATCTGATCCTGCTCGATCTTTCGAGTCGGAACGGTCGCGGCCTCGTCGAGCTGAAGTCCGCCATCACGGCGGCCCAGGGGGCGCCGGTCGTCGTCGTCGCCCCCGATCCTGCCCTCGCCGAGGCGTGCCTCGAAGCAGGTGCGGACGACTTTCTTGCGACTCGAGAACTGAGCGCCCAACTGCTCCAGCGCGTGGTTCTCCATTCCGTGGAGCGCCACCGCATGACGCGCCACCTCCGAATGTCGCAGGAGCAAGAGAAGTACCTGGCTACCCACGATCCGTTCACGGGTCTCCCCAACCGACAGCTGTTCGCCGACCGCGTGGAGCAGGCGCTGGCATACGCCGATCGCTACGAGCAGTGGGTCGGCGTGTTGTTTATGGACCTGGATCGTTTCAAGACCATCAACGACACTCTGGGGCACGCGGCGGGCGATGAGCTTCTCAACGCCGTCGTCGAGCGGGTCGCGCTCAGGATACGGCGGAGCGACACCGCCGCCCGCTACGGAGGAGATGAGTTCGTTTTCCTTCTACTCAATATCGCGCACGCGGAGGACGCGGCGCGGGTGGCTCGAAACATCATCCGCACCGTCGGCAAGCCGTACGTAGTCGAAGACCGGACGGTCAGCATCACGCCGAGCGTGGGAATCGCCGTCTATCCGGGCGACGGCTCGAGTGCCGAGGAGCTGATCTCCAACGCCGACATGGCCATGTACCGCGCCAAGGAGCGGGGCGGCAATACGTATGAGTTCTTTGCCGCGAACATGAACGAGTCGGCGCTCCAGCAGCTGGACCTGGAGAGCGACCTGCGCTCGGCGCTCGCGGCCGACGAGTTCGTGGTGCACTACCAGCCCCTGGTCGATGCCCGCCGCTGGACCATCATCGGAGCCGAGGCGCTCGTGCGCTGGCAACACCCCAAACGTGGTCTGGTGGGTCCGGATGAGTTCATCCCGCTGGCGGAGCGCACGGGCCTGATCGTGCCAATCGGGGAGCACGTTCTGCGCACCGCCTGTCTACAGCATCGCGAGTGGACCGACAATGGGTTCGGACCGCTTCGTATGGCCGTGAACATCTCGGCACGTCAGTTCTGGGAGACCGACCTCGTCGATTCGATCTCGGGCATTCTGTCCGAAACGGGCATGAACCCCAGCTTCCTCGACCTGGAGGTGACGGAGAGTTGCATGGTGGACAACGAAGACATGACCGTCGCGGCCATGCAGCGGCTCAAGGACCTGGGACTCTCGATCTCGGTGGACGATTTCGGGACCGGATACTCCTCGTTTCGGGCTCTGAAGCGATTCCCCTGCGACAATCTCAAGGTCGGTCGCGTCTTCGTGCGCGGAATTCCAAACAGCCCTGACGACGTCGGAATCGCCAACGCGATCATCGCGATCGCGGAGAGCATGGACCTCGGTGTGATCGCGGAAGGCGTCGAGAGGCCGGAACAGCTCCGCTTCTTCCAGAACTGGGGCTGCTCCATCATGCAGGGACACCTGTTCAGCCCCGCGCTACCCGCGTCGGAGTTCCCCGCCATGCTGACCAGAGAGCTCGCCCCCGCCGTTAACGAATAGAATCAGGTCGCCACAGAACCCCCGGGGCCTCCCCTCCCCCGCGCACCGGTAGTAAGATGTTCCCCTTGCCTGGCAGGTCGCTGACCAAACTCGATGGGTCGTGCGCGGCGCATGCCCACAAACTGAGGAATCGATGATCGAGCTCGACGGCGAGCATCTCACGATCGAGGACGTCGTGGCGGTGAGCCGGCGCGGCGAGCAGGTCGCGCCACTCTCTGCCACGATAGCGGCCCGCATGGACCGCGGTTACAGGTGGGTTCGGGATGCCGTCGCGGACGACCGGCGGACGATCTACGGCGTCAATACGGGCTTCGGCGGCCTCGCGCAGACCCATGTCCCGGCCGAGCAGACGGGCAAGCTGTCGCGCAACGTCATCGTGAAGTGTGTGGCAGGCGTCGGGGAGCCCCTGCCGCGCGAGGCTGTCCGAGCCATGATGCTGGTGCGGGCGAACTCCCTCGCCCGAGGCGTGTCCGGCGTGCGCCCTGCCCTGGCGGAGACGCTCATCGCGATGCTCAACACCGGCGTCACGCCGTGGGTCCCGGCGAAAGGATCGCTGGGAGCCAGCGGAGATCTGGCGCCGCTGGCTTCAATCGCGGCGGTGGTCACGCGCGATGTAGAAGAGGGGGACGGCGGCTACAGCGGTCGGGCCTGGTACGACGGAGAGCTGCTCGCTGGGGCGGAGGCGATGCGGCGAGCCGGTATCACACGCCTCGTCCCGGAGGCCAAGGACGGCCTCGGCCTGACCAACGGCACCACGATGATGGTGGGGATCGGCTCGCTCGCGCTTCACGACTCCGAGCTGCTCCTGCGCCACGCCGAGATCAGCGCGGCGCTCAGCATGGAAGCCCTGATGGCGAAGTCGGACGCGCTTCATCCGGCGCTCCACGAGGCCAACAGACAGCCCGGACAGATCCGCGCGGCCGCCAACCTGCGGAGCCTGCTCGAGGGCAGCCGCTTGATCGATGCGGAATCCACGCGCGTCCAGGACGCGTACAGCGTCCGCTGTACGCCTCAGGTGCTCGGACCGATTCACGACGTCGTGGCTTTCCTGAGGGGATGCTTCACGAACGCGATCAACGCCGCGTCGGACAACCCGCTCATCTTTCCGGACCTCACCGATGACGGACGGGCCTTGCAGGGTGGGAATTTCCACGGGCAGGGTCCGGCGATGTGGCTCGACATTCTCGGGATCGCCATCGCGGAGGCAGCCAGCATCGCGGAGCGGCGGGTGTTCCGGTTGTTGACGCCGGAGCTGAGCGGTGGGTTGCCCCCGATGCTGATCGCCGATCCGGGCCTGAACAGCGGTCTCATGGTAGCCCAGTACACGGCGGCGGCGTTGGTCTCGGACAACAAGACACTGGCCCATCCCGACAGTGTCGACTCGATCCCGAGCAGCGCGAACCAGGACGACCACGTGAGCATGGGCGCCAACGGCGCCCGGCATTGCCGCGAGCTCGTGGACAATGTGCGCTACGTGATCGCGATCGAGCTACTGGCGGCATCGCAGGGCATCGACCTGCGCGAGGACGGACCGGCGAGACTTGCTCCAACCACGGCGGCAGTTCACGCGCGCATCCGGGAGCGGGTCGCGTTCGTCGAGGCCGACCGTGAGTTGACGCCGGACATCGAAGTGCTGGCGGCTGCGATCGCATCCGGCGCCCTGTTGGAAGCGGCGGGAGGGCAACCCGCGGGCCCGGACGCACAGGTGAGGTGAATACCGCAACCCTGTTCGTGCACGACGCGGCGGAGCTGGTCACCTGCGTGCCGACCGGCGACGACCCGCTCGGTCGTGTGGCTGGCGGGTCGGTGGCGATCGCGGGCGAGCGGATCCTGGCCGCCGGGCCGGACGCGGAGGTGCGAGCGGCGATCGACGTATCGGGAGCCGAGACGGTCGACGCCAGCGGCAAGGTCGTGGCACCAGGGTTCATCGACAGCCACACGCATCTCGTATTCGGTGGCTCCCGGGTGCGGGAGTACGCCGCTCGTCTGACGCGCTCGCGACACGAAGTCATGGCGCTCGGCATCCCGACCGGAATCCAGGCGTCCGTGGCCATGACGCGCGCCGCCTCCACGGAAGACCTGGTCGAATCGGCCAGCATCCGCCTGGACACGATGCTCCGGTACGGCACGACCACGGTCGAGAGCAAGAGCGGCTATGGCCTGCGCGCGGCGGACGAGCTTCGCATGCTCGAAGTGAACCGGCGACTGCAGGCAGACCAGCCGGTCGATGTGGTGAGCACCTTCCTCGGCGCGCATGCCTTCCCGGCCGATATCCCTAACGAGACGTATGTGGAGGAAGTCATCGGGGAGATGATCCCCGAGGTCGCGCGCAACGAGCTTGCCCGATTCTGCGACGTGTTCCTCGACGAGGGCTATTACGACGTGGAGCAGTCCCGGCGCATTCTCGAGGCGGGCATCGACGCGGGGCTCGAGGCGAAGATCCACACCGACCAGTACTCGGACCTTGGCGGTGCCCGGCTCGCCGCCGAGCTGGGCGTCGTGTCGGCCGACCACCTCAACTACACGCAGCGTCCAGCCATGCGTGAGCTCGCGGAGGCCGGGGTCATCGGAGTGGTGACACCGGTCCTCGACTTCGCGGTTCGCCACCCGCGTCCGTTCGACGCCCGCGCTATGATCGACGAAGGTATGACCATCGCGATCGCCTCCGATCTCTGCCCCGGCTGCTGGGTGGAATCCATGCAGCTGGTGGTGGTGTTTGCCTGTCGCTCCTGCGGGCTGTCTGTCGAGGAGGCCGTGCTGGCAGCGACGGTGGGCGGGGCGCGGGCCATCGGCGTCGAGGATCGCGGAGCGCTCGTGCCGGGATTGCTGGCCGACCTTCAGATCTGGGACGTCCCGACAACCGAGGACGTGGCGTACCGGTTGGGTGGCAATGCGGTCCATCGCGTGATCAAGCGCGGTCGGACAGTCGTCTGACCGGGGCGACCAAACAGCGGAACCTCAGCGAGGAAGCATTCGATGACCCGAACCGTTCGGGCCCCGCGTGGGACGGAGTTGACGTGCAAGGGCTGGCTGCAGGAAGCCGCCTACCGGATGATCCAGAACAACCTGGATCCGGAGGTGGCGGAGCACCCGGAGCAGCTGGTGGTTTACGGCGGGCGCGGACAGGCCGCGCGAGACTGGGACTGCTTCGACGCCATCCTGCGCTCGCTGCGCGAGCTGGAGAACGATGAGACACTGCTCGTGCAGTCGGGGAAGCCGGTGGCGGTGTTCAAGAGCCACACTGACGCTCCTCGTGTGCTGATCGCCAACTCCAACCTCGTGCCGCACTGGGCCACTCAGGAGCACTTCGATGAGCTGGCGGCGCGCGGGCTCATCATGTTCGGGCAGATGACGGCCGGAAGTTGGATCTACATCGGGACACAGGGGATCCTGCAGGGGACGTACGAGACGCTCGGCGCACTGGCCGCACAGCAGGGCTGGGACAGCCTTCGCGGGAGGTTCGTCCTCACCGCCGGCCTCGGCGGAATGGGCGGCGCCCAGCCGCTGGCCGTGACCATGAACGAGGGCGTCGCCCTGGTCGTCGAGGTCGACCCGACGCGAGCCTACAGGCGCCAGGAGCACGGGTATGTCGACGAAGTGGTCGACTCTCTCGAAGCGGCTCTCGCTCTCGTCCAGCAGGCGGTCGAGGCGGGCGAGCCCACGTCGGTGGCTCTAATCGGTAACGCGGCGGACGTCCTTCCGGAGCTGGTGCGCTTGGGCACGACCCCGGACGTGGTGACCGATCAGACGCCGGCGCACGACGTGCTCATGTACGTGCCGGTCGGTCTCGACGTCGAGCGGGCCGAGGCTCTGCGCCGCCAGGATCCGGATGAGTACTCCAATCGCTCGTACGCCTCGATGGGGCGACACGTCGAGGCCATGCTCGCGTTCCAAGAGCGCGGTGCCGTGGTCTTCGACTACGGCAACAACCTGCGCCAGCGTGCTCTGGAGGTCGGGGTGCGGAACGCATACGATTTCCCAGGCTTCGTGCCGGCCTTCATCCGTCCACTTTTCTGCCTCGGCAAGGGCCCCTTCCGCTGGGTGGCCCTCTCGGGTGATCCGGAGGACATATATCGCACGGACGAGGCGATCATGGAGCTGTTTCCCGACGACGAGCACCTGCACCGCTGGCTTCGCATGGCGCGAGAGAAAGTCCACTTCCAGGGCCTGCCGTCGCGAATCTGCTGGCTCGGCTACGGCGAACGTGCCCGAGCCGGGCTGCGGTTCAATCAGATGGTCGCGGATGGAATCGTTAGCGCGCCAATCGTGATCGGCCGCGACCACCTCGACTCGGGCTCTGTCGCCAGCCCAAATCGCGAGACCGAGGCGATGCTCGATGGAACGGATGCGGTTTCCGACTGGCCGATCCTCAACGCACTGATCAACGCCGTCGGGGGCGCGACGTGGGTGAGCTTCCACCATGGCGGCGGCGTCGGCATCGGGTTCGCCCAGCATGCCGGCCAGGTGATCGTGGCGGACGGCACGCCGGAAGCCGCCCGTCGACTGGAGCGTGTGTTGACTACCGATCCGGGGATGGGTGTCGCTCGGCACGCGGACGCCGGCTACCCGGAAGCCATCGAGGCGGCGCGGGAGCTGGGCGTCGCGATTCCGATGCTGGACCTGGCCGGGGTCGCAGCGGAGAGCTGATTGCGCGCGTTGCGCCGCTTCGTCGCCGATCTGTTCCAGGTGCGGCGAGAAGAGCTCGGCCGGCTCCTCTCCATGACCGGGCTCCTTTACCTGGTCGTGACGACCGTGGGGATGCTGCGTCCGATCAAGAACGCGTTTGCGCTCGACGGTCTGGCGGACTCGGAATTCTACAAGGTGTATGCGGTCAGCGCCGTCGTCGTGCTGGTCGTTCCGGTCTACAACTTCCTGGCCGACCGCTTCGAGTGGCGCTGGCTCATCTCGGGCGTCGGCGCCTTTTTCGCGATCAACTTCGTTGTTTTCCGCCTCCTGTATCGCGAGGGGAGCGCGCTGTTCGGCGTCGTGTTCTACGGTTGGGCCGACATCTTCTCCGCCGTCATGGTCACGCAGATGTTCATCGCCGCGCAGCTCCTGTTCAACTCGCGCGACGCCAAGCGCCTCTATCCGCTTGTGATCGCCGGCGCTTCGCTCGGCGCCGTCACGGGTGGGGCGATCACCGGGTTCCTCGCCCAGAGCGTCGGAACTCCCAACCTGCTGTTGATCGGAGCCGGGCTCGTGATGCTCTTCGCGGCCGCGGTGCCGTTCGTGTGGACTGCGGCGGATCAGCGGCCCGTACGACCCGACCACCGGCGAGCCCGGGACAAGATCTCGGCCGGCGACCTGCGCACAATCCTCTCCAACCCGCACGTGAGACTGATCGCGGCCGCCGTTCTGCTGACAGTGGTGACGAAGCAACTTCTCGACTACCAGTTCAACACGATCACCAAGGAGTCCTTCGAGTCGCTCAACTCGGTCAGCGCCTTCCAGGGCAAGTTCAACGCGGCCACTCAGTGGATCCCCCTCGTCGCCCTCGTCGGCCTGCGGCCGGCACTCCGGCGCTGGGGAGTCGGCGTGATCTTCGTGGTGCTCCCCGTCTTCATGCTGGGAGCGAACATCGGGCTTGCGCTGACATGGGGGCTGAGCGCCGCGGTCGTGGCCAAGGCGGGCGAGGCCAGCCTCCGCTACACGACCGAGCGGACCGGTCGCGAGATCCTTTTCATCCCGGTCGCTGATGAGATCAAGCTCAAAGCCAAGGCGTACATCGACATGGCGGTGGAGAAGGGGCTGGGCAAAGTCCTTTCGGCCGGCGTCATCTTCGTCAGCATCTCGCTCATCGATTACCGGCGCGTGGGTTTCGTGGCGGCCGGGCTGGCAGCGGTGTGGCTCGCTGTGACCCTCGCCGTTCGCCGTGAGTACGTGAGAACTCTGGCGCAGGCGATCCGGGGTCGCTTTGCCAGCCTCGACGGCGTGTTCGCGACGATCGCGGACGCCAGCACGCTCCCGCTCGTGCGGGACGCGTTGGCAAGTGGTGACACGAGACAGGCGGCCTTCGCCCTCGACCTGCTGGATCAGATCGACTCGGCGAGCGTGCGCCCGCTGGCCGAAGAACTCCATTCACTGCTCGGTCACCCTGAACCGGACATCCGCGCTCGGGCCCTGGCCAACCTGGCGCTCCATCCTGACGAGATGGACGAGCCTCGCGTCCGCGGACTCGTATCGGACCCCGACATCTCCGTGAGAGAGGCGGCGGTCGCGGCGCTCTACAGCGCCCACCCGGATGACTGGAGCTCCACCATGAGGGAGCTGCTGGCGAGCGACGACGCTGCGGTCCGCACAGCGGCTCTCTCGTGGGTCGCCGACGTGGACATCGGGGAAGGCGCGCTCGGCATGATCGGGCCGGAGTACATCGCGGACCGCATCGATGCGGCGCGGGAGGGGGATGCCGGGGCGCGGCTGGAGGTGGGGCTGGCGGCGGCCAGCCTTGGGAACGATCGACGGATCGACGAGCTTCTGGCCAGGCTTTTGGATGATCCCGATCCGCTGGTGGCTGCGGCCGCGATTCGGAGCGCCGGGATCCTCGGGGATCGTGAGCTGCTGCCGGGAATCGTCGCCGCCCTCGGTCGTCCGTCCGTCCGCGAGGCGGCCCGTGAGGCACTGGAGCGGCAAGGGAGCCTCGTTGTCGGCATACTCTCCAAACACTTGTCCGATCCGAGCGTCGGGTTGACCGTACGCCGATCGATCCCGACCGTGCTTGCCGGGATTCCCGATCAGTCGGCAGTGGATGCCCTGATGGCAGCCATCGGCCGGCCCGAATGTGATCGCCTCGTCTACCGGCGGGCGCTTCGTGCCCTGGATCGGCTTGGCGAGCGCGACAGATCTCTCTCGTTCGAGTGGACCAAGGTGCGGCCGGTGCTGGACCGGGAGGTGGAGCGGGCGCGGGAGCTGGCCGCGGCCCGAAGTGATCTCGCCAGGGCTGCCATCGACACGCCGGCGACAAGGCTGCTCGCGCAGGGCGTGGATGAAGGCTGGGAAGAGGCGAGAGCGCGGGTGGTGGATCTGCTGATCCTCCGCTTCCCACCAGCGGGAATGCGGCGCGTCCTCCTCACGCTGGAGAACGGGGGGCCGGCTGCCGTCGCCAACGCTCTGGAGTACATGGAGCAACTGCTGGACCGAGACCTCTTCCGATCGGTGGAGCCCGCGCTGGTGAGGGACGCGTCGCTTCCGGGGGGACCCGGGCTCCGGGAAACACTCGGGCGGTTGGCGACCGGGTCCGATTCGTGGATCGCGGCCTGCGCCCGCCAGGTGCTGGTCGAGCTTGATGAAGACCCGGCGCTGCAAGCTGCTCCGTTGGAGCGAACCCCAGCTGACCGTGTAGAAAGCCCTGAGCCGGGGGGAACGAACATGAACCTGATCGAAAAGGTATTCCTGCTGCAGCGCGTCGACCTGCTGGCGGACGCGCGAAGCTCGGACCTGGCGCTGCTCGCCTCGATCGCCGAAGAGATGAGCACCGAGAAGGGAGCCGTCCTTCTGCGCCAAGATGACCCGGCAGACGCCCTCTATGTTGTGATCCGCGGCCAGGTGGAGCTGAAGCGATTCGGAGAGACGGTGCTCGAAGCCGGTGAAGGCAATCCGTTCGGTACCTGGTCGTTGATCGACGATTCACCGAGTCTCATCGAAGCGACGGCTACCGAGCCCTCCCAGCTCCTGCGTATCGGGCGCGACGACTTCTACGACCTGCTGGCCGACCACCAAGAGCTCGTGCGTGGATTGCTGCAGGGGCTGGCCCGCAGGGTTCGGAACCTGGTGGCCTGATCGCTACGTTACAAGCAGGCAGGAACTGAGATCAGTGTCAAACTCGAACGGTGATCATGTCGGACGATAAACTCGAGAACGGGGATTACACGCCCACGGTGTTCATCGTGGACGATGAGTCAATGGTGACCAACGCGCTCGAGGCGTTCCTGGGCCTGGAGACCTCCTATCACGTCGAGACGTTCAACGCGCCTCATGAGGCGCTCGTGCGTCTAAACGGGTCGCCGGTGGATGTGGTGGTGGCAGATTTCCTCATGCCGGAAATGGATGGAATCCAATTCCTGCGGGAAGTTCGCGACCAGAAGCCGGAGGTCACCCGTATCCTGCTCACGGGTTACGCCGACAAACAGAACGCGATTCGCGCGATCAACGAAGTGGGCCTCTATCACTACCTCGAGAAGCCGTGGGACAACGACCACTTCCTGCTCATCATCCGGAATGCGATCGAGCGCACCAAACTGTTCCGCGACCTCGGCGAGAAAGTGAATGCCCTCGAGACTGCCCATGACAGTCTGTCCGATATCCGGCAACGGCTGATCAAGACCTTCGTGTAGGCGATGCTGTTTCACACGGGCCTTCTGATCATTCTCGCCGCGGTGCTCGTGGCGCTGGCCGGCATGACGCTCTGGTATGCTCGGGCCTGCCGTCGGGGCCGTGCCGAGATCGAGGCCGCGCGGGAAGAGACTCGTGGCGCCAAGGAAGAGCTCATTGGGGCCGCGCGGCTGGTATCACTCGGAACTCTTGTCGCAGGCGTCACGCACGAGATCAGCACGCCGCTCGGCGCCATTCGCAGCAACCGCGACATGCTGCGGCGGGTGGTGGACAAGCTGGAAGCGGTCCTGTCGGACGGCAGGGTCACGGATGACGAGATTCCGCAGGTGGCAAAGCTGGCGGGAGCGATATCCGGCATCGTGGAAGTCGATGAGTTGGCACTCGAGCGGATCACCGGCCAGGTAAGAACGCTGCGCGCGTTTGGCTGCGGTGAGACCGAGGATCCGCAGGCCTACGACGTCAACCAGGCACTGGCGGACGCGTTGACTCTGCTCCGGCACGAGATCAAGAACCGGATCACGATCGAGAGGGACCTCGGCGATATTCCGCGCATCGAATGCCATCCGGCTCAGATCAATCAGGTGCTCCTCAATATCCTCCTCAACGCCTGTCAGGCGATTGAGGGCAAGGGTACGATCAGACTCCGAAGCCGTGAAGAGGGCGGTGAAGTCTCGGTCGCGATTTCGGACTCGGGCCCCGGTATTCAGGAGGAGAAGGTGGAGAGCATCTTCAAGCCGGGCTTCACCACCAAGTCCGAGGGGGTCGGAATGGGTCTGGGGCTGCCGATCTCCCTCCGCATCGTCGAGGAGCACGGCGGACGGATCGACGTGCAGAGCCAGCCCGGCGAAGGGACGACGTTCGTGGTGGTGCTGCCCGTTCGGTTCCGCGGCGAGGCAGTCCCGGAGACCGGGCCGGCGGCTGTGTAGGACACAGACTTACACGAAAGGCCCGGCCGGGCGCCGGAACGACCCACCCTGTTGTCCGTCCCGAACCGAAAAACGAACTGTTGTCTATTGTGTGTCTATCATTTAGTTAGACAAATACTTGACAATTCGACCAGCCGTAGCCAGACTGCGTGAATGAAACATGAACAGCGACTCGAACGACTCCCGCTTCGCTGTCGCGAAGTCCGGAGAACTACGTCGACGCCGGCGCGCCCCGCTTCAGCGCCCCGCCGGCGGCATCTTTGTAGGTTTATGTGTAACAAGTTGTAAGATTTCGGCCGTTTCGTGCATCTATTACCAAGAGCCGCCGTCATCGCGCGGCTGCTCGAACCGCGCCAAGGAGCAGAAGCTAGATGGGATGGAAGTTGTCTCGAGCACGTCGGGAGGAAGTGAGCGGCCCCGCGCCGGGAGCGGCGGAGGCAGATGCCGCGGCGGTGGAGAGCGTCTCCGAAGCGCTGCGCGGCGCCGTTGACTCACAGCGCGATGCCCAGGAAGCGTTCCAGCAGCTCGCCGAGCATATCCACGAGGTGTTCTGGCTCACGGATCTGAGGGACAACAGAGTCGTCTACGCGAGTCCGATGTACGAGACCGTATGGGGCCGAACGGTCGAGGAGCTGTATGAGCACCCGCACGACTGGGTCGACGCCATCCACCCGGAGGATCGACCGAGGATCGTGGAGGCTTGGGAGAACGACGCCGTGAACGGGCGCTTTGACGAAACCTACCGCGTCCGCCGTCCGGACGGGTCCGTCCGCTGGATCCGCGACCGCGGCTTTCCGATCCGCAACGAAGCGGGCGAGGTGTACCGCCTCGCCGGCCTGGCCGAGGATATCACGGAACGAAAGCGAGTCGAGGAGGCTCTTCGGTTTTCGGGTGAGCAGGTCCGCTCGATCACCCAAAGCGCGCCCGACTACATCATGATGCTCGACCGGGAGGCACGGATCGTCTTCGTCAACCGTACCCCACCCAACCTCAAGACCGCTGAAGTGATCGGATCGGCGGTCTACGACTGGGTGCCCCCGCGGTTTCGGGCCCGCATGCGCGAATGCTTCGAGCGAGTCCTCTCGACCGGCCGACCCGACAACTACGTGAACGAATACGATCTGGATGGTACGACCCTCACGTTCGAGTCACGCGTGGGGCCGATCATGCGCGACGGCGAGGTCTTCGCGCTGGTCGTGAACAGCCGGGACGTCACCGACCGGCTGCAAATGGAGTCGGAGGCCCGCGAGTCCACGGAACGGCTGCGGCGATTCACCGACCATCTGCACACGATTCGGGAGGAGGAACGGGCGTTCATTTCACGGGAGATCCACGACCAGCTCGGCCAGACGCTCACCGGTTTGCGGCTCGACGTGGCCTGGTTGAAGGACAGACTGTCCCCCGACGACGAGCTCGGCGAGCGCGCCGGGCATGCGCTGCGCCTCATCGCCGATGCACTCGAGAGTGTGCGCGACCTGACCAAGCGCCTGCGGCCGGCGAGCCTCGACGACCTCGGGCTCGAAGCCGCTGCCGAAGCGTATCTGGCCGACCTGAGCAAGATGACAGGAATCGAGTGGAGCATCGACGGGCAGGTCGACGGCTACGAGTTGAACCCGCAGTGCGCCACGGCTGCGTATCGAATCCTGCAGGAAGCCGCCACCAACATCACCCGCCATGCCAGAGCCGCCCGAGCGCACGCACGGCTCTGGGTGGAAGACGGCGATCTTCGCATGCGTGTGCACGACGACGGCCTCGGAATCACCGACGATCAGATCGAGAGCCACGACTCGGTCGGCCTGACCGGAATGTATGAGCGCGCCCGCGTCTGCGGTGGACTCGTTAGTATCGAACGCCTCGACAGTGGCGGAACAGCCGTGAACCTCAGCATACCACTGGAGCCTTCAGGTGCTTGACACAACAACGACCTCGATTCGACTGCTGATCGCCGACGACCATACGATCGTACGCGAGGGCCTGAAGCGTATTCTCGCCGAATGCTCGGACATGCAACTGGTCGGGGAGGCGACCGGCGCCGATGAGCTGGTCGGTCACCCGGCTCTGGACGTGGTGGACGTATTGCTCCTGGACGTCACGATGCCCGGACCCGGCTTTCTGGAGACGATGCGTCAGCTCCGGGCCTCGCACCCGGACCTCAAGATCCTGGTCTTGAGCGTGCACCCGGAGGACCATTACGCGGTACGCGCGCTGCGCTTCGGGGCCGTGGGCTACCTGACCAAGGATCGATCGCCAGAGGAACTCACCGCGGCGATACGGCGCGTGCACGCGGGCGGCCGCTACGTCACCCGCTCGCTGGCGGAGCGACTGGCATTCGAGCTCGAGCCCGGGGCGGAAAGACCGTCGCACGAGATGCTGTCCGACCGCGAGTACCAGGTCTTCTGCATGTTGGGACGAGCGCTCAGCGTCAAGGACATCGCGGGAGAGCTGGAGCTGAGCCCCAAGACGATCAGCACCTACAGGACACGCATCCTCCAGAAGATGCAGCTGAGCAACAACGCCGAGCTGATCCGGTACGCGGTGCAGCACGACCTGGCCGGCTGAGCGTCACCCCGGACTGAAACGATCGAGGAAGGCCCGTTCGGAGGCGGAGAGGCTCGACACCCCGGTTGCGTCGATCTTCTCGAGAATGCGGCTGTACTCCTCGCGGTTCACGGGGTGCAGGTCTTCGGAACGGATCTCGGACCACTTCTTGAGATCCCCGCTTCCCACCGGTCGCGAGCGTTCCAGCGGAGCCTTGGCCTTCTTCTGAAACCGCCGCGCTGGCGAGCGCCATTCCATCCACCTGAGGTAGAGGTAGCCGCCCAGAAAGCCTCCCAGGTGTGCAAAGTGGGCCACGCCATCGCCCGCTCCCGTCGCGACCCCCCGAAACCCGCTGGCCAGCGATAGCACGGTGAATCCGATCACCAGCCAGCGGGCCTCGACAGGCAGGATGCCCCAGATCAGGACCGTGTGACGGGGCCAGTAGCGCGCATACGCCAACAGGACCCCGAACACCGCACCGGATGCGCCCACGATGTAGGCCTGAGGCGTGAACATGAAGGACAGCGTCGCGCCCATGATGCCGCTGATGAAATACAAAGCGAGAAAATTTCGGCCTCCGAGACGGACTTCGAGGCGGGGGCCGAAGAAAAAGAGCGCCAGCATGTTGAACAGGAGGTGGATGAAGCCGCCATGCAGGAACATGTACGTGATCGGTGTCCAGGGGCGCACCGGCACCAGCGCCGGGACCAGCAGCAACTCCCAGGAAAGCCGCGAGCCGGGTGGCGCGAGGATGAACATCGCCACGTTGGCGAAGATGATGCGAGTCACCCATGGAGTCATGCCGTCACAGGCTAGGTCGTCATCGGTACCCGCGCTAGCTTTCGAGCCGGAGTCGTGGCCGCGATATTCCGCCCCATGACCACACTGCTGAACGATGTCGAGCTATTGGACCGTCTCGTCGCCTTCGACTCGACGAGCCGGAACAGCAACCTCCCGATCGCGGACTTTATCTGCGACTACCTGGATGGGCCCGGCGTCCGGGTCGAACGCGTCCTCTCGGCCGACGAGACCAAGGCCAATCTCTGCATCACATTCGGCCGGGCACTCGACCGCGACGGCGCGGATACCCGGCCCGGCCTCGTGTTGTCCGGCCACATGGACGTGGTGCC
>JBFILW010000029.1:0-19700 GCA_041612005.1 Gemmatimonadota bacterium
GCCGCGTGACGCCGCGCAGCATTGCGGGGCGACCGCGGATCAGCGGCTGCTTCAGCATACCGCCCTCGAGCTGGCTGATCTTTGCCTGCTGTTCCTCGCCCTCCGCCTCGAGCTCGCTGATTCGCTCGAGTGCCTGCGCCAGGTCCGCGGCCAGCTCCTCGTTGACAACCGGCTCGAACGCGAGCGCCGCTTCCGTCCCGGCCTCCTCGGCGCCCCCGCCCTCGCCCGCTTCTTCCTGGACCTTGCGGGCCGTGCTGCCGGTCGACAGTACCTGCGCGTCCCGGGAACCGTCCCTGTACACTGTCACGCCCTTGCACTTCAGCTTGAAGGCGAGGTCGTAGATCTGCCGGACGTCTTCTTCGGTCGCCTCGTGCGAGAAGTTGCACGTCTTCGAAATCGCCGAGTCCGTGTGCTGCTGAAAGGCCGCCTGCATCCGGATGTGCTGCTCCGGCGTGACGTCGTGCGCGGTGACAAACACCCAGCGCACTTCCTCGGGGATCTCGTCGAATTCGATGTGACCTTCGTCGGCGATTCGCCGCATCAGCTCGTCAGAGTACCAGCCGCCCTCCATCGCCTGACGCACGAACTCGGGATTCACGTCCGGCATCAGCACGCCGGCCTGATTTCGCATGAAGGCGACGGCGAACAGCGGCTCGATACCGCTCGAGCAGTTCGCGATGATCGAGATCGTGCCAGTTGGAGCTACCGTCGTCAGGTTGCAGTTGCGCAGACGACGCATCGGACGAATACGGCTGCCGTGCGCGTCGCGCGCGCAGGTGGCGTCCGGACCCCAGATCGACCGTTCCCACTCCGGAAACACGCCGCGGTAGCCTGCGAGTCGCTCCGAGGCCGCCTTTGCCTCCTCGTCCACGAAACGCATCAGCTCCCGACCGAGCTCGATCGAACGCGGCATGCCGTATGGCTCGCCGAGGGCGACGAGCATGTCGGCCCAGCCCATGATTCCGAGCCCGATACGGCGGATGCGCTTGGACAGATCGTCGATCTGCTCCAGCGGGTACTGGTTGGCGTCGATCACGTTGTCGAGGAAGTGGGTCGCGGCGTGCACGGCATGGCGCAGACCGTCCCAATCGATGCGTCCCTCGGCCACGAACCTGCCGACGTTGATCGAACCCAGATTGCACACGTCGTAGGCGAGAAGCGGCTGCTCGCCGCACGGATTCGTCGCCTCGTACGAGCCCAGATGGGGAACGGGATTGTACCGATTGGCCTCATCGATGAAGAACACGCCCGGCTCGCCGTTGCGCCACGCGCCATAGACCACCTTGTCGAACACCTCCCGGGCCTTGAGCTGTCCGCAGACCTCGCCATTGCGCGGACTGATGAGGTCGTAGGAGCCATCCCGCTCGACGGCCTCCATGAACGCATCGGTGGCCGCGACCGAGATGTTGAAGTTGGTGATCTTGTTCTTGTCTTCTTTGCAGTCGATGAAATTGAGAATGTCCGGATGATCGACGCGGAGAATCCCCATGTTGGCCCCGCGGCGCGTGCCTCCCTGCTTCACGGCCTCGGTCGAGGCGTCGTAGACCTCCATGAAGCTGACCGGACCGCTGGCTACTCCGCTGGTGGACTTGACTACATCACCCATCGGACGGAGTCGGCTGAAACCGAAGCCGGTACCGCCACCCGACTGGTGGATCAGCGCCATGTCTTTGAGCGTCTCGTAGATCCCGGTCAGGCTGTCGGGCACGGGCAACACGAAGCAGGCGCTGAGCTGGCCGAGGGGACGCCCGGCGTTCATCAGCGTCGGGCTGTTGGGCTCGAACACGCCACCGGCCATCAGGTTGTAAAAGGTCTCGGCCGTACGCGCGACATCGTCCATGGTGGCGCCGTGTTTGGCGTCCTGCTGCGCGATCACCCGGGCTACGCGCCAGAACATGTCCCGTGACGTCTCGATCGGCTCGCCGTCATCGCTCTTCTTCAGATACCGCCTCGCCAGCACAGTGCGCGCGTTATCCGACATGTCCGGTTCCGGCAGATGCGCCGGGGGGGAATCCAGGTCTCGTGTGAGTTCCGCCGCCACCACGTCAGGTGTCATTCCCGACCTCATACGTTGAGGGGTCCGTTTGCCCTTCGTTCAATCCAGATCTATCGCTCTCGATCTCATTCCGGAGATCAGCTCACCGCGGGTCCTTCGCCCCTCATCTCTTCCGATCCCGACGACCTCACCGGCGACACCGGTGCCCTACCTGTCGATTCCACTTTCCCACATTTCCACCCAACCGCCGACAAGCCGGCCGCGCCGACGCGAGTCGGCACCAGGTACTACACTGCTCTGCATTTGGTGTGCGTCAGCCGGAACGGGGGAGGTGCTGTAATGTCCGCTGACGCAAGGAGTTTTCCACGACCTTTGCACGGGGTTTTCCACCCTGACCCCAACATCTTGGGGTGAGCAAATCGTAACACCACGATATATTGTAGGTCAAGGGCGGACAGGCAGTGAAATGCGGTTTTTTTAAAAAGTGTCGAGATGGGCCGCTCGGCGTGCGGTCCGGCGCTTAGCTCCCGACGAAATCGGTCCAGCGGCCGGCTCGGTGACCGTCCTTCAGCGCTCGGTAGTGCTCGACCGTGTCGCGGATTCGTCCGCGGAGGGATTCATCGACCTCGCGGAGTACCCTGGCGGGTACCCCCACGACCAGGGAGCGGGGCGGTATCTCCGTTCCCTCGAGCACGATGGCGCCGGCGGCCACCACCGACCCCGTCCCGATCACCGCGTGCGAGAGCACGATCGCGCCCATGCCGATGAGGCAATCGTCCTCGATCGTGCAGCCGTGAATGATCGCCCGGTGCCCGACGCCGACGCGGGCGCCGATGAGCGCCGGAGTGTCCACGTCCACGTGCACCATCGTGAGGTCCTGGATGTTCGTTCCCGCGCCGATCCTGATCGGGGCGATGTCGCCGCGCAAAACGCACTGATACCAGATGCTCACGTGCTCGCCGAGCGTAACGTCGCCGATCACGTCCGCACCGGGAGCCACCCAGGCGCTCGTAGGAACGGTCGGCGAGGGCCGGGTCGCGAGATCGTCGGGGATCACTCGCTCCGGCCCCCAGCCCGGGCGGTTAGAAAGGCACGGAGACCATCGAGGACGCCGACCGCGTACGCGCGCTGGAACTGTGGCGTCTTCAGTGCCGCTTCATGCTCCGGCATCATCATGAACGCTCCCTCGGTCAGCGCCGACGGCATCCAGGACATGCGGGCGACGGCCAGGTCTCCCCAGAAGTAGCCCAGATCTCGCAGGCCCATGCTGCCGAGCATACCTGACTGGAGCGCTGCGGCCAGATCGCGCGAGTGGGGATGGAAGTAGTAGGTGCTCGTCCCCTCTCGACCGAACGGCCGCACACCATCGGGAAGGGCATTGTTGTGGATCGACACGAATAGCTCCGCACGCTCGTCGATCGCCCGGCCGGTGCGCTCGTAGAGGCCGAGCGGAAACGTGTCAGCCCGGATTAGAATCGGCTCGGCCCCTTCGGCGCTGAGCAACGCGACCAGCTGTCGCGCGATCCCCAGGTTGGCGTCACCCTCGTAGTAGCCGGTCGGTCCGTGTGCACCCGCGCCGGGATGGCCCGGGTCGACTGCAATGCGTCGGCCGGCGAGCGGGCGACGGGGATCGATCGCCGGAGGGCGGCGGATCTCGAGCGTCAGAACCGCCGCCGCGACGTCGCTCGGGTCGTAGCCGACCCGGTAGCCCCAAATGGGCTCGGCGAGCCGGATGTGGAGCTCGAATCGTTCCCCGGGATGCTGGACCCAGTCGACAGCGCGGAGCAGCGGATCGGTCGGACCGTACGAAATGCGCTCCGTGTTTCCGATCGCCCCGTACAGGGTCAGGACGAGCAGGTCCGGGGCCGGCTCGCTGACCCGCAGCGGCAGCGGCGCTGCGAGCGGAATACCGAGCGCGATGCGGTCCGACTCGATCCGGAACCGCAGGTTGCCTACCGTGCCTCGCGGCCGCGGCGTATCGGGCGCGAGGAAATTCGCGTCCTCGGACCGCACCCAGCTCGTTAGGCCCGGGGACAGCCGCAGACGGAGCCGCTCACCCAGGCGCCCGTCGACTTCCGCTCGGGTGCCGGCAGGAAACCGCCAGTGAAACGTCCCGGAGGGAAGCGGGCGGCCGACGATGATGCCGTTGTTTCCGTGGATGCTGTCGACAGGCTCGATCAGCTCGACGACCGGCAGCGAGTCGTGAACCAGAACCCGGAGCGGAAGCTCGAACCGGATGACGGTACTATCGTCTGTATCGGCGGCGACGAGTCGCAGAGACAACGAGTCGAGGCCGCCGACTGGACCGCAGCGTTCGTCGCAGGCGGCCCGGCGCAGCGCGGCTGCCTCGACCCAGGCGCTGTAGGTTCCCGCCTTCGGTCCTTCCCGCATCGGGTATCGGGCGGCGGTGGCGTCGAGGTGGATATCGAGACCCGGAGCCGCGCGCACGCTGAACTCGAGGCCCTCATCCGGCAGCGCCCAGCGTTCGGCCGGCTCGCGGTACCCTGCGCTATCCAGCCAAACGGCGCCCTCCCCTTCGTACGGACGCCACAGGAGGATCGGGTGCGAATGGGTGCGCACCTCCTCACCGCGTCGCACCCGGATCCGGTAGAAAGCGGTGTCGCCGGCCTCCGCCTCCGGTATCGGCAGCCAGGCCAAGAACGCCCCGTTCGGCTGAACCGGCACGAACTGTCCGTTGATGAGCAGAGTGGCATCGCCGGAGCCAACGCTGCCGAACAGGAAGTTGGAGTCTCGAGCCGCGATTGTCTGCAGCGAGTCCGGATACTCGACGTACGGCACGAGCGGGCCCGTGACCTGGGGCACCGGCGGCAGGGCGGCCGAGGTGCCGCTCGCCCCGCTTCCCGTCCCCGGGGCGCCGCCGGCCAGCGGTCCGCCGCTCGACGCGCACGCCGCGGTGACCAGTGCGATTCCGAATAGCAGGCTCTTTTGCACCTTCCCTCGTCCCGTTCGATCTGTCATGGGCCGACCGGAGCGGCGGCGGCCCTCTTGCTGCTCACCAGGAGCCCCACCGCGCCGACGGCGCCGACCACCGCTGACATCGTCGCCATGCGCCACTCTAGGAGGAAGGCTCCACCGACCGCGAACATAGCGCCGAACAACAGCAGGCCGGCCCATACGGTGCGTTGCACGTCGTCCGACAGCCTGCTGGCCGGAGGCACACCCGCGGCGGCTCGGATCCGGTTCCAGCCTGGACCGCCCGGCCGCACTCTCTTGTAGAACGCAATCAGCGTCGAGTCCCGCTCGGGCGCGGTAAAGAACATGACAGGCACCCAGACAAGGGTCGAGCCGGCGGCGGTGACCGCGAGCCTGAGCCCGAAGCCCATGCCCGCCCACGCCGGAAGATATGAGAGAAGCGCGATCGCGAAACCGGCGAGCATGGCGGCCAGCTCCGCCCATGCGTTCACGCGCGACCAGAACCAGCGCAGGATGAGCACCGCGCCGGGACCGGTTCCGATCGCAATCATGAACCGGAACACGGTTCCGATATCCTGAGCGTAAAAGGCGGCGAGCCCCGCGAACGCGACGATGGCGACCGAGGCCAACCGCCCCACCGTCACCAGCCTGTGGTCGCTGGCATCCGGGTCGACGAAGCGCGCGTAGAGGTCGTTCACGATGTAGCTCGCGCCCCAGTTGATCTGCGTCGACACGGTGGACATGAAGGCCGCGACGAAAGACGCCACGGCGAGCCCGAGGATTCCGGTCGGCAAGTAGCGGAGCATGAGGAGCGGGTAGCCCTGCTCCGGATCGGCGAGGTTCGGAAAGATGACCATCGCGGCGAGCGCGGCGATGATCCAGGGCCAGGAGCGCACCACGTAGTGAAGGACGTTGAACAGCCACGCCGCCCGTTCCGCCTCACGCTCATCCCGGCAGGCCGACAACCTCTGCACGAACTCTCCTCCGCCGTCCGAGCGCCGGAAAGCCCACCACTGTATGCCCAGATATGCGAGAAAAGTGCCCATCGGCAAATCCGGCGAGCCGGGACGAGGCACCACGCGGAGTGTGTCGGACTGTCCCGCAGCCACCAGCTGCCGCTTGAGCTCGGCCAGTCCGCCGATGTCGGAGACCGCGAACCAGGCGACGAGGATGGCGCCGCCCATGGCGAGCACGAACTGGAAGAAATCGGTCGCCACCACACCCCACAGGCCCGCCAGTCCGGCGTAGATCAGCACGAAGAGGCAGAGCACGACGACCGCCCACAGACGCGCATCGCCCGGGAGCCAACCGGGAAGGCCCGAGAACAGGCCGAGCGCCTCGATCACCTTCCGCATCGCCAGCATCACATAGCCGATCGCGATGCAGTTGATCGGCACGGCAAACAGAAACGCGCGCGTGCCACGCAGCACCGCGGCCGGGTTGCCGCCGTAGCGCAACTCGGTGAGCTCCACGTCCGTCACCACGGTGGCCCGCCGCCACAGGCGCGCGAAGATGTAGATCAGCATGAGGTGGGAGACGGCAAAGGCCCACCACTCCCAGTTCCCGGCGATCCCGCGTCGAGCCACCAGCCCCGTGACGTAAAGAGGCGTATCGACACTGAAGGTCGTGGCGGCCATCGATGTCCCGGCCAACCACCACGGAAGCGAGCGGCCGCTGACGAAGAAGTCGACCAGTCCGCCGCTGGCTCGGCGGGACAGCCAGGCGCCAACGGCGAGCGTGACGACCAGGTACGCCATCACGACTGCCCAGTCGGCTCCGCTCACCGCGTTGCTCCGTCGAGCCAGCGGGCCGCGGCACGCTCCATCACTGGCTCGGCCGCCCAGGCGCAGGCGGCGGGCCCGGGCAAGCAGTCGAGCAGCCTGGCGTGTCCGAGCACAACGAGGTAGACACCCAGTTCTGCCGAGCGCGCCGCCGCGAGTTCCGATTGGACGGATTCGAGGGCTTCGCGCGACAATCCGGCGCGTCCCTTCCAGCCTTGAGGGGTCGCCTCCAGCAGCACAATCCGCTGCTGCCGGCTCCCGTCCGAATCACCGGCGGCGACGAGGGGCCATCCCAGTCGCTCGAGCTCGTCTTTGAACGCCTCGCCGAGGGGCGGCAGCCCCGGCGGCCGTCGGTCGTCGGACACGAGCCGCACCGCGACCGGTAGTTCGCGATCAAGTGACCGCCGCGCCGGCTCCGGGTCGCCCCGCACGCAGCGGGTGGCCAAGTCGATCGCAGTCTCAGCGCTCGCGCCCGGACTGACCGCCGCGTCAGAGCCGGCGGCCGAGTCGATATCGGCAGCGGGAGCGCTGTAGGCGGCACACACGGCCAGGCTGCGGGAGATCGAGTCCTGGACCCGTCGGTTCAGCTCCTCATCGCCACGCACGGCGTGTCTGACGGCGCGGACTGAAGACTCCAGATCCGCCGGGTAAAGAAGGACGTCACAACCAGCCTCGATCGCGCGCACCACGAGAGCGTCATCGCGCTGCCCCCCGAATCCGCCCATGATGAGAGCGTCGGTCACCACCAGTCCGCGAAAGCCAATGGAGTCGCGCAGGAGCTGACGCAGGATTGCGGTCTCCAGCGTGGCCGGACCATCGCCGCCCAGCGCCGGAAAAGCGACGTGTGCGGTCATGATCGCCGCCACGTCATCCGCCACCGCGCGGAAGGGCTCCAGTTCGGCGAGCAGATCCTGACGCGAAGCCTCGATGCGCGGGAGGCCGATGTGGGAATCGGTCACGCTGCGGCCGTGACCCGGAAAGTGCTTGGCGCAGGCGGCCGTGCCCTCGGCCTGGCAGGCCTCGATCCAGATCGCACCGAGGCGGCCGACCCGGTCCGGATCCGATCCGAAGCTGCGCGTGGCGACGATCGGGTTGTCCGGCTCGACGTCGAGATCGAGGACGGGCGCCAGCGCCCAGTTGATGCCCAGCTCCCTGGCCACTCGACCGGTGACCGCGCCAGCCTTCCGGGTCGCCTCTTCGGCGGCGGGGTGGGCGGAGAGGCCGGCCGGCGGAGGGAGGGTCGGCGTCCCGGCAAACTGCTGGCCCGGGCCGCGCTCGAGGTCGGCGGCGAACCAGAGATCGCGACCGGCCGCACCGCGCAATCGATCGACAATGGCGGCCACCATCTCCGCCTCGCCCCCGAACATCAGGAAGCCACCGACGCCGAGCTCAAGAGCACGCCGAGCTCTCCGGTCCAGCGCCTCGGGACCCTCCTGATCGAAGCGGAGAGCCTCCAAGAACAGGCGCCCGACTTCGTTCACGCCGGTATCAGCTTGCCGAGCACGCGGGGGCCGGAGGCGCCGGTTGCCCAGGGCGCCGATGCCGGAAAACCGAGCAGGTGCTGGCGGGCCAGGAGAGCGAAGGCGGCTGCCTCACGCGCGTCTCCGTTCCAACCCAGCGTCTCCAGGAGTCGGACCGGACGCGGGTCCAGCAGTATCTCCAGACGCTCCCGCAGCGCCGCATTGCGGGCGCCGCCGCCACACAGGTAGACCTCCTCGATGGAGAACGGCACCCAGCGAAATGCGTCCGCGATCGAGCGGGCCGTGAGCTCCGTAATCGTCGCCATCAGGTCAGTGGCGGCGAGAATCGAATGGCGCCCGAGCCACTCGAGGAGCGGCGGCGAGCCGAACCGTTCGCGTCCCGTCGTGCGGGGCGGCGGCGCGGCGAAGAACGGGTCACGCAGCCACTCGGCGAGCGCATCGGGAACCACCTGTCCGGCCGCTGCCATCCTGCCATCCTCGTCGAACTCGCATTCACCGCCGGTCAGCGCGCGCGCCGCCGCGTCGATGAGCGCGACCCCCGGTCCGGTATCGAAGGCGATCGGCGACTCCGGCGACTCCTTGGCGGGGAGCGCCGTAATGTTCGCCATCCCACCGATGTTCTGAACAGCGCGGGCGGCGTCCGCACTCGAGATGAGGAGCCAGTCGAAGTAGGCAGTCAGAGGTGCGCCATGGCCCCCGGCTGCCACGTCCCGCACCCGGAAGTCGGCAACCACCGGAACGCGTAGCCGCTCGGCGAGCACCGCTGCCTCGCCGATCTGGAGCGTGGCGCCCGGCTGATCACCGGGCGGCTCATGCCATACGGTGTGGCCGTGGCTGCCAACCGCCTCCAAATCGGAGGGCGACACACCGGCCCGGGTGCAAGCCGTCTCTACCGCGTCGGCCGTCAGGCGTCCGAGCTCGAAGTTGAGAGCACAAAGATCACCGGCGCCGCCCCCTTGCCCTTCGGCCGCCTCTCTCAATCGCTCGCGCAGATCCTCGGCATACGTCTCGGTGTGAAAGTCGATAACGTCGCTGGCTGACGGACACTCGGCGTCGCCCTCGAACTGCACCAGCGCCACGTCGATCCCGTCCAGTGACGTGCCGGACATGACGCCGGCATAAAGCGCCACTCAGCTTGCCCCGTAGAGAGCCGGGTGGACGCGCTCGCGGATACGGAGCATATGGGCGTCGTCGTGTTGGGCGATGCCGCGCAGGAATTGATAGCCGTTGATTTCCTCGTCTCCCAGCCGCACGCGGCGGCGAAAGGCGGTGTCGAGGTCGGCTGCCACAGCTGCGACCGTATTCGCGCGTTCACGCGCGAAGAGATCGAGCAGCTCCGAGAGAGGCCCCTCAGCTCCCGGCGGCGGGTCGCTCGGTTGCCAGTCGGAGAAGGACAGCGGCTCGGCCGCATCCGTCTCCGAGCCCGAGGCGAGCGCGTGTGCCCGCTCCCGAATGGAGGCACGCTCGAATTCGACCAGATGGGCAACCTGACTGGCCGGTGGCCAGCGTCCTTCGAGCGGCCGGCTACCGGCGGATGCCGGACGCCCGGCGTCTTCTTCGACCGCCCCCCGCAGCGCCGCAGGGGCCTCCGCGAGGCGCGCGAGAAGCGCCTGTGCCTCCTCCGGCGTGAACTCGTCCGGGTAGAGCCCGTAGTACGGCAGAACCTCTTTTCCTCCGAATCTCTCCAGCGTCGCATCCAGAAATCCGTCGCAGGCGTCGAGCGCGCGCTCGGTCAGGGCTCGAGGGAAACCGACCGTCCCCATCGCGATCGCGGTCTTCGCCGATCCACCCGACCGCAGCAGAAGCTGTCTCGCCTCTTCGCGGGGAATCGAGCACACGGCGGCCACGATCCGGATGCTGCGATCGACCAGCTTCAGGCTCACGGCGCGAAGGTCGACCATCAGGTTCGTATAGACCTTGCCCATGCGGATCATCACGCCGGTCGAGAGTGTGTTGAGCACGAGCTTAGTCGCGGTGCCGGCCTTCATGCGGGTGGAGCCGGCGATCACCTCCGGACCGACGATCGGCGTCACCAACACGTCGGCTACGTCGCGCACGGGCGCAGGCGGCTCGCTGCAGCTCAGGAAGCCGGTGCCGGCGCCGCGCGTGGCCGCCTCTTCGACCGCCGCCTGCACGTACGGCGTCGTGCCCGAAGTCGCGATCCCGAGCACGAAGTCACGTGGCCCGATGTTGGCCTCCTCGATCACGGCCCTGCCCGCGCTCCGGTCATCCTCCGCGCCTTCCTTGCTGCGGACTAGCGCTTCAAGACCGCCGGCGATGCGGCCCTGGACGAGCGTTGGATCGGTCCCGAAGGTTGGCGGACACTCGGAGGCATCGAGAACGCCGAGGCGACCGCTCGTACCGGCGCCGACGTAGAAGAGCCGGCCACCGCTCCTCAGGCGCCGCGTCACGTTTTCGATCAGCTCCGCGATCGCCTCGGCCTCTTCGGCCACCGCGAGCGGGACCTCACGATCCTCGGCCTGGATGAGTCGAACGATCTCGAGTGGATCGCTCCGGTCAATGGTCAGCGTGCGGGGATTGCGGGCCTCCGTCGCCCGATCGTCGCCCAGCGACCCGTTTCGGTACCCGGAATCCATGTGTTCGGCGGTTGGCCCTCTCAGCGGCCGGAGGTACATTTCGAGCTCGGTGGCCGGACTGGCCGGCGCCACCCGGAGCATACGACGTTTCGTGCGCAGTCCTCAAGCTAAACGAGCCTCATGCCGGCACACAATCTGACCCGAACCCGGATCGTGCGGCGTCCCGCTCTCGGACTCGCCCTGCTGGTCACCCTTGCCGTCCTATCGCCGGCGCCGGCGTGCCTCGCGGCCCAGCCGGCAACGGACGAACTTGTCGCGTTTCCGACCACGTGGCGGTATTCCTCCGAGCAGGCTCCGGTCGAGGGCCACTCCGGCGTGGTGGTCACCACCGACACGCTCGCTTCGGCTGCCGGAATCGAGATCCTCGATGCGGGAGGAAATGCGGTCGACGCCGCCATCGCGATCCAATTTGCGCTCGCGGTCGTGAATCCCGAGGCGGGCAACATCGGCGGCGGTGGCTTCATGATCGTCCGCCTGGCCGACGACACGCGGGCCGCCCTCGACTTCCGCGAGCGGGCGCCGGGCGCCGCGATGGCCGACATGTACATCGACGCCGACGGACAGGTCACGACGGAAAGCTGGACCGGCCACCTGGCAGCGGGCGTTCCGGGATCAGTGGCCGGGATGAAGGCGGCGTATGACCGCTTCGCGACCCTCCCCTGGCCCCGGCTCCTGGAACCTGCGGTTCGCCTCGCCCGGAACGGCTTTCTCGTCAGCCCCTACTTCAGCGCATCCGTGGCCAACAAGGCCGAGAAGTTGGCGATGTTCCCGTCCAGCGCCGCGGTCTTTCTTCCCGGAGGAAAACCACCGGCTGTCGGATCCTTGTTCCGACAGCCCGACCTCGCCCGCTCGCTGCAGGCGATCGCCGACTCGGGCCCGGACGCATTTTATCGCGGCTGGATCGCCGACTCGGTTGCTGCCGAGATGCGGCGCGGTGGCGGTCTCATCACGACCGATGACATGGCCGCGTACGAAGCCAAGTGGCGGGCACCGATCGAGGTGGAGTACCGGGGGTTTCAGATCATATCGATGCCGCCTCCCTCATCCGGCGGCATCACGATGGCCCAGATGCTCAACATCGTGGAAGCTTTTGAGCTCAGGGAACTGGGGTGGCACAGCGCGGACGCGATCCATCTCGCCGTCGAGGCGATGCGCCGGGCATACGCAGACCGCAACTACTACCTGGGAGACCCCGACTTCGTGGACATGCCGGTCGAGCGGTTGCTGAGCCAGGCGTACGCGGACTCGCTGGCCGCTTCAATCGACATGCGGCAGGCCTCATCCTCCGAGGAGTTCAACCGGGTGCCCGTCGAGTCGACTGAAACCACACACTACTCCGTCATCGATGGGCTGGGGAACGCCGTCGCCGTGACGACGACAATCAACGGGGGCTTCGGGTCGTCGGTGGTGGTGCGTGGCGCCGGCTTCCTGCTCAACAACGAGATGGACGACTTCACCTCGAAGCCGGGCGTGCCGAACGCGTACGGACTCGTTCAGGGCGAGGCGAACGCAATCGCGCCGGGGAAGCGCATGCTGTCGGCGATGACCCCGACGATCGTGGTGAACCCACTCGGACAAACCGAGCTCATCACCGGGACGCCCGGTGGGTCGACGATCATCACGACGATTTTCCAGATCGTGACCAACCACATCGACTTCGGCCTCCCGGTGCAGACCTCCGTAAATGCACCACGATTCCACCACCAAAACCTCCCGGATCTGATTCGATACGAGAATAGAGGCCTGGATCCGGAGGTTGTCGACGAGCTCGAGCGTCGCGGTCACGAGGTGTCGGAGCGGAAGGGAACCTCGGGTAACGTCGAGTCGATCTACATCGGGGCCGACGGGACGCGCCGTAGCGGCGCAGACCCGCGGGGGGACAGTCGGGCCCTCGCTCAGGATCGGGAGGGCCCGCTTCCCTAGGAGTTACTGGTCCCAGCGGACCTGGAGGTCTTCGTCGACCTGAACGGTCATCTCCGAACCCTGGGCGAGGACCGCGTCCACGTCCTCGGTGCCCATGGTGATCGCCGTTCCGGCCGCCGCTCCCACCGCGGCGCCGATCACGGTACCCGCGGCGCCACCGCCGATCACGCGGCCGATGATCCCGCCCAGCGCAGCGCCACCACCGATCGTGGCCGCCTTCTCACCCGTGCTCCGGCGCCCTTTGGTGGTGGGATTGGCCTCCACGATACTACCAGCCATCGCGTACGTCTGGCCGTCCAGTGACAGCTCGTCGACGCTCAGCTTGAGAATCGCGGCTTGACCGCTCCCCTTCGACTGCTGCACGGCTGTCACCTCGCCGATCACTCGGGCTCCGGCCGGAATGATTACACGCCGGCCGTCGGTAATCGGCTGCTGCACGGTGCCGCTCCACACGTCACCGACCTGGTTGGTCTTCGTGCTCAGGTCCTGATTGAGTGTGACGACCAGGCGCGTCCCGGCCGAGACTCCCACCATCTCGTACCCGGGCTGGGGCGTCGGCTGGGCCGGCGCCTCCGCAGGCTCCTGACGCTCGGGCTGTGGAGTGGGTCGGGGCCGCGGAGTTCGCGCCGGCTCAGGATCGGGGGCTTTGGCCGCATCGGGCGTCGGCTCAGGATCTGGGTCCCCCTCCGGAACGTCCGCCAACTGGGCGCCCGCCGAGTCCGCGCCCATTGCGAGGTCCATCTCGCGGTCCAGTGCCGCCTGATCGTCAGCGGAGTCGCCGCCGCAGGCGGCTGGCACGATCGCGAACAAACTGACCAACCCGAATGTGAGAACTTTTTTCGTGTTCATTGATACAACTTCTCCACCAACGTTGAACTGTCTATCAGGCCGGCGTAGCTTGCCGTCTCCATTTTGGCCGCCAGCGAGCCGACCGCGTGCGAAACACGGATGAATTGTAAGCAAATCCCTGACCGCGAAGAAGGCCTCGCGTCATGAGGCACCTTCGCACGCTACTGCCCTACTTCCGACCCTACCGGGTCGGGATCGGGTTTGGGCTGCTGCTGGTCGTGATCAGCAATCTCTTCACGATCGCTGGGCCGTACCTGCTCAAGGTAGCCATCGACTCCCTGACCGAGGAACTCCGCTCGGACCTGATCCTGACGTACGCCGCCCTCATCGTACTGGTTGCCCTCCTCGCGGGTATCTGTCGGTACGGAATGCGCGAGCTCCTGAACGGTATCAGCCGGAAGATCGAGCGGGACGTGCGCGCTGATCTCTTCGGACACCTACTGCGGTTGCCGCCGCAGTTCTATGATGAATGGCGGACGGGCGATCTCATGAGCCGTCTGACCAACGACGTGCTCGCCGTACGAATGGTGGCCGGACCCGCTATCATGTACATGGTGAACACGGCGACAGTGTCGGTGCTGGCGCTGGGGCTGATGATCTGGATCGATCCCACCCTCACTCTCTTCGCGATGATTCCGCTGCTGGCCCTCCCGCCGGCCGTGATCTACTTCGGCAAGGAGATACATGGCCGCTTCGAGCGAATCCAGAGCCAGTTCAGCGAGCTCTCCAACTTCGCGCAGGAGAACCTGGCCGGGATCCGGATCGTTAAGGCGTACACCCAGGAGGAGCCCCAGACACAGGCGTTCGCGGAGCTGAATGAGGAGTACATGGCCCGGAGCATGAGCCTGGCTCGCGTGTGGGGGGCGTTCTTCCCGAGTCTGATCTTCCTCAGCGGCCTCGGTGCGGTGGTCGTTCTGTGGCTCGGTGGTCGGCAGGTGATCCAGGGCCAGATCACGATTGGCGACTTCGTCGCGTTCGGGTTCTACCTGACGCTTCTCAGCTGGCCGATGATCGCGATCGGCTGGGTAACCAACCTCTTCCAGCGCGGCGCCGCCTCGATGGGACGGATCAACGCGCTTCTCTCGACCGAGCCGACGATCCTCGACCCCGAGCAGCCGATCCTGCTCGCGGAATTCCAGGGCGCGGTGAAGTTCGAAAACGTGTGGTTCCGGTATCCGAACACGGAGCGGTGGGTGTTGGAGGACGTCTCATTCCGGATAGAGCCCGGCCAGACGGTCGCCGTGGTGGGTGCGACGGCCAGCGGCAAGACGTCGCTGGTGCGGCTCATTCCGCGACTGTACGACGTGACCCGCGGTCGCGTATCGATCGACGGCGTCGATGTGCGCGAGCTGACCCTCGAGCAGCTTCGCGAAGCAGTGTCTGTCGTTCCGCAGGAGCCTTTCCTGTTCAGCATGAAGTTGCGACGCAATATCGAGCTCTCTCGTAACGGCACCGATGTCGAGCGCCTGGACCGGGCGATCGACATCGCGCAGCTCCGCGGGACGTTGCCCCTCCTCCCCGACGGGATTGATACGCTGCTCGGCGAGCGGGGAGTGAATTTGTCGGGAGGGCAGAAGCAGCGGGCGACGCTGGCCCGCGCGCTGTGGCGCGATACGCCGATCCTGCTTCTCGATGACGCGCTTGCAGCGGTCGACGCTGTGACCGAGACGGCGATCCTCTCGGGACTCCAGGACTACATGGCCGCGCGAACCTCGATCATTATCTCACACCGGGTATCCGCAGTCCGCAACGCCGACCTCATCCTCGTCCTCGATGATGGCAGGATCGTTGAACGCGGCACACACTCGGAGCTCCTCGGAGTGGGCGGCGTCTACGCGCGGCTGCTCGAGCGTCAGCTGCTGGTCGAAGAGTTGGAGCAGGTCGGTACCCCCGTCTAGCAGGCCGCTGACAACCCGGATCAGATTCGCTCCAGAATGAACTGCGGTGTCAGTCTCGCCGCCGCACCGGCGAGCGCCGTGAACTTTCCGCTCACGAGCAGCAGCCCCACCACGATGAGCAGCACACCGCTGGCGCGCTCGACCCACGGGATGTAGCGGCGGAATCTCCGATAGGCGCCAAGGAATCGGGAGAGCGCAACCGCTGCGAGCACGAACGGCACCGCGAGACCGAGGGAGTACGCACCGAGCAGGCGCAGACCGTCGAATACGTCCTGCCGCGTACCGGCGTAGGTCAGAATCCCGCCCAGAATGGGGCCGATGCACGGCGTCCATCCGGCTGCAAACGTGATGCCGACCAGCACCGTCCCCAGGTAGCCGATCGGCTTGTTCTGCAGGTGTACCCGTCGCTCGCGGTTGAGGAAACGAAGCGGGGTGACGCCGAGTAGATGGAGTCCGAACAGGATCACGATCACACCACCGATGCGGGCGATCCAGATCTGATTCTCGAACAGCAGCCGGCCAAGCGCGGTGAACGAGATGCCCAGCATCATGAACATGATGCTGAAGCCGAACACGAAGAGGAGCGAATGCACGAGCGCGGTCCGGCGCACGGCGGCCTCTCCTTGCTCGAGCTCCTCGAGCCCGACACCGGTTACGAACGAGATGTAGGACGGCACCAGCGGCAACACGCACGGAGACAGAAACGAGAGGAGGCCCGCCAGGAAAGCGACCGCGATGCCGGGGGCCAGTGTTTCCATCGAATCCGTTCAGCGTGCGGTGTGATAGCCGATCAGCTTGTATACCAGCTTCGCCGTCGTCATGGGGCTGGCCAGGTCATCCTGGCTCGGTGCCAGTTCAACAACATCCGCCCCCACCACGTTCCGCTGCGCGAACACGGCCCGCAGCAGATCCAGGGCCTGCCACCAGTCGCCGCCGCCGGGTTCCGGAGTCCCCGTCCCCGGAATCACAGATGGATCGAAGAAGTCGACGTCGAACGTGATGTACACGTTCGGCCGCAGCGACTCGACGGCCCGCTCCACCCAACCCGGCCGCCGCAACTCCTCCGCGAACACGGTCACGATCTCGCGTTCGCGGATCAGCGCGGACTCCTCGACGGTCAGTGAGCGAATGCCGACCGCCACGATGTTGTTCGTCCGGTCCAGGATGCGACGCATGACCGACGCGTGACTCCACCGCGTCCCGTGGTAGTCGGAGCGAAGGTCCGAATGGGCGTCGACCTGCAGGATCGAGAGCTCGTCACCGAGGCGATCCACCCAGGCCGTGGCCGGGGCGCTGCTGATCGAGTGTTCGCCGCCGAGTCCGATCACGAACCTCTCGCCGGACATGCCGAGAAGGCTGTCATACAGGTCACGCAGCTGTGCGACTGCCGCCTCGGGCCCCTCGTGCGTAAGCTCTATACCGGGCAGGGTGCAGACACCGTGGCGAAACGGCTCGGCGTCCAGCTCGTCATCGTAGAGCTCGACGTACTGCGACGCGTCGAGGATGGCGGCCGGACCGTACCGCGTTCCGGTGCCCCAGCTCGTCGTCGCCTCGTACGGGATCGGCAGGATCACCGCCGTCGAGCGATCCCAGGTGGCGTCCGGGGCGTCCAGACCGAGGAAATTACAAGGCGGAGCCCACTCCAGCCGGTCCAGACCGGGTGGAGGCCCGCTGCTCACCCGCAGAAGATCGCCACGGCGACGACCGTGGCCCATCGGCCGTCTTCCGGCCCTTCGACGGCTCTCGTGATGTTCATGGTGCGCACGATCTTACCGGACATCCGCCACACCTCCCGCTGCGAGTCCCACGCGCCATCCGGATCGAACGGGATCCCGAGGACGGTCGCCAGCATGCTGGCGGCCAGATCCTCCGCGTAATTCCCCGCCTGCTCCTCATCCTCCCCGAAACCGTGGTGTTCCGACAAGTACCCGAACTGGCCCGGGTCCTTCGGGGTCGCCAGCCCGATGCTGGCCGCGATGAGTCGGCTGGGCTCGTTCGTTTCGCTGCGCGCCATGACAGAGAATACGATCTGCCCGGGAGTGAGAAGTCCGACACCTTCTTCCGGATCGACCAGCTCGCAACGCGCCGGGAAAATCGAGGAGACGTGCACCAGGTTGTAGCTGGCGATGCGGGCGTCTCGAAGAGCCATTTCGAACGAGCTCAGGCGTTCCCGGTGAATTCCGACACCTGAGGTCAGGAACATCTTTTGGGGCACGAGGCCCTCTCCTGAGATCACGTCGATACTCCTGCCGGGGGTGGGTGGTTTCCGGGTCGGAGGCTCGTGGCCGCTTTGTCCGTCCTCGTCAGTTTCGACAATTTCGGCAGTAGCCGATGAGCTCCAGCCGGTAGTCCAGCACTTCAAAGCCATCCGTCTCACCGACGGAATCGATGAGTTCGTCGCGATGACTTCCCTCGACGTCGAGTACGGCACCACACGATACGCAGCGGGCGTGGTGATGGGGATCGGTTCGGTGATCGTAGCGCGCTGGTCCGGTGCCGCAGAACAGCTTCCGCGCCAGCCCGCAGCTGACCAGCGTCTCGAGCGCCTTGTAGACGGTGGCGAGGCTGATGTCCGGGATCGTCACCCGCACCACTGTGAATATCTCGTCGGCTGTCGGGTGCGATGCCGAGTCGGAGAGGGCTCGGAATACCTCGGCGCGCTGCGAGGTGAAACGGTGGCCGGACGCGGTCAGGGTATCACGCAGGAGCCGGGTCGATTCGGTGTCTTGTACTCTCATGGCCGGAAAGCTAGTCGCCCCCGTCACGGCGGACAATGTGACGGGGGCGAACGATTCGGCGGGGTGCGCGCCGTATCGGCGCTGGCGTATCAGTTCTCGGCCGCGATTATGGTCACGGCCCCGGAGACGAGCTCGCCCGAGCTTCCCTCGTCCGGAAACAGGGTGGCCCAGCGCTCCTCGCAGCCCTCGATGATCAGGTGCCAGGGTTCGCGATTCTCGCCCAACCGGCGCTGAAAGCGCTCGACCAGTCTCGGAATCCGGTCGTGTGGCACGCTGCCGTGCTCGAGGATCTCCTGGTCGTCGACCGCGATCGGCTCGCCTTCCGCGATTCCGCTCAGACCGGCACTGTACACACGTCGGCCCTTGCCGTTGAAGAAGCGTGTGAAGATGAAGAACTCGCTCGAATTCTCCAGCTCAACCATGGGCGGGAAGATCCACAATTCGGCGATCTCGGAAGGTGGAATCGCCTCACCGAGGTGCCTGAGGCGTTCGGCAAGTTGTGCTGAGATGCTCGTCGTCCCGTTCCCCGATCCCCGTCCGTTCCCTGAGCCGTTGCCGTTCGCAGCGTACATCGCCCCTCCCGAATCCGGTTTGACGCGGAGACACTCCACCACCTCGGCGGAGCAAGGGCAGGACAACGAGAAGATATGCGGCGCCTCTCGGCCCTTCAAGCCCGGCTCACGCCTGGAGCGTCGCCTTGACCGCCTTCACGACAGCTACCTCGGTCTCCGCGAGAGGCCGCTCGACGAGCGCTCCAGCGGCCTTGTCATGACCGCCTCCGCCAAACTCTCTCGCTATGCGGGCGACGTTCACGTCGCCGTTCGAGCGGAGCGATACCTTAGTCCGCCCGTCCCCTAGCTCCCTCAGGAGAATCGCAACTTCCACGCCGCGAAGGCGGCGGGCGTAGTCGACGATTCCCTCCATATCGTCCGCCGGAGCGCCCGAAGCGGCGACGTCGGCGTATGACAGGCTTACCCAGGCGACAGGGAGGTCGGGATCGGTCCGCAGCGATGCGAGAGCCCTCTTCACGAGGTCGAGGCGTTGAGGTGTGAGCTGCGCGAACAGGTGCTGATACATGCGCTCCGGATCGGCGCCGGCGCGGATGAGCATGGCGGCAATCTCGTGCGCTCGAGGCGAGGTGTTCGAAAACCGGAAGCTGCCGGTGTCCGTGACGATGGCAGCATACAGCGCCTCCGCCTGCTCAGTGCCGAGCCGGTCCCCTTCGAGCGCGATCAGGTCGTACACGAGCTCGCCGGTTGCACAGGCACTCGGATCAATAACGGACGGAGATCCGAGGGCACCCGGCATCGGCGGGTGATGGTCGATCACGGCGACTGACTTGCCAATGAGCCGCGGCGCGAGAGAAGCGAGCCGCGAGGGCTCCGAGGTGTCCAGGACGAGCACGAGGTCAGCGGACTCGATCGCTTCGCGGCCCGCAGACTCGTGAGCTCCGTGTATCGTCAGATCACCGCGCAGAAATTCGTACGCCGGGGGCAGGTCGCC
>JBFILW010000030.1:0-19450 GCA_041612005.1 Gemmatimonadota bacterium
GGCTGGCCGTCCGAGCTGGTGCGAGAGACGCTGGACGCGGCGAGGCAAAGCTGGACACTGGACGCGCTCAATCGTTTGTTGCACGCAGAGCTCCAGAATCCGCGAGCTCTCGATGGTTTCGTTGCCGACGACGCCGATGATTCGCGCGTGCGGCGCGCGCTGGGTCACCCGCTACTCCTCCAGGTACTGTCGTCCAACGTCCCCGGCGTCGGCGTGACCGCGATCATTCGAGGACTGCTGGCCCGATCCGGAGTCCTCTGCAAAGCCGCGAGCGACGAGCCCTTCCTCCCTGCCCTGTTTGCGCGCCTGCTGAGCGAAGAAGTCCCGCTCCTCGGTCAAACGATCGCCGTAAGCTGGTGGCCATCCGAGCCGGTCAGCGCCGAGTGGTCGGCCTGGAGCCGACGCTCCGACCTCGCCGTCGTCTACGGTGGCCCGGACGCGGTGGAAGCGGTGCGGGCCGCACTCCCGAGCGGCACCGAGCTGCTGGTGTACGGACCACGGGTTGGGATCGGAGTCGTCCTCGACCACGCCGACCGCGACCTCGAGGCGGCCCGCCGGCTCGCCAGGGATGTGTGCGCCTATGAACAACAGGGATGCGTGTCCCCGCGACTCGTATTCGTCGTCGGGGGGGATGTCGAGGCCTTCGCGGCGCTGCTGGCGCGCGGCCTCGAAGAGGAGACGGAGCGACAGCCACCGCCCGAGCTCGCCGCAGCGGAAGCAATCGCAATCCGGAACCTGCGCGCCGAGCGAGAGTTCGATCGTAAGGCGACTGGCAGCTTGTTGGCCAGCGAGCCAGATCTTCGCTGGACCGTTCTGGTTGATACGGAGCCACGTCTCGACACCACGAGCTTGCCCCGGGTCGTGCAGCTTTGCACCACACCCGATGTGGGGGATCTCCTGACGGCGCTCGAGTCCCTGAGCGGTCACATTCAAGCCGTCGGATATGCGGGTGAGGCCGATATCGAGGAGTTGGCCGAAGGAGTGGCACGCCTCGGCGTCTCCCGAATGGCGCCGTTCGGTCGGGTGGCGTGGCCGCCGGTCGACTGGCGGCACGATGGACGGCATCAACTTCTCCCACTCCTGCGTTGGACCGATTGGGAACGGGCATAACGAGAACACGACCAAGCTGGGAACGGGAATAATGAGAACGCGATTTAATGGGGCTCTCGCCGCGTGCGCCGCAGTCCTAGTCGGCTACGTGGCCGGCGTTGAGAGCCTGCACGCGCAGGATGCTGCAGTGCCGGGCCTGATTGCCGACTACCCGGTGTATCAGCCGGTTGAGCCGCCGGCCTGGTACCGCAATGCGGTTGAGAACGGCACTCGGACGGCCGACGGACGGCCAGGTCCGAGCTACTGGCAGCAGCGGGTGGACTACGAGATCGAGGTGAAGATCGAGCCCGCCACGGCGCTGCTGACCGGCCTCGAGCGCATCCGCTACCACAACAACTCTCCGGATACGCTCGCGTTTCTTGTCTTCCGACTCTACCAGAACGTTTTCTCGGAGGGTGTAGAGCGAAACCGGACCGTGCGGCTCTGGGGTGGGATGACCCTGAAGCGTGCCTCGAGCGGCGGGACGGAGCTCCAGCCGCTGGAAACCAGTCAACTGCGCGGCCGACGCACCGCGCCAGGTTGGTTCTACCGGGGCACTGTGGGCCGGATCTTCCTGCCTGAGCCGGTTCTTCCCGGAGCGAGCGCCGAGGTCGAGATCGAGTGGGAGTACACGGTACCGCCCGGCAACGGCGCCTTTCGGATGGGCCACATCGACAACCACATCTTCAATGTTGCCCAGTGGTACCCACAGATCGCCGTCTACGACGACCTCAAGGGCTGGGATTGGCACCCATACCTCGGCAACGGAGAGTTCTACCTCGAGTACGGCGACTTCGATGTCTCGATCACGATGCCGGAGGACTGGCTCGTCGCGGCCACCGGAGAGCTGCAGAACGGGCGGGAGGTACTGCCCGCCGCAACCGTTTCTCGACTGGAGGCGGCGACCGCTTCGGATGAGGTGATCCCCGTCGTCTCGGCCGCAGAGCTCGAAGCCGGCGGCATAACGCTGCCCGGCACCAACGGTTGGCTGACGTGGCGCTTCCGCGCCGCTGATGTGCGCGACTTCGCCTTCGCTACCGGCGATCGCTACGTATGGGACGCGACCGGAGCCGAGGTCGGCGGAGAGATCGGCCGCGCCCGCATCAATGCGCTCTACGATCCGGCCCTTCAGCACTGGTCCGAGGCAGCCGCGTTCTCGGCGCATTCGGTTGCATTCTTCAGCCGCCACATCACGCCCTACCCCTACCCCCACGCAACCGCCGTCTACGGCCCAATAGGAGGCGGGATGGAGTATCCGATGATGGTGTTCATCGGCCGCTCCCGCCCCGGTGTGCCGCTCTATTCGGTGCTTGCCCACGAGTTCAGCCACGAGTGGTTCCCGATGGTGGTGGGCTCTCCGGAGCCGGCCTACGCCTGGATGGATGAGGGTCTGACGACCTTCAACACGTCTCTCGCCCGGGCGGATTACTACGGAGATGAGAATCCGTGGCGGGGGTCGATGATGGGCTACCTGCGCGCGGCGGAGGCCGGCGTCGAAGCTCCTCTCATGGAGCACACGGACTACGTGGATAACGGCTTCGGCCGCTCGATCGCGGCCTATTCGAAACCGGGGACCCTGATGCACATGCTCCGGGCGATCATCGGAGCGGAGACGTTCGACCCCGCTTATGCGGAATACGCCGAGACCTGGGCCTTCAAGCACCCGATGCCGTGGGACTTCTTCGCCATCATGGAGAAGGCCGCCGCCCAGGACCTCGACTGGTTCTGGCAGCCCTGGTTCTACCAGACCGTGACGCTGGATCAGGCGATCACGTCGGTGAAGGCAGAAGACGGGAGTGTGCGTGTCACCGTCGCGAACCTGGGCGGCGCGGTCCTACCGGTGCACTTGGAGCTCGAGAACACCGATGGAGAGGTGACGGCCGTCCAGTGGCCGGTCGAGGTCTGGGCCGGTACCCGGGAGGTCAGCCGCAGCGTACCCTTCTCGGGAACGCTGAAGGCGGTGCGCCTGGATCCCGGCGTCCAATTCCCGGACACGGATCGGTCGCAGAACAAGTGGGAAGCGTTGGAAGCCTCACAGTGAAAGGCTTCCCGTGGGTATCCAGCGAGACACTGGACGGAAGCAGATGAAAGGGCGGGATCGGCTCATACGTATGTATGAACTGTCGACCCGGAGTGCTCGGGGCGGAGGCAGGGCTTGAGCAAGGACCACGAGGTCTGGGAGGCGTACAGCCGGTTTCTCCAGAAGAGACCCGAGCTGGTCATAGCCTGGGACGATCCCGAAAGCGAGGCGCGGGGCTGGTTGGTGTGCAACAGCCTCAACGGTGGCGCCGCGGGAGGCGGGACGAGAATGCGCCCGGGTCTCAGCCTCGAGGAAGTGGTGTTTCTTGCCAAGGTGATGGAGTCGAAGTTCTCGATCGCGGGGCCTCCAATAGGCGGAGCCAAGTCCGGTATCGACTTCGATCCGCGCGACCCCCGCAAGCAGGAGGTCCTTGGCCGCTGGTTCCGGGCGATCAAGCCCTATCTGTCGACGAGCTACGGAACCGGCGGAGATCTGAACGTCGATGTTCGAGAGGTCGTGTCCCACTGTCAGGCTCTCGGCCTCCGCCATCCGCAGGAGGGCGTGGTTCGGGGACACCTCGGGCTTCGCGGTGAGGAGCTGACGCAGAGGTTGGCCACGATGCGGGAGGGCCTGGCAACTCTCGTGGAGGGCGGCTACGGCGTCGAGGGCAAGAACTATCGCGTAGTGGACCTGGTGACCGGCTACGGCGTCGCTGTGGCGGCGCAACGGCTCCTGGAACTCCAGGGACATTCGGTGGAAGGTACCCGTGTCCTCATCGAGGGGTTCGGTTGCGTGGGCGGCTCCGCGGCGCTCTATCTGGCCCGGTGGGGCGCCACGATCGTAGGCCTCGTCGACCTGAATGGCGGGTTGGTGGCTCCAGCCGGGATTCCGCTGACCGAGATCGAGCATCTCCTGCGCCAGCAGTCCTCCAATGAGCTGCCGGTTGCCGGCGGGCCCGAGTCGGACGCAGCCCGGCAGGCTTTCTGGGAGACCCCGGCTGATGTTCTGGTCAGCGCCGCGGCATCGGGAACCATCACTGCCGCCCGCCTCAACGACCTCAGTGGAATCGGCGTCCACACGATCATAAGCGGAAGCAACCACCCGTTCTGGGCGTCCGAACCCGGCGATACACAGCTCGAGGAGATTGCCGATCGTCAGTTTGCCGTGGCAGCGGACTTCATCGCCAACTGCGGCGTCGCCTCGGCCTTTTCACGACTCATGCTGAGCGCCGAGCCCCTCAGCGCGGAGCGTGTCTTCGATCTCGTCCGGGAAACGATCGTGGACGCTATCGACGATGCCGCCGATCGGGCCGGCCGCGCTGATCAGGGCCTGCTCGCGGGCGCCGTGCGCCTGGTTCTGGAGCGTACGGACGCACCCCGCCCTGCTTCCGTATTGCCTCAAGCCGCTACGGGACCGTAGCTTGAGCTGGAATCGCGCTCATTACCGCGCCGAGTAACTCACTACCTACCGACTCACCAAATACCGAGGTATATAGCTCGGTCGTATACAACGTATCTGCCGCATGCCAGAAAAGCAGGGCAACCCGTTTCGGATCGGTGGCATCGTCGAAGGCGAGTACTTCACCGATCGTGCCCCTGAGCTGAATCGAATCAGCCGGGCACTCATGGAGCCCCAGTCCAAGCTGCTGGTCATCGGGCCTCGCCGCATGGGTAAGACGTCCGCGATCGAGGCGTCCATCGCCACCGTGCGACGCAAGCTGGGGAAGGCGATCATCGCGGACCTCTCGACGGCGACGCACGCGGCGGACGTGGCGACCCGGCTGCTTCAGGCTGTGAGCACCGAGCTGGGCCCGACCTGGCCCGACGTCCTCACGGGTCTGATCAAGGGACTGTCGGTCGGAGTCGCCCTGACGGCCGACACCGGGACTGGCGGCGTCCGGGTGAGCCTCGACGCCAGGCAGCGTGACCTGCCGGTGGAGGATCAGCGGGAAACTCTGGGTGAAGTCCTCGATGCAATCGAGAATCTGGCCGCCGCAAAGCGGAAGACGATCGGGGTCGCGCTGGATGAGTTCCAGGAGATTCGACGCTTCGGGGGCACGGACGCCGAATGGCACCTGCGAGGGGTGATCCAAAAGCACAAGAACGTGAGCTATGTTCTGGCCGGGTCCCGCGAGAGCGTGATCAACGAGATGATCGGCCCCGACCGTGCGTTCTACAAGCTCTTCGATGCTCTCCACTTCGGTCCCATCGATCCGGGCCACATGGCGCGCTGGATCGAGGAGCGCGCGAAGTCCGCCGGGCCGAGCGTGGACCCGGAAGCCACCCGACTCATTCTCACGGCCGCCGGACCACGAACACGCGACGTCGTCCAGCTAGCCCGGGCCTCCTTCGAGATCGCGGCCGGGTCGGGGCAGCTTGGAACGTCGGAGGTCGCGACCGGCTTCAGACGGGTCATCGACGAGGAGGCACCCCAGATTCAGGCCGAGTGGGGACGCCTCACAGCGCTTCAGCAGAATATCCTGCGCGCGATCGCCGTCGGCGAACGGCGCCTCACCTCCAGCGAGACTCGAAGGACTTACGCACTCGCGTCATCCTCATCGGTTCTGGCCGCTCTCGAGGGGCCTCTCCGCAAAGATCTGGTGGTTGCCGACCAGGACGGCTACCACTTCGACAGCCCCTTCGTGCGCGGCTGGGTCATCCTCCGGACGCTGCCTGACCTCGGGATCATCGCAGACCCGCTCGAACTCATCACCGCCACGGACTCCAGTAACAAAGCGCTGTCGTAAAGGTCTACGAACGCTCTCTGAACGGGGCCTTCCACTATTCAAACCAACTTTGAGAAGTAAAGGGCTACTCCAAAGTACACAGCGGCAGCCCGCTCTCGAGATCCAGCACGCGCCGAACTTCGGACGTCATCTCAATCACGAACAGCTCCAGCGTCGGCCACACTGTGCCATTAATGAAGTGCCCCCCCAGCGTCGAGCCGTCCCGCCTTCCGAGGGTGACGTGCAAGTGCGCGCGGCGCTCACTCTCCGGCCCGAGGGTGATGTTCCCCAGCATGGCCAGCACCTCGACCTGCTCGCCCACCGGGATCTCCTCGTAACGGCGGGAATCGCGATCGAAGAAGGCGATCTCGGCCTCCGAGAGGGCCCCGATCCCGCTCACCCGGCCGGCGCGGAGTTGGGCTTCCGCGGCGAAGCTCAGGATGCCCTCGAGCACCCGGTCGCCGGCCTCGAACACCAGCAACCAGACCCGTTGGTGTGCATCGCCGACAACGTCGTACTTCATTCGGATCGTCTCCTGACGCGTGGGTGACCGGTCGCGCGCGACAGCCAGAGCATCGCAACGGGCTCACGGCGTCGCAAGCCGGCGATCCAGGGCCGGCATTTCCCAAACCAGCGCGTTATCTTGCCGACGGCCGCACAGCGATCGCAGTGGCCGGCCCCGAACTCAATCAATCGCGAAACGTGACCGACACGAGGGATACAGCCGTGACTGATACCACGAAGTACGTAACTGATAACCGCGAGCGCTACGAAGCCGAGCTGACGGAGTTCCTGCGCATCCCGAGTGTTAGCACGGACGGTAGCCGCGCGGACGATGTTGTGGCCGCCGCAGAGTGGCTGGCTGCAAAGATCCGCGATGCCGGTCTCGAGGACGCGGAAGTCGTCCCCACCGACGGGCACCCGATCGTCGTGGCCAGCCACATCACGGATCCGTCCGCGCCCACGATCCTCGTCTACGGCCACTACGACGTGCAGCCCGAGGACCCGGTGGAGTTATGGACCAGCCCGCCTTTCGAGCCTGACATCCGCGACGGCCGCATGTACGCGCGCGGGTCCATCGACGACAAGGGCCAGGTGTACATGCACGTGAAGGCGCTCGAGGCCCGTCTCAAGAACGGCGTCGGGCTGCCGGTCAACGTGAAGCTCGTGTTCGAGGGCGAGGAGGAAGTCGGGAGCAAGAACCTCGAGGCGTTCCTGAAGTCGAACACCGACCGGTTGGCCGCCGACGCGGTTCTGATCAGCGACACCGGCATGTTCTCGCGCGACATCCCATCCGTCACCATCGGACTTCGCGGCCTCGCATACGTAGAGGTGATCTGCCGAGGTCCAAAGGGCGACCTCCACTCGGGTTCGTATGGGGGGGCCGTGGTGAATCCGGCCAACGCGCTTTGCAAGATCGTGGCGGGACTCAAGGACGATCAGGGGCGGGTCACCATCCCCGGCTTCTACGACAGAGTCCAGGACGTGAGCGCGATCGAAAAGGAGGGGCTGGCCAAGCTGCCTTTTGACGAAGCGGGCTTCATCGCGGAGACGGGTGTCACGGAGCTGGACGGCGAAGCGGGATTCGGCACCCTCGAGAGACTGTGGTACCGGCCGACCCTGGACGTCAACGGCCTTCTCAGCGGGTTCACGGGCGAAGGAGCCAAGACGGTCCTCCCTTCGCATGCGATGGCGAAGATCTCCATGCGTCTGGTGCCGAACCAGGAGTCATCGGAGATAGCGGAGCTGGCCAGGGCGCATATCGAACACTTGGCGCCCCCGGGCGTGACCGTGGAGGTCGCCGAACACCACGGCGGCACACCCTGGGTGGGTGATCCCTCGAGCCCGATCTTCGAGGCCGGGGCTGCGGCGTTGGAGAAGGCGTTCGGAAACTCGCCGGTTTTCATCCGCGAGGGGGGCTCGATCCCGATCGTGCCAATGTTCGAGAGCCTTTTCGGTCCCGTTCTCTTGCTCGGCTTCGGTCTGCCCGGCAGCAACCTGCACGCTCCCAACGAATGGATCGACCTCGACATGTACAACAAAGGCATCGTGACCCTGGTCGATCTGTATGACGAAATCGCGAGCCGGGGCGTCTGAGGTTCCGGGGCGGAGGCATGAACGATCTCCTCCGAAAGCTGAAGGAGCGCAAGCTCGTCCAGTGGACACTGGCCTACCTGGGCGGCGCCTGGCTCCTGCTGCAGGCCGTGGGGCTGTTCGCCGAACAGCTTGGCTGGCCCGCGATCGTCTTCAAGAGCGCGACTGTGCTGTTGGGGATCGGGCTTCTGGGCATGCTCGTACTCGCCTGGTACCACGGAGAGAAGGGTCGGCAGCGTGTGGCCGGCGTCGAGCTGTTGATGCTGGCCACGCTGCTCATCATCGCCGGCGCCGCTCTGACGCTCGTCCGTGGTCGCTCGCCCGCTGGCTCTTCGGCGAGTGCCGCGGACGAAGCGCGGCCTGAGACCGGCAGCCCCACGACCAGTCGCGCCCGCTCGCTGGCAACTCGTCGCCTGACGGCCACGCCGGGCTTGGAGGCCCACCCCGCCTGGTCGCCCGACGGCCGAAGCCTTGCCTATGTTTCCGTCCAGTCCGGGAACCGGGACCTCTGGATCCACTCGCTGGACGGCGGCCGGGAGGTTCAGATCACCAGGGACACGGCCGACGATACTCAGCCGGCCTGGTCGCCTGACGGGCGACGTATCGCGTTCACATCATCCCGCGACCACGGTCCCCGGCTCGACCAAAGCGTCCAGTACGGCTACACGCTCGGTGGCGGGATCTGGAGTGTCCCGGCGGTGGGGGGCGCGCCGACGAGGCTTGTCGACGGAGCATTCAATCCATCCTGGTCGCCCGACGGACGCAGAATCGTGTTCGACGCCAGCCTGGACGGTGCGCGCCGCATCTGGACGGCAGCGGAAGACGGAAGCGATCCAATCCGGATCAGCACCGATCGCTCGGATGGCGCCGTGCACACTCGACCCAAGTGGTCTCCTGACGGCCGCTGGATCGCCTACGAGCGCCAGGAGGGCAGCCTCACCACGTCCAGCGACATTGAGCTGGTCCCGGCGGAGGGCGGCACGGCCAAGGAACTACTCGAGGACGGACACCGGAACCTCGCGCCGACCTGGGCCAACGACAGCACTCTGGTCTTCGTGTCGGACCGCTCCGGTGCCCTGAATCTATGGACGGTGAGGATCGACCCTTCGGAGGGTACCACTCGCCGCGAGCCCGAGCAGTTGACGACAGGGGCTGGAAACGACGTCGACCCGAGCGTCTCGACAGATGGTGACGCGATCGCCTATTCGTCCACGCGGTTCATCCAGGATCTCTGGACTGTTGCGACGGATCCCGCGACCGGAGCGGTACTCGGCGAGCCGACGCCGCTGCTCCAGTCGGCGTGGAACGACGTTGCCCCGGCTTACTCGGTGGATGGCGAGCTCGTGATCGCCAGCGACCGGGACGGTCCGTTGAAGCTGTGGCGACTCGATGACCTCGATGCCCGACCGGTCGCCATCACGGACGGCGATGGACGCGACATGCAGCCGGACTGGTCGCCAGACGGGCAGAGGATCGCCTTCTTCTCCGACCGCTCCGGGAACAACGACATCTGGGTCGTCGCGGGCACCGGCGGGACGGCGGTGCAGTTGACGACGGACGCCGCCGACGACTCCAACCCCTACTGGTCGCCCGACGGACGCCGCCTGGCGTTCATGTCCGATCGCAGCGGCAGTCAGCAGATCTGGGTCATGAACGCCGACGGGTCCGAGCCCCGGCGTATGACCGATGTGGGTGTCACGGCGCACACGGCCCGGTGGTCACCGAATGGCGAGTGGATCCTCTTCACATCGATGGAAGAGGGGAAGCGGGATATCTGGGTTGTGAACACCATCGACGGCGAGTCCCGGCGCCTGACTGAGGACGCCGGTCAGAACGCACACCCGCTGTGGTCCGCCGACGGGTCGTTCGTCCTCTTCTTGTCGAATCACCGCTCCGTGAAAGCGGTCCCGATCGGCGGAGGTCCCTCACGCGTCGTCTTCGAGCCCGGCGAGGACCGGATCGATTACACGCACCTATCGCGCGACGGCACAAAGCTTTTTTTCACCGTCCAGGAGGTGGAGGGGGACCTGTTCCTGCTCGAGGGTCTCAGCCGGCGCTAGCAGAAACTCAGCGGGCCACGGGGAGCTCGGGCCGGGCGCTCCACTCCAGGAACGAGCCGTCGTAGAGAACCGTCTCGTAGCCCAGCGCCCGCGCGGCCAGATAAACGACCGCCGCGCGCATTCCAGTCCGGCAGTAGCTGACCACTGTGTCACCTGGTGCCACGCCGGCAGCGGCCAACAGCCGCTCGAGGTCCGCGGTCTCTTTCAGCAGCGGCATCTGCGTCGATACCAGCAACTGATCCCAGGGAAGATTCGCGGCGCCCGGAATGTGGCCGCGGCGTTCCGTGCCCCGGCTCAGCTGGGCTCCGCTGAACTCTGCTGCTGACCGGGCGTCAACCAGCGCAATTCCATCCGCATCCAGCCGGTCCCCGACCCAGTCGCCATCCACGCTGACCGACCGATTCGTATTCAGCGTGATCGTGCCTCGAGCAACGTTGGCCGAGGCGGTAGAGATCGCGCCGCCCGCAGCCTTCCAGGCGGCCAGACCGCCGTCCAAGACCGATACCCTCTCGAGTCCGACGTATTCGAGCGTGTAGAACAGGCGGGCCGCGTCGAGAGGAGCGCCGTACACGACGACGCGCGAATCGTCTGACACGCCCGCCGTCTCGAGGACATCGATCAGTTTGTCGTCGTCGGCCAGCTGACTCGGGATTCGGTTCCGCGTCCCGAGGATCTCACCCAGCCCTATGGACCGGGCGCCGGGAATGTGCCCCGAAGCGTAGTCCTCCGGGCTGCGGCCGATGGCCAGGATTACGAGATCGGGATCGTCGAGGTGGTCCGCGAGCCACGACGCGGACACGACCACCTCCGAACCTCGTGTGCCTCCGTCCGTGATCGCGGCGTCCTGCGCACAGGCGACGGCAGAGCTCAGTGACATCAAGGACAGCGCGAGCGCTGCAGCGCGCCGCGTTCGGAGGAAAAGTCGAGATTGAATGGGAGCGTGCTCGATCACGAGATGTCCCTTCGGTTCAAGACTAGATTGTCATGTGAAGGTTCCACCACTCGCGGGACCGTTCGCCGCCCCAGTCAGCACTGCCGGGAACTTCAGCGAGGCGCGCCGATATCTCTTCCGCCGTCTGCGGTCGGTCGGCCGGGTCCTTGGCCAGACAGGCCAGTATCAGCTTCTCGAGCTCGGGGTCGATGACGAGCTCGGTGCGCTGCGACGGCGGCACCGGCGGCGTCTTCACGTGGTGCACGATCGTCACCATCGGTTTATCGCCCTCGAACACCCGGTGCCCGGTGACGAGCCAATACGCGACGCAACCGAGCGAGTAGATATCGACGCGCGTATCGATGCCGTCCTCGGCCATCGCCAATTCCGGCGCCATGTACGCCGGCGTGCCGGTGGTGATTCCCTGGGCGGTGAGCTGCGCATTCGATTCCGCTTCGCCCGTCGACTTGACCAGGCCGAAATCGAGGACCTTCACAAAGTCATAGTCGGGGCCTAAATGGCAAGTGTAGATGTTGGCGGGCTTGACGTCCCGGTGGATCAATCCGTTCGCGTGCGCATCGCCGAGCGAATGACAGACCTGGCGGAGCAGGTGGACGGCGCGATCACTCGGGACGGGACCGAACCGATCGACGAGCGACTCGAGATCCAAGCCATCAAGCAACTCCATTGCGTAGTAGAAGGCGCCCTCATCCGTGGCCCCGAAGTCGTACAGCTCGATTGTGTGACAGGAGCGAAGAGCCGCGGTTGCCTGAGCCTCGCGCTCGAAGCGGCGCAGCATCGTCGGGTGAGCGTCCGCGCTCGCGCCAAGCGCCTCCGGCAGAATCAGCTTCACGGCCGCCGGCCGGGCCAGCATGCGGTGTTCCGCCTTCCACACCTCGCCCATGCCGCCCCGGCCCAGCTGCTCGACCAGCCGGTAGCTTCCGATTTCACGCGCCCTGCTGAGCTGCTGGCCGAACCCATACACCCAGCGCGAGATCAGGAATGCGATGATCGCGCACAGGTACGTCGTGAAAACGAAGTAGACGAGCAGGGTCCGAAGTGGCGTGGCCGGGTCGGTGGCACCGGCGGCCACCGACAGGCTCAACACAAGCGGCGAGGCCGAAGCGGCCGCCAGGGAGGCGAGGAGCGTCTTGCCCGGCGTGTTGGGCGCGATGATCGGAAAGACGAGAATCCACATGCACTCCCAGGGAATCCCGATGTAGGTAGCCAGGAACGCTTCCTCCCACACCGGATACACGCCCCAGAAGTTCGGTACCGCGATACCGAGGGCGCCGACGACCAGAAAAACCAGACCGAAGTCGAGCAGCCGTTGGGGTCGCACGCGGGTGTGGCGAGAGGCGGCGAAGACCGCGAGTCCGAGGGCGATGGAAACCACCCCCACGATCATCTGGAACGCGTACTCGTCCCGAAAATGAACGAGTACGGCGCCGATCCCCTCCCGGGCGATGAGGTGGCCGAACATGGCGAGGAAGTAGACGCTCGAGTACAGCAGCGCCGCCCAGCCGAGCCGCTTCGATGCTTCGGCGAGGATGTCCGGCGGCAGGCCGCTGAGCGACGGTAAAGTGAGCGCCGACGGAGTTGTGTCGGTGACCTTACGGAACGCGATCGGGCGGGTCATGCGGCGAATCTAGATTAACGCGCCTCGATGAAACAGCCGTACGGCGCAGGCAAGGCGACGGACCGCCCCTTCTTGAATCACAGCTTCGTGCGTGCGAGCTTGACAGTCCGCCGACAAGAGACCCGAGTTGGAGCCTTGAATGAACAAGCTGATCAACGCCGCAGCAACGCTGGCGATCGCGGCGCTTCTCATCCCATCCGAAGTCCGTGCTCAGAATGAGGCACTCGAGATCGAGGTGCCCTACGAACGCTTCGAGCTCCCCAACGGCCTGACGGTGATCCTCCACGAGGACCACACGACTCCGGTCGCGAGCATCAACGTGTACTACCACGTTGGCTCGGGGAGCGAGAAGCCCGGCCGTACAGGATTCGCCCACCTGTTCGAGCACATCATGTTCGAGGGGTCGGAGAATGTTCCGGAGGGCGCCTTCGACGAATGGTTGGAAGCGGCCGGTGGCATAAACAACGGGTCCACCAATACCGACCGCACGAACTACTGGGAGAACGTTCCCAGCAACGCGGTCGAGCTGGCGCTATTCCTCGAGTCGGATCGGATGGGCTACCTGCTCGGGGCAATGTCGCCGGCGAAGGTAGATGGCCAGCGTGACGTGGTGAAGAACGAGCGCCGACAGTCATACGAGAACCGGCCATACGGCATGGCCTGGCTGACGATGAACGAACACCTGTTCCCGGCCGAGCACCCCTACAACTGGCCCACGATCGGCTCCATGGAAGACCTGTCCGCGGCCAGCTACGAGGACGTGGTGGAGTTCTTCCGGACCTACTACGGACCGGGCAACGCGAGCCTCGTGATAGCCGGTGACATAAACATCGCCGAGACGCGCGCGATGGTGACGAAGTGGTTCTCCGACGTTCCGAGCGCCGAGCCCGTCCGGCCGATCGATCCTCCCGTCGCCCAGCTCGTCGCCGAACAGCGACTGGTGCTCGAGGATCGCGTCCAGCTCCCGCGACTCTACATGTGCTGGCTCTCACCGGCCCGCTACACGCCGGGGGACGCAGAGTTGGACCTGCTGTCAGACGTCCTCAGCGGCGGCAAGAACTCGCGCCTCTACAAGCGGCTCGTGTACGACCTGCAGATCGCGCAGGATGTCTCCGCCTTCCAGTGGTCCCGGAGCCTTGGTTCGTCGTACTGCATCGTGTCCACGGCCCGCGAGGGTCACGACCTCACGGAGCTGGAGACGGTGATCCAGGAGGAGCTCGACCGGATCAAGTCGGACCCGCCGACGGCTCGCGAAGTGCAGCGCGCCGTGAATCAGTTCGAGGCGACATTCCTGCGTCGCCTGGAGAGCGTGGGCGGATTCGGCGGCAAGGCCGACCAGCTCAATGCCTACTTCACCTTCACCGGCAACCCGGACTACTTCAACGAGGATCTGGGCCGCTACCGCACCGTGTCAGGAACGGACCTGACATCCGTGGCAATCAGCTTCTTGCGGGACGACGCGCGGGTGATCCTCAGCATCGTACCGGAAGGCAGAACCGATATGGCGGCAGCGCCCCTGCCCAAGACGGAGTGACCGCGAAATGCGACGACATATGATCCGTGCGGCGCTGGCCACGGCCATCTTCATCACACCGCCGGCTGCGCTACACTCTCAGACAGCTCTTGACCGCAGCGTCCCGCCGGAGCTCGGCCCGCCCCCTTCACTCAATCTGCCGCCGATCGAGCGCTTCGAGCTCTCTAACGGGCTCGACGTGATCATCATGGAGAAGCGCGGCGTTCCGATCGTGCAGCTCAACCTGGTCGTCCAGGCGGGTGCGGTCGATGACCCCGCTGACAGGATCGGCCTGGCTTCGATGACGGCCAGCATGCTGGACGAGGGCGCCGGCGACCTCGACGCTCTGCAGCTCGCCGACGCCATCGACTTTCTCGGGGCGGACATCTCGGTCGGGTCGGGAGTCCACACGACCAGCGTGAGTCTGTTCACGCCCGCATCGCAGCTGCAGCCGGCCCTGGCACTAATGGCCGACGTGGCCCTGCGCCCGACGTTCCCGGAATCGGAGCTCGAGCGGCTGCGCACGGAGCGACTCACCGAGCTGCTGCAGGCAAGGGACGAGCCGCGCGCCATCGCCGCTGTTCAGTTCGACCACACGCTGTTCGGCGACGAGCATCCATACGGCGTCTTCGCCGATGAGACGAACCTTCGCGCGTTGACCCGCGCCGACCTCGTGGCGTTTCATGCGGACTTGTTCCGTCCCGAACACGCGGCCATCGTCGTCGTCGGAGACGTGAGTGCGAACGAGATGAAGTCGAAGCTCGAAGCGGCCTTCGGTGGCTGGGAACGCGGGAGCGCACAGGGCGCCTCGGTGGAAACGGCTCCTCAGGTGTCCGGCCGCACGATCTACCTGGTGGACAAGCCGGGCGCCGCCCAGTCGGAGATCCGCATCGGCCGCATTGGCGTTCCACGTCTCACCGATGACTACTTCGCCATTCAGGTGATGAACACGATCCTCGGCGGCTCGTTCACGTCGCGGCTCAACGCCAATCTGAGAGAGGACAAGGGCTACTCGTACGGCGCCCGCTCGAGTTTCAGTATGCGTCCCACAGCGGGACCGTTTATGGCTTCGGCCGCTGTCCAGACCGAGGTCACGGACAAGGCGCTGGTGGAGTTCATGAGAGAGCTCAACGCGATTCGCGACCAGATCAGCGAGGAGGAGCTGGAGCGGGCCCGCAATTACGTCGCGCTGCGCTATCCGGGCCGGTTCCAGACCGCGGCCGGAATCGCCTCGCAGCTGGAGGAGGCGTACCTGTACGATCTTCCGGACGACTACTTCAACGCCTACGTCGGCAACGTCCTCGCAGTCACCATGGACGACGTGTATCGGGTGGCGCAACAATACGTGGACCCGGAGAACATCGCAATTGTCATCGTCGGTGACCGCGAAAGAATCGAGGTGGGCGTGCGGGCCCTCGCACTCGGCGACATCGAGATCCTGACGGTGGAGGATGTGCTCGGTCCCGCTCCTGACCTGGGCGGTGGCGAATGATTCTGGTCATGGGGGCGACGGGCAACACCGGCGGCGAGGTGCTGGCGAGACTCGTGGAGCTGGGCGCACCGCTGCGGGCCCTGGCACGCAGCCCGGAGAAAGCGGAAGTGCTGGCGGCCACCGGCGTGGACGTGGCGCTCGGCGATATGACCGATCCGGCAGCCATGGCTGCAGCCCTCCAGGGCGTCGATCGACTGTTTCTGATGTCGCCGCCGCACCCGGAGCAGCTCGAGATGGAGAGTGCAGCGATCTCGGCTGCTGAACAGGCGGATGTATCGCTCATTGTCAAACTGTCGGTGCTCGGCGCCGCAGCGGACTCAGTTCTCGAGCTTGGACGATGCCACGCGGCGATCGAGGACCGGCTGGCGCGCTCCGGCATCCCGAACACGGTGCTGCGACCGGGCTCGTTCATGCAGAACTTCTTCAGCTACGCCCCGAACATTCAAGCGGACGACACGTTTTTCGCACCAGCGGGCGACGGGGCCACCGCGATGGTGGATTCGAGAGACATCGCCGCCGTGGCGGCCGCGGTGCTCTCGGAGAAGACCCACGTCGGTGACGTGCTGGCAATCACCGGTCCCGAGGCCGTCACCTATCAGGAAGCGGCCGACGCACTATCCACGGCGACCGGCAGAACGATCCGCTACGTGGACGTGCCGCCGGAGGCTGCGGGGGAGGGCATGCTGGCGGCAGGAATCCCCGACTGGCTGGTGGAGGATTTGCTCACGATATACGGCCTGCAGCGAGAGGGGCACCTGGCCGAGGTCACGCCGACTGTCAAGGAAGTGGCCCGGGTCGAACCCCGGACTTTCGCCGAGTTCGCCCGCGACTTCGCGCCGGTGTTTTCCGCCTGAGACGTACCTGAGCCGCGCCGAGGCGGTTATCGTTCCGGCGTATGGTCAAGGTCCTCATCATCAAGCCGAGCTCGCTCGGCGACATCATTCATGCAGCCGGCGCCGTCGAACGCATTGCCACGGCCGCGCCGGACATCCAGCTCACCTGGGTAGCCAACGAGCCGTACGTCTCGTTTGTTCGCGGGCTCCCCGGCGTCGATGACGTGCTGTCGTTCCCACGGCAGCGGTTCGTAGCCGGCCGATTCCCACTCTTCCTGCCGGAAGCGATCGCCTGGGCCCGCAAGCTGCGCGGATTCGACATCGCGGTGGATCTTCAGGGGTTGCAGCGAAGCGGCCTCATGGCGCGCCTCTCCGGTGCGGAAGAACGATTCGGGCCTCGTGACGCCAGAGAGCTGGCGCGGCTTCACTACAATCAGCCGATCGATATTCCTGCCGGGCTGCTCCACGCGGTCGATCGGCTCGACTTCGTGGCGGACGCGGTGATCGAGCGGAGCGCCGTGCTGGCCCGGGCTCGAGGCGACGATCGAGCTGCGCCGAGCCGTCCCGATCCGGACGGACGCAGCGCTGATCCGTTCGGGGGTCGCCTGCCGTTCCGTCTCACCATCCCACACGCCTCCAGAGACGAGGCCGCGGCACTCCTAAAGGGTACGGAGCGCGCGGTGGCCCTATGCCCCGGTACCCGCTGGGCGAGCAAGCGCTGGCCGGTCTCCCGCTGGGCCCGACTCGTCCGCGGCATGACCACGGACCTCCGCGGCGTGCGGCCCGTGATCCTGGGCGCGGCCGACGAGCAGCAGCTGGTCCGCGAGATCCTGAGCCAAGCCGACGTGGCCGGAGTTGCACCGCTCAATCTGGTCGGGAAGGGCGACCTGTGGACGACGGCGGCGATCCTCGAGCGTGCGACCTGCGTGGTCGCGCTCGACTCCGCGCAGCTTCACCTGGCGGCCACCGTCGGTACACCCACCGTCTCGCTGTTCGGGCCCACCGACCCGCTCCGCTTCGCTCCACGGGGAGACGAGCACCGGGTTCTGCGCCGCGAGGAGCTGACCTGCCTCGGTTGCCACAAGCGCGAGTGCCCGCTGGAGCGGCGCGCCTGCCTGCCGGATCTCGAGGTCGAAACGGTGCTCGAGGCGGTGCGGGACCTGGTAGGCGAATGACCCGGTCGTCGAGGGGCACGTGAGCGTCCGGGAGAGACTGACGAACGCGTTGTTCGACGTGGGTGCCATCACGGCGGCGGCAGGCACCGCGCTAACCGGACTGCTCCGTGGCCGTCGCGGCCGGGTCCGGGACCACTTGCGTCGCCGAGCTTTCGCGCCGCTCCCCGAACGCGGGGGCGAAGCGCTTTGCTTGTGGTTGCACGGCGTGAGCGTCGGCGAGGTGCTGGCTGCCCGCCGCCTCGTCGAGCGGTTCGTCGCGGCCCGACCCGATTGGGACGTGGTCGTCTCCGTCAGCACGAAACTGGGCCTGGAAGCGGCGCTGAATGCGTATCCGGAGCACCTGGTGGTTTCCTTTCCGCTCGATTTGAGCGGCCGAGTAAGCCGCGCCTTCGATCGCCTGCGACCGGACCTGATCGCGATCGTCGAGCATGACCTGTGGCCCAACTTCCTTCGCGCGGCCTCCGGACGCGGAGTTCCGGTCGCCCTCGTCAACGCCCGACTCTCCGAACGCTCGGCCGCCCGCTACCGCGCGGTGTCCCGCCTGCTGGCCTGGCCGCCGGGCGAGCTGGCCATGATCTGCGCCCAGGATGAGGCGAGCGCCGGTCGGTTCGCTGAGCTCGGTGTCGGGGCCGAACGGATCGTCGTTACCGGCAATCTCAAGTTCGACAACCCGCCGCCCACGGCCGACGGCCTGCGCGAGGAGCTCGGGTTTTCCGACTCGGACTGGCTGCTGGTGGCCGGCAGCACCCACGAGGGTGAAGAAGAGATGGCGCTGGAAGCGCTCCAGGCACTCCGCAAGGCTGACGAGCGGACATTCCTCGTCCTCGCCCCTCGGCGGACCGAGCGCGTCCCACAGGTTGCGCGGCTCATAGAGAACAGCGGGTTTTCGCAGGCGCTGTGGAGCTCCGAGCCACAGCGTGGTGCGGATGTTTTTCTCGTCGATACGATGGGAGACCTGGCTCGGATCTGCGGGATGGGGGACGTCGTGTTCGTGGGCGGCACAATCGCGCCGGTCGGCGGGCACAGCGTAATTGAACCGGCCAGTCTCGGCCGCGCGATCATCATCGGCCCCCACTACCATAAAGCGCGCCAGGTCGTGGAAGATTTCCACCGCCGTGACGCGATCGAAGTCGCCGACGGGGCAACCGGCCTGGTGGGGCGGATTTGTGAGCTAAAGGCCAACCCGGAACGGGTCCGGGAGCTGGGCGTCCGAGCCGGCCGAGCGGTCGAAGAAAACCTCGGAGCCACGGTGCGGACGCTGGAGGCGCTCGAACGTCTGATGCCTGACGGCGAGGACACCTGACGCCGACGCCAACCGTATTGAGGCGGGCAGGGTAGAGTCGTACGATTGACCCGGAGCGGAAACTCGGCCCAGTGGTGTCTTTCAGCGACCTGCGAGGTGGGTACGTCGAGTGGACAAGCCAAAGAACCTGTTCGCCGAGCTGCGCGAGCGACGCTTGATCCAGGTGCTGATCGCCTACGCGGTGATCGCCTGGGGCGCGGCACAGGTGGCCGAGTTCGCGGTCGAGAACTACGACCTGTCGCGAAAGTTTCTGGACGTTACCCTGCTCCTGTTGGGCCTCGGGTTGCCCGCTGTGCTGACCATCACCTGGTATCACGGCGAGAAGGGCTACCAGCGGGCCACTCGCATGGAAGCGGTAATCATCACCACGCTTCTCGTTCTGGCGGGGATCGGGACCTACCGGGTCAGCCAGGCGGAGCCCTCTTTCGACCTGCCGTCAGAACAAGTGGTTATCGACCTCGGCAGCGAATCCGTGGCCGTGCTCCCGTTCGAGAATCGGGTGGCCGATCCGGAGCTGGACTGGCTGGGCGCCGGGCTGGCGGAGCTGATCACCACAGGCCTCGCGCAGATCCCCAC
>JBFILW010000031.1:0-19353 GCA_041612005.1 Gemmatimonadota bacterium
CGCCGAGCGCCATCGGCACGCCGAGCGGCACCAAGAGCGCGCCCAGGGTGGCGTCACGAAGTCCGAGCCCCCCCAGGCTGATCGGCAGCAGAGCGGCCACCTTGGCCAGAGGCCAGACGAGGAACCAGGCGATCACGGGAACGTCGATACCGACTGCCCGCCCGACTGCCGCGTTGAGCAGCACGAAACCCGACTGGATTCCGAGCGAGATCGTGAAGGCGCCTGCGGTAACACGCGGGTAGCGCCGAAGTCTGCGCAGGCCGACCAGGGTGCGTCCGATCCGGCGGCGGAAGCGGGGCGACCAAGAGCTGAGCGGGCGGCGACCGGCGATCGTGACCGCGATAACCGCGGTCGCCGCACCGCTGAATACCAGGCCGGCGACCAGCCACGACGCCGCTCCCGGAAGCAGGGTAGGCGCCGCGAGCGCCCCGATCGTAATCAGCGTCGCCAGCGCCATCACGTCGAGCAGCCGGTCCGCGAGGGCTCCGATCACGACCGCCTCGGTGCGGCCCGTCACGCGGCTGGCGAGGGCGGCGCGCAACACATCACCGCCGACGATGCTCGGGAGGCAGAGGTTGGCGAACAGGCCGGCCGCATAACACCGGACAGCCTGTCGGGATCCGAGGGCGGCCCGGCCCGCGTTGACGAGCGAGCGCCACTTCTCGACCCCCGCACGATGGCCGACCAGGAATCCGAGCAGGACGCCGAGCCACAGGAGGGGCGAGAGTCCGCCGACAGCCTGCTTGATCTCGTCGAACGGGAGCAGCGTGAGCAGCAGCGCCAGAACAATGACGCTGACCGCGACGCGGACCGCGATCTTCACCTGCGGTCCATGGCGATGCGGGCGTTCTGGTCGGCCAGAAGACCGACCATCCAGATGATCAGGGCTCCGAGAAGAGCCAACACGGCGGTCTCGGAGAGGTTTCCGATGTAGACGTCGTACCCGAATTTTGCCAGACCGGCCAACGCGAGGATGGCGCCCACGGGAATGAAGACTTTTAGCGGGTTGAAGAAGACGATCGTCCGCAGGATCAGCAGCGTAAACTCGAACGCGTGTCGTGGCCGGATCTTCGACTGTCCCCGACGCGGATGATAGTCGATCGGAACGTACTCGACGTCGTGATCGTTGCAGGCCGCCGCGAGGGTGATCGTCGTCGTGAACGAGAATCCGGACGGCAGCAGGTGCCAGTAGCGCTCGATCAGGTCCTTTCGCATTAGGCGAAGGCCCGAGTTGAGATCGGGTATCCTGCGTCCCGCGAGATAGCCGGCCAGTCGGCGCAGGAACCACTTGGCGGGACGGCGTGAAACAGGGATGTGGACATCGGCGCCGGTACGTGCGCCGACGATCATCTCGGCCTCCTCCGAACGGTCGAGGAGAGCGGGAATCGCTTCCACCGGGTACGTACCATCGGCGTCGGTGATCAGGATCCAGTCGTAGCGAGCCGCCTCCACTCCACGCTTGAGGGCCGCGCCGTAGCCCCTGTTGCGCCGCTGGCGTAACACCGTGGCGCCCGCGGCGTCCGCGGTGTCGCCGGTCCCGTCCTCCGAGCCGTCGTCGACCACGATGAGCTCGAACTCCCAGTCGGTCGCTGCGAGTGCCGCCCGCACCGCCTCCACCTCGGCGGCCACGTGCTCGACCTCGTTGTAGGCCGGGATCACGACCGAAACGGCTTTGCGGTCCGGCTCGCTCATTCTCTCACCGCCACGATCACTACCCCTCCGCTCAGGGTGCCGTAGAACTCACCCGCAGTCTCGTACTCGGCGTCGATCCTCTCCCACAGGTCCGGCAGCTCGCTCGCCAGGAACGGAGGGAATGTATACAGAATCCACGTCCGGGCGTCGGTCCGCTCCTCCCTCTCCAGATCGACGAGTGACATGGCCGAAGGCCACTCGCGACCAAGGTACTCGTACGGCTGAGCGCACATATCAACCGCCACGATCGCGTCGCCGGCAGCGGCGTGCTCCAGCACCCACCGGGCAGCGCCGTCGAAGTCCTGTTTGGGTCCCCACGCCCGGGGCACGGTGAGCGCGCTGGCGAGGACGGCGACCGCCGCCAACCCTACCGCGGCTGTTTTGGATCGCCGCCCGCCGGCGAATCCGGCCAGCCACGAGAGGCCGCGCATCAGGAAAAGCGCCGCGAATCCCGCCGAAAAAAAGAAAAAACGCGGCCACAAGTTCTGGCCCGCGGCGACGATCGCGATCCCGGTGAGGATAGCCGGAAGCAGCATCACGGCGGCCGCGACGGGCGCAGAGCGAGCATAGGAGATCACGCCGGCGATCGGGATCATGAGCACGACGGCGACGGTGACCACGCCGCCCGGCACACCGCGGCCGAGCACGGTGAGCGCCTCGGTGAGGGCCCAGACCGGGTTCTGCCACTCGACCTGCAGCCCAGCCATGGTCGGGGCCAGAAGGGTGCCTTTGACCTCCGACAGCACGGCGGCGTAAAGCAGCAGCGTGAGCACCCCCGCGGCGACGAGCCCGAAGCCTGCTCGCCGCAGCGCGGCCGGTTTACGGCCGTCTTCGCGCCTGTCCTTCCGGGCCCCAACGACTCCCATCCATGCCAGAACGCAGAAGTGGGCCGCCGGCACGACGGCACCCGTGAAGTGCGTGTAGACGGCGAGCCCCACCCAGAGACCGTACAGGTACGGCGCGTACTTCGGCGCCGGCCGCTCCGTGTCGAGCATCCGGAGGAACTCGTACGAGGCGAGGAGCGTGAAGAGAAGCAGCCCGGTATAGCCGCGGGCGTTTTGCGAAAACCATACGTGGTGGTACGAGACGGCCAGCAACAGAGTGGCGAACAGCGCCTCGCGGCGGATCGTGACCAAGCGGCCGAACACGTACAGGGCGGCCAGACTGACCGTTCCGAGCAGCGCGGCCGGCAGCCGAAAGCTGGCCGCCGACTCTCCGAACACCCCGATGCTCCCCTTGGCCAGCACGGAGTACAGCATGTGCCGATTCTTGCTGTCGAGGGTCGTGAGCAGCTCGGTGAACGGAAGCCGCACGTGCTCGACCAGCGTCTTGATCTCATCGAACCACAGCCCATCGCCGAGGTTTGCAAGCCGCAGCGCGAGGGCGAGCAAGAGGATGACTGGCAGCGCGATCGCCTCCCAGCTCCGGGAAGACCGCGCCGGCCTAGCGGCTTCGCTCTGACTCACGCCCGTCGTCCCGTCAGCCAGAGTCCCGCGATCAGCGCCGCTGTGAGCGCGAAGAGAGGAAGCGGCGACGTGCCCGAAGCCGCGAGCCCGCCGTAGGCACCGCCCAAACGCTCGATGGTTCGGAGCACGGGAAGATCGAATCCCTCGATCAGGGTCTTGAGCACCGGCGCGAGCACTCCCAGCGGGCTTTCGACCTCACGGTACATGACCAGCGCCCACATCCAGCCGATCGAAAACACGCCGATCAAGTACGCCGGCAACGCACGGATTCGCGCCAGGGCCGGCACGGCCAGCAGGAAGAGGAAGGGAATGATCGGGCTCAGGTAGCGCAGCCCCGTGTTGTACTGCAGCCGCGTGTAGTTGCTGCCCGCGAAGAACACCCACATTCCGATCGAGATCAGCGCGACGGCCCACATCTCCCGCCTCGGCAGGTTCCGCTGCGCGCCGCGATTGGTCCACGGCACCAGGAGCACCAGCAGCAGGAAGGGACTGAAGGCAAAGACCCCGAATCGGTGGTCGAAGGCCAGCGCGATCAAGAGCTCCAACTGGGGCGGGCCGTAGCCCTGGTACCCGAGCTCGATCCACTCCACGGGCGGCATCCAATGCTGGCCCGGCAAGATCGCGTTGCCGAAGCTGCGCCACTGGTAGAAGAGCAGGAGCAGGATCGGTACGACGGCTCCCACCGCGTACCAGACACCGGCATTGACCCGGTCCGACCACTTTGAGGACGCCCAGTACCGCGCCAATCCGTAAAGGAACAAGCCGGCGAACAGCACCACCCCGCTGTAATCGAAAAGGATTGCCGTTCCACCGGCCAGACCGGCGAGCAGGAACCGCGTCCGAATAGAGAACCGCCCACTTGCGCCAGGGTCCCACATAGCCACGAAAGCGGCAAACGCGATGATCCCCATCGCCAGGTTGTGATTGAGGAACGCGGTTCGGTAGAAGACGGGCGTAGCGAAGGCATACAGAATGGACAGCCAGAACGCCCGCCGATCCGATCCGATCACGAAGCGGAGCACGTAGAACACCAACAGCACGCTGAGCGCCGATAACGGCGCCATGAAAAAGAACTGGGTCACGGCCGCGGCGAGTCCCAGCTTCACGTCCAGGCCTCGTTCCCAGGCCTCGCGGAAGAACCTTCGCTCGTTGGGCCACGGCGAATCGTACTCTGGCGGCCCTGTGCCCTCAGCTTCTCGCCGCGCCTGCACCTTCCGAACGATGGGATCGATGACCGGGCGCGCCAGCGCATACGGGATCGCGGCAAACATCGAGACGCCGGGGTTGTTCCCGATGTGCCACCCGTACCCCTCCTTCTCGAACAGGTCGGGGTGCAGCCCACCGTACTCGTCGAGGCGGAAGCTGAGCCGATCGCCGAGCGCGATCGCGGGATAGTGCTCTCGTACGATGTCGGTAGCGAAATGCAGGCCGTACACCAGCCAGCAGGTGAAGAACAGCCTCACCGCGACCTGGCGCGCGGTGAAACCTCGCCACCTGGTCGGGGGGTGTGGATTGTCTCCGTCAGGAAGCACGGTCTGCGGTCCTCCCAGCTTCGGTGCCCGGGCGCGAAGGCGCGTTCAGGGGCGCCTGACCACGCAAGAGTCAAGCCGGCCCCGGCCCGACGATGCAGATTCCGCGTCTGTTCGTGCAACCGGCACGCTCCATATCTTGAGGCGTTGGTCCCAGCAGGTCGCTGAAAAACCCCAACGGGTCGCGCGCACGGGTCTTGGCGAGCGCAAACAAGGGATACAATGCGAGTCCCCCCATTCTTGATGGAACGCTGGCAATCGCACTTCGAGCACGAAGTGCGATTCAACCTCTCTGACAGCGGCGTGCATCCATTGACCCTCGAGCAGTTCACGGAGCTGGCGGGGGTCGACCCCCGATCCGTGCGGCTCGGCTACACCCAGACGGACGGTACGAAAGAGCTCCGGGAGCGGATTGCGGCCCTCCACCCGGGGGCAACGACACAAAACGTCATTGCGACGAGCGGGAGCGCCGAGGCCAACTTCGTGAGCCTGTGGCACCTGGTGGAATCGGGTGACCGGGTCGTGGTCGTGCTGCCGACCTACGGTCAGGCGCCCGGCCTGCTGGAGGGGCTGAACGCCGACGTGACCACCGTCCATCTGCACGAGGGGCTCGGCTGGCAGCCGTCCACCGGTGAACTCTCCGAGGCCATCACGGCCGGCACACGGCTAGTCATGGTCACCAACCCGAACAATCCGACCGGATCGCGGCTGACCTCGGAGGCGATGGACGAGATAGCAACGGCCGCCGGGCGCGCCGGGGCATGGATCGTCGCGGACGAGGTCTATCGGGGCGCCGAAGTGGACGGCGTCGAAACCCCGAGCTTCTGGGGGCGCAGCGAGCGGGTGCTGGTGACAGGGTCGCTCTCGAAGGCTTACGGACTGCCGGGGTTGCGGCTGGGTTGGATCGTCGGCCCGGCCTCCGAGGTGGAGGAACTGTGGTCCCGCAAGGACTACACGACGATTTGTCCGGGAGCGCTGTCTGACTTCCTCGGAGAAGCGGCGTTGCGTCCCGATGTGCGGCCCAAACTTCTTCAGCGCACGCGTGTGATTCTGGCGGGCAACCGCGATCTGGTTGCCGAGCTGGTCGCCGGGACAGACGGCGTGCTCTCCTGGCATCCACCGGAGGCCGGCGCGATCTGCTACCTTCGGTACGCGTTGGACGTCAACTCCACGAAGCTGGCCGACAGGCTGCGGACTGAACAAGATACGCTCATCGTTCCGGGTGATCACTTCGGCATGGACGGGTATCTGCGCGTCGGCCACGGCGTCCCGACGCACGAGTTGCGGGAGGCGCTGCTCCGGCTCGGGAGCTTCCTGACGGACTTGGCGGGCACGGATGGCCTGCGCCGCGAATCCGCAGCCGCCGGAAACCCGTAGGGATATCGGATGGAACGATTGAGCAACGATCTGAGCGAGGACGACGTGAAGGCGATACTGGAAGAACTGGAGGGACTCGAGGTGCTCGGCGCCGGGCGGCGCATCTTTGGCTGGGGACTGACCGGCGTGGTGCTGGGTCTGGGGCTGGCCGCGGCGGCGCTGGTGTTCGAGAGCTACTTCTCCTGGGGTGAAGACGGAGACGCGGACGATGCCGGCAAGGAGAAGAAGGCGACCGGAGGGCGAGTTAAGGAGAAGGCGTGGGCCCCGGGGAAGGCCGCTCGCGCCCGGAAGGACCTGGAGGCTTATCTGTCGGGTCTGGAAGGCCCGTTGCGAGAGCTGGCGGAGGCGCTGGATGCGACGCTGCTCGGGCTCGGCGACGACGCGGAGCGCGTGGTACTCAAGCGCTACGTGGCGTATAAGCGGGGAGGCGCGAACTTCGCCTGTGCGGCCGTGCGCCGCAGCGCCAACGAGATCCTAGTCTATTTGCGGCTGGACCCGCCACCCGCCCGCGAGCGGCTCTCCTTCATGCGCGACGTAACCGACGTGGGTCACGTGGGAACCGGCGACCTGGAGCTTCGGTTGGCCGACTTGTCCGAGCTGGAGGCGGCACGCGAGTACCTGGCCGGGAGCTACGACGCCGTCTAGCAGGTCGCTCCGGGGTTGTCAGCGACCTGCCTGAGCCGACTTCTCGTGTAGGCGCCCGGCGCGTAACTTGGCGCCATGCTCCGACTGCACTCCTACACGTACCATCGTCCGGCGACGGTCGATGCCGCGATCGGCCTCCTGGTCGAGCACGCCGGCGACGCGATGCCGATCGCCGGCGGCACCGACCTCGTGCCGAACATGAAGCACCGGCTCTTCACGCCGCCGCACTTGGTGGCGCTGCGCGGGATCGAAGAGCTACGCGGCATCGAGGTGGGCGAGGATGGCATCCGGATCGGAGCGTGCGAGTCGCTCGATGCTGTCTCCCGCCACCCTGTCATCCGCGAGAGATTCCCCTCGCTGGCCACCGCTGCCTCCCTCATCTCCGGCCCGCAGCTCCGCCGCATGGGTACGATCGGAGGCAACGTGTGTCTCGACACGCGCTGCACCTACTACAACCAGACCTACTTTTGGCGTAAGGCGCTGGGCTTCTGCCTCAAGAAGGACGGCGAGGACTGCCACGTGGTGAAGGGGGGCACGCGGTGCGTCGCTGCCCACTCGGCGGACACCGCTCCGGTCCTCATGACGCTGGATGCGGAGCTCGAGATCGCTGGCCCGTCAGGCCGCCGTCAGGTGAAAGTAGACGACTTTTTCACGTCCGATGGTGTCTGGAATCGGCAGATGGAGAAGGACGAGCTGCTGGTGGGTGTCTACGCTCCGATTCCGGCCGCGGGGACGCGCCTGGCGTTTCGGAAGTTGCGCCCGCGCGCCGCGATCGACTTCCCGCTCCTCAACCTGGCGGCTTCGGTGCGGCTCGACCGGGATGACCGCGTCGAAGCGCTACAGATGGTGGCTTCGGCGATGGGATCCTATCCGCGCCGAATCGGGAAGCTCGAGGAGGCTGCGGTCGGAAACACGCTCAACCCGGCCGTCATCGACCTGGTCGCCCAGCAGGTGTTCCGCCAGTGTCACCCGCTTGACAACCTGATCGACGACAAGGAATGGCGGCGGGCGATGGTCCCGGTCCTGGTGCGGCGTGTGCTGGGAGAGATCGCGGACTGAGTCCCCGCATTCTCGAGTCCCCTTCGAGTCATCGTTTCCCGTCCGCCCGCGTCGCCGCCGAGAGCGTCTCCGCCAGCCGACGCATTTCGAGCGATCCTCGTTCCGTCCCACCCAGGTCCGAAGTTTCCCACGGATCCGCGATCACATCGAACAGCTCCTCGCCTCCATCGTCGACCCTGATGTAGTGAAGCCCATCAACCAGAATCGACTCGACGTCACCCCGTCCCGCCGGAGAGGACTCGGGGAGATGGTCTCGCATCGAGAGCAGGGCCAGCAGCGCCGGTGAGGGCTGTTCGTGACTGGAAGCGGCTTCCCAACGGTGTGAGAGAGAGAGACCCGGGAAGACCGGGTCCTCTTCGCCGGCGACGAGGCGTGTGATAGTGGCCGGGATGCTCCGCACGGAAACGGGCTCGTGCAGAGTCAGTCCCGCGGGCACCCGCCCCGGCCACAGGAGCACGAGCGGAACATGCAACGACGGCAGGTAAAGGCTCTGTCCGTGCTGGTAGACCCCATGCTCCGCGAACTCCTCTCCGTGGTCCGATGTGATGATGACAATCGTGTTGTCCAGCGCCCCGGAACGGGCCAACTGCTGCATCAGCAGACCGAGCTCGTGGTCGGTGTAGGCGATCGAGTTGTCGTAGCTGTCGATCAGATCCTGCCTCGTCTGGGCGGAGCGTTTCTCCTCGGGCTGTCCCGTCCAGTATCGGGCGCCCGGTCGCGCGAACTTCTGGTGCCACGGTTCGGGCGGAAGGTACGGTGCGTGCGCATCGTACAGGTTGAGGAATGCGAAGAAAGGTCTGCCGCCTTCAGCATTATGCACTTTGTCCAGCCAGGTCAGGAACTCTTGGCTGATCTCCGACGCCCTGACGCGGACGAGATCTTGATGGCTTCCCTGCAGACGCCGCTTGACGATCCGGGTCAACTGCTGGCCGAGCCACGAGCTACCCAGCACAAAATTGATCGAGTTGGGACGGGCGTCATAGTGAATGAAGCCCCTTTGAAGCCCGAAGTCGGGACCACAGTAGCCAACGTTTGCTGCAAACCCGCCCGTCACATATCCGCGGGCCGCTAACCACTCGGCTAGAGTAGGATATGTATCGTCGAATCGCGATTCCCAGTCGGTCGAGAGCTCGTGCGCCCACCGGCCGGTGAACATGCTCGCGTGCGAGGGGAGCGTCCACGAAGTGGGTGTCATGGCGCGAGCGAATACGATGCCGCTGGCGGCAATACTGTCGAGAGCGGGCGAGGTCGCGCGTCCGTAGCCGTACAGGCCCAGGCTCTGGGCCCGGACCGTATCCAGCACGATCAGCAGGATGTTTGGGCTGCCCGCGGTGGCGGCAGACAGCGCCGCCAACTGTCGATTCTGGGATAGCCACCTGGTGCCGTACGCCGCCGCCGTCCAACCTCCGAGCGTGGCGAGCAACCACAGAGTCGAGACGCCGACGATTCGGCGCCACAGTCCTGGGCGCCCGGTAAGAAGACGAACTACTTGAGAGGCGGCGCCGGCCGCCAGGAGCAGCACCGCGACTGGATGTACACCTGCCAGGGTGCTTCTACCGAGGCCGTAAAAAGCCACAGCGGCCAGCGAGAATATGAGGAAGCGATCCAGGACCAGGCGTCGCCACCTCAAGCGGGGAAGATGCAGCAAAACCGCCAGGAGTCCGAGAAGCACGGCGGTTACGAGCGGCGCCATCCAGATGTCTTCAAACCCGTGCGAAAGGACATCCACTTCGATGGTAGAGCTCAGCCTGTGCGTCACCACGGTGTGGAGTGCCTCGATTGCCCCGGAAATCAGACCGAGCCACAGCGCAACCAGCAGCGCCGCGGCGAAGGGCCACGACGCTCCGCCATCGCGGGCCAGGCGAAAACGCTCGGCCATGCGCTCGCGTGCCCGACGACCTCGGCTGCTCGCCAGCAACTCGAGCGCTCCGTACCCCAGCATCAGCAGACCAAACAGAAGCCCGCCCAGCTCCATCGACAGACGTCTCCACGAGGCCAGGTAGTCCTCGAGTGGGATCGTCCCACGCCCGGCTAGCGCGTCGTTGATGAATGGCAGGCTGTCCCCCCGGTGCGCGCGCGCGATCTCGGATGGGCCGATCCAGAACGCGATCAGCGCCCAGAAGAGAATCAAGACGACTGCGACCGAGCCGGCGATTAGCCGTTGTTTCCGCGTCATCGCTTGTCCGGATCGACTGCGGTCAGCTCCCGGGTCATCTCGCGCAGCGCCTCGAGCCGGGCCGCCTGGGCGGGTAACCCCGCTACGTTCGTTTGCTGTGTACGATCACGCGAATATAGGAACAGCTGTTCGCGATTCTCGCCATCTATGATGTACTGATACCCATCGGAGACCAGTGACTTCATGTCTCCTTTCGATACCGGAACCCATTCGGGCATGCGGACACCGCCGCTGACCGACGACAGGATCGGTGAGATCGGAGCCGGGCTCGGGAGAGGCTCCCAGAACCGGGTGAGGCTGTTCCCGGGCAAAGCACCTTCGACTCCAGTCGCCAGGTAGCTGATCGTGGCGGCCAAATCACGCATGGAGATCGCCTCGCCGATCCGGACGTCCTCCGGAACACGTCCGGGGGAGACGATCACCAGCGGTACATCGATCAGCTCCCGGTAGAGACTGTTCCCGTGATCCACGAGTCCGTGTTCACCGAACAGCTCACCATGATCCGACGTGACGACAATAAGTGTCTCGTCCAACAGTCCGCGCTCATCGAGCGCGGCGACCACGGCCCCGATTTCCTGGTCCGCGTAGGCAATCTCGCCATCATAGGCGGCACGTTCGACCGCCAGCTCCTCGGCAGACCAGTCCCTGCGGCTCGAGAGGTCGGCCAGTGCCCGTCCATTCCGCGTCGGACCGAAGCGCCCCGCCAGCGAGTCGGGAGGCGTGTACGGACCGTGCGCGTCCATGTAGTTGAGAAACGCAAAAAAAGGTCGCGGCAAAGCGTCGTCTCGAACGCCGTTCGCGTCCAGCCAATCGAGAAAGGCACCGTTGATGTCGCCCGCCGTCCTCTGGACCAGAAACCCGTCGAGTCCCAGCAGCCGCCGCGTGCGTTGGACAAGCCAGCGTCCGAGCCACGAGCTGTTGATGGCCATGCCGACCGAGACCGGATAGTCCTCGTAGTGCGCAAATCCCCGGTCCAGTCCCGTCTCCCAGGTGGCGTAAATCAGGTTTCCGACGAACCCGGCCGTGCGGTACCCGTGAGCCGTAAAGTGCTCGGACAGCGTCGGGGCCGCGTCGTCGAGTGGAGTCAGCCAGTCGGCGCTCAGCTCGTGCGGGTACCGACCCGTGAACATGCTGGCGTGCGACGGCAGCGTCCACGGAGAAGTAGAGACGACGCTCTCGAACGTGACGCCGTGCTCCGCGAGTCGCTCCAGGTTCGGCGTGGTAGGGTGGCCATAGCCATACAGACTGAGATCGGTTGCTCGGACGGTGTCGAGGATGATGAGCAGGACATTGGGCGCTTCCGGCGCCGGGTCGGGCAAGCCGGCGTTCAGGCGGCGCTCACCGAGCCACTGCCCGCCACGCACGAGCAGAAAACCAGCGACGACCAACCCGGCGAAAACTGGCACGGCCCGCCTCGCGATCCGACGCACGCGGTCAGGTCGACGGGCCAGAATGCGTCCGCCCTGAAAACCCACGCCGAGTGACAGCAGCACGGCGGCCACGCCATGGATGCGAGGCGTCGTGAGCAGGGGACCGAGCGGTATCAGAAAAACGAATGTCCCGAACATGAGCGCGTAGCCGAGGCCCCTGTTTCCAGGGAGCGCGCCGAGCAAAGCGCGAACGAACAGGAGCCCAGCGGCGACGAGCACGAAGAGCGCTACATCGGCCAGCGGTGCCAGCCACACCAGGTCCCGGCCGAGAAACAAGTGCCCGCCGAAGCCGTAGCGCTGGATCGCCCGCAGGAACACCTCCAGCAGACCGGTACCGAGGCCGAAGGCAACGCCAAAACCGAGCACTTCGAGCGCGGGCGGAGTCTGCCGACTGGCCTGCCGACTCGTGGGGCCGTTCACGACGGGCTGGCTCCGGTCACTCGGTGAGTCGTCAGGTGGCGGTGGTATTCTCACACACGAAAAGCATCTGACCGGCCAGCGGTTTGAATGGGAACGCCATGTAGAGGCGCACCAGCTGCCGCAGCATCGGGAGTCGCAGACGGAGAGTCGATTTCATGTTGACCGGGAGAAACTTGGGCATGGAAACCTTCACTTTGAAGCCGAACACCTCCAGTAGGTCGAAGAGGCTCCGGTCAGTGAAGATCTGCAAGTGCGTGTAGTCGTCGAAGTACGTGTTGTAGCAGAACCTGAAGTTCGGCTGCATCACGATCAGAGTGCCCCCGGGTCGGACGATTCGGTGCAATTCGGTGAGGGCCGGGATCAGCTGTTCACGCGTCAGGTGCTCGAACAGGTTACTCGTGAAGGCGACGTCGAACGAGTCGTCGGCGAAGAAGGACATATCGGTACAGTCGCCGACGTGGGTGATCACCTCAGGATCCGCATGTTTGGGCATTTCACTGAAGAGATCCACCGCGTGTCGTTCGGTGCCTGTGACGTTGTTGATGAAGTTACAGTAGCCCGCCCCGACATCGATGATTCGAGAGTCGGGTGGAATGAACTGCCGCTGCAGATAGCGACACACCTCGGACCATACGATGTCGCGACGCGCGTCGAACTCGAAACGGGTACGGAAATAGGCGTCGACGTAGTCCGGCCGAGTCAGATTCGTCTCCGGCTCCCGGGTGGAATCGATCATCGGCTCAGGTCGCTTGGCTTCTCCAGCCTTCATATTGATTCGCCCTTCGAAAAACTCACTTTTCCCCCCGACCGGTCCGGACATCCTCATACCGCCTTGGCGAGGGTCCGAAAGATACGCCTCGGCCGGCGACGTCGCCTCCGTCACGCGGCCTCGGGCCGCGAGGTGATGCACCGGTTCATCAGCCTGTCACCCCGGACCATTCTCCGCAACGGCCCTGCGGCGGCGTACCGCACTCGAGCCGGACTTCGATCGGGTCCGATCACGCACGTACCGTGCCTGCCTTAGCTTGATCGGCTTCAGGGGACCGCCGAAGTTACGGCCACGATCTTGCTGGAGTCTGCTGAGCGATGGAATCCCTTACACGAGCGAACGTTCGCGCCCTCGTGACGGCGTTGGTGCTGCTCTCGCTTCCCGCGTTTCTCGCGGCCGTTGTCGGCCCGGCCGTGAGCGACCTGGTGGTCGAGATAAGCGCCCGCAATCCGTACTTGTCGTGGCTCGACCCGGGTCTCCTGTACATCGCCTTGCCGGTATCGGTTCTCGGCGCGGTGGTCCTTGTCATGTCGCCGGGACTCCTCGGTGTTCTCGCTCTGGTCCGGGGGCAGCGCGGCCTCTGGATGTGGATGCTCGAGGGCTTCGCTCTCAGTCTTGTCGCGATCAGTGTCGTAACCGCCGCCATCCAGGCGGCTACCGGTCAGCCACTCACCGGTGTAGCGTTCGCAGGAACGGTGCTCCTGCTCACGTGCGCCGCCGGTGCACTGCTCTACGTTCGCGTTGCACGCGGTGGGGTGGCGCCGCGGCCACTCGCGACTCGCCGGTCCCGCCTCATACTTGCCTCGATGCTCGCGGTTCCGCTGCTTCTCGTGATCGCCCTCACTCCGAAGTTCTTCTGGGAGTCGTTCAACGGAGACGGTGCCCACGCTTTTTTTGCGGCTCGCCTGCTTCTATTCCACCCGTTGCCGTTCTTCTCCGCCGAAGCGGGGACGATCGCGCAGTGGCCCGGGGTCAATGGACTGACGGTGCCGTACGTCCCGTCCTGGTTCATGCGCCTGTTCGGCGAGTCCGAGGGGGGAGTCCGCCTTGGACTAGTCCTCTTTCTCCCGCTCCTGTTTGCGGCGGTCGCCGCGCTCGCGGAGGCCGGACGCGGGGCGCGCCTCAAGCCTCACGCCCTGGCCCTGATCTGGGGCAGTGTCATCAGTTTCACTCTCGTCATGGTCTTCAGCGCCACGTACGACCCGTATGCGGCCGATATCGCAATGCCGACCAATCACGACTTCCTGTTGATGATCTTTTCCTTCGCGGCAATCACGGCGTTCGCGAATCGGGATATGCCGTGGTTGGTCGTGTGGACGCTTTTTGCTCTGATGACTTCGCCTGGCAGCCTCCCCATCCTCGGCCTCTTGCTGGTGGCCTGGTTCATTGCGGTCCGACCTCTGCCATGGCGAGCAGCGACCATCTACGGTGTCGGACTCGCCGCCTGTCTCGTGCTGCTGAGCGCCGCTTCGCTCGTGCTCGGATGGCTCGGAGTCGAGATTGTCGGGTCGGAGCACACGCCGGCCGCGCTGTTTCTGAGCAAGTTCGAGTACATGGCGATTGCGGATTTCGAGCGCTTCCTGTGGGTCGCCATCCCGTGCGGCATCTACCCGATTGTCGGCTTGTTCGGGTGGCGAGGTTCCGACTCGCTGACGCGAGCGCTGATCATGCTCACCCTCGCCCTGTTCGCGATGTACTACGTGGTCGCGGTGCTTTCACTGCACTATTTCGTCGCGGTGATGCTGCTCCCGCTCGTCATTTTCTGGCGCAAGCACCTCGGCCGCAGCCTGGGACGGCTGCGATTGATCGCCTGCTGGGCGGGTGTGGCTGTGTCGTTGTGGCTGGCCTTGCCGGCCAGCACGGGGATCTATGTAGCTGCTCGCGCGATCGGCGAGAGCATCGATGTCAGCTCCGTCCGGGGCTACGATCCGATGGATCCGGCGACGCTCCGGATGTCGCGCCAACTGCATGAACTGTTCTCGCCGGGCGCGCGGCCAGAAGTGCCCGGCCAAGCCTACGGCGGCTCCCCGCTCGTGTGGCTGCACTACGCCAGCCAGCCCAGGGCGGCTGGCACCCCCAAGAACTATGTTCTGGCGCCCATTGAAACGGAGCCACCGCAAGGCGCGATCGAAGTTGCGAGGAACGATTTGTCCGCCGTGTACGTGTACGATGTGCGACGCTGGGAAGCGGATCGAAGGCAGCAGCCCTTGAGCTCGAGAGGAAAGGCGATCTACGCCGTCCCCCGGAACGTGCTGTTCTTCAGGGGGCCCGACTCGCACCGGCCCGGCTTCTTCAGAGCGCGCTCGGTAGTCGCCCGCCTCCTCGGACGCGGCCAGCGTTAGGTGCGGAAGGTCATCGCAGTGAAAGGTGATGCGCGACAGCGCAACAACGCGGCGATGCTCAGCGGCGTCGCAGTCATCACGGTAGCGGGATCCTTCGGGCTCCTGACCGGCGTGATGGAGGGGATCGTTCGCACCCTTCAGCGCTACCTGTTTGGTTTCCGCATGTGGGTGAGCCCGGACGTCGTGTGGATGGCCCCACTCGTGGATGTCGCGCTCTTTTTGGTTCTCGGCTTGGTCCTCGCCGGTCTAGGTCGAAAGTGGCCAGCCTTCCGGTCGGCGCGTGTCGTCGTGTCCGCCTGCGTCTTTGCCGCCCTGATGGGACCGCTGCTCGCCTATCAGCGGCTCCACATCGTGGCTGGTTTGGCTCTGGCAGCGGGTATCGCCGTGCAGGCCGGCCGCATGGCTCCACACCCGAAGATTCTGACTACGCTGGCCAAGCGTGGCTCATGGGGGCTCGGCGCGGTGGTGCTGCTCTCGGCCGCCGTGCTGCGAGGGGGGGGATGGCTGGAGGAGCGCCGATTCCTCAGTGGCCTGCCACCAAGCGAAGAGGGCGCACCCAACGTGCTCCTCATCATTCTCGATACGGTGCGAGCGGCGAGTCTCAGCGCATACGGCTATCCCCTGCCAACGACACCCGTCCTCGAACGGGAGGCTGCGCGGGGAGTCCTGTTCGAGCGCGCCTGGAGCACCTCAGCGTGGACGTTGCCGGCTCACGCCAGCATTTTCACGGGCCGCTATCCGAACGAGCTGTCGACCGGATGGGAGACCCCGCTCGACGATACCTACCCGACGCTTGCGGAGCGCTTTGCCGAACGCGGTTACGCGACGGCCGGTTTCGTCGCCAACCTGATGTACACGACCCGTGACGGCGGTCTCCAACGTGGCTTCACGCACTATGAAGACTATCCGGTCTCGGTCTCGATGGCTGTCGCCAACTCGTGGTTGGCGAGATTCACGGTCTCGAAGCTGCGTCGGCTCTTGGGCAACGACCAGAAGCTCGTTCGTAAGCACGCGAGTATGGTCAATCGAGATTTCCTGAACTGGCTCGAGAGCGAAGACGAGCGGCCTTTCTTCGTGTTTCTCAACTTCATGGATGCGCACGCCCCGTACCTGCCCCCTGACTCCTTGGTCGGACAGTTCGGGCCAGGCCGAGAGGGTCGGGCGATGCACGACCTCTCGACGCGACGCGATTGGAGCGCCGCGGAGATCGACTCGGAGCGCGCCGCGTATGACGGCTCGATTGCCTGGTTGGATTCGGAGCTCGGCAAATTGTTCGAAGCGCTCGGAGCCCGGGGCAGGCTGGACAATACAATCGTCGTGGTAACGTCCGATCACGGGGAGCAGTTCGGCGAGCATGGCCTCATGGATCACGGGAACAGCCTCTATCGGCCGCTGCTCGAGGTCCCGCTGGTGATCGTGTGGCCGGGCCGAGTACCAGCCGGAGTTCGCGTGGACACGCCCGTTTCGCTCCGTGACCTGCCGGCGACGATCACCGACCTCGTCTTCGGTCAGCCGACTCTGCCCGGCCGGTCGTTGGCCGGACTATGGGATGATTCCAGCATGATTCCATCGCCGCTGTTATCAGAGCTGCAAGAGGGGATTCGCAGTCCCGAATGGCTCCCCGTGGCGCGTGGCGATCTCGAGTCACTGGTGGTGGATGATCACCATTACATACGAAATGGCGATGGTCGGGAAGAGCTGTACGATCTCAGCGCTGACCCGGAGGAAAGGCGCGACCTCGTCGGTTCGGAGGCTGCGGGGCCTCGCCTGGCAATATTACGCGCTCGACTCGAGGCTCTACTCGGGCCTGCCGGCGTCGCCGTCCGCGGCCACGGGCTCGGCCGTCCGACCCCGCCGACGTGGGCTGCGTGGTGGCGCATCGAGCCGCAGAGGGATGTTCACGGTCTGCTGGCCGGTCTGCCGGAACAGCCTCTGGGCCTGCCGCTTCCGCCGCGTGTTGGCAAGCGCCATCGTCAGCTTGCTCGAGTTCTTGCTCGTCAGCACCCCCCCGATGAACTTCAGCGCCCGCCAGGGCCGGAACAGGTAACTGAGGCTGTAGAAGAACGCCATTCCGGTGATGTTGAGGACAGATAGTTGCCGGGAGCTTATGAAGTCGGAGTACGAGGTACTGTTGGCCACGTCGGTGTAGCCGAGCAGGCTGATGAAGTAGTCCTCGTCCACGACGATCTTCCCGCTCTCCACGAGCTGATCGAACAGCTCCGTGCCGGGATAGGGCGAGTAGGGAAAGCAGGCAATGTCCTCGACGCCGATCCAGGCCAGCTGCGTGAAGAACTTGAACGTCTTGCGCACGTCTCGCCACGTCTGTCCCGGCAGCCCGAAAATGAAGTTGACCTTGATCTGGACTCCCTTATCGTGGACCTGCTTCATCGACGTGAGCATCCGGTCGATCTTGACCTTCTTCTTGATGCGGATGAGCTCTTCCTGCGATCCGGATTCAGGGGCGTAGTTCATGCTCCGGCAGCCCGAGCGGAACAGTAGCTCCGCCACTTCGCCGTCGATCGCTTCGCTCCTTGTTCCGGAGGGCAGCTGCCATGTGATGTTTAACTCCTCTTTCTCCAGAAGGCTGCAGAATTCGAGAATCCACGCCTTTTTCACGATCGCGGTCAGGTCGTAGAAGTCGAAATTTGTGACGTCGTACCGCGCCATGTATTCCTTCATCTCGGCGATCAGGAGCTTGGGATCGCGGGCCCGCCACAGCGTCGTCCACATCTGCGGACTCGAGCAGAAAGTGCACTGATACGGACAGCCGCGGCTGGCCAGAATGGGCATGCTGCGTCCGAGGTTTACGCCATGCGTAAGCTCACGGTCGATATAATTCTCCACCGGCCACAGATCCCAGGACGGGGGCGCAATCTCGTCGATGTCCCGAATCCGGGCGCGGGGCGCTGTGTGCCGGAGCTCGCCGTCCTTGCGGTAGACGATTCCGTTGACCTCTCCGAAATCCCCGCCGCGCGCATAGACGTCCAGCAGATCCAGCATCGTCTCCTCGCCTTCACCGAGCACGCCCACATCGATGGGCGAGCTATCCAGCGAGAACTCGGGTGCCGCCGTCACGTGCTCGCCGCCCATCACGACAAGGGCGTCAGGGAAGGCCTCGCGGATCGTATCGATGATCGGCTTGGTGATCGGCCATTCGACGGAGAACATCCCGGAGATCGCGATGACATCAACATCCGCCGGAATGCGCGCGACGATCTCGGGGCCCGTGAGACCGTGAGCGAGGACGTGCTCGTAGCCGGACAGGCGGGTGTATTGCTCCAGGCTCTCGCCCACGGCATCGACGGCGGAGACATTGTGTCCCGCGGCGACCATCGATCCCGTGATATAGGCAGGGCCAATCGGAGGTACCGCATCCTGCCCAACGGCGCCGACAGAGGTGAGAGTGGGAGTCCTCACCATGCACACCGTCAGCGGCCGGGAGGCGAGGCCGTCTAGATACCCCGGCAGTGGGCTCGTGCGCTCCAAGGATCCTCCCGGTCTCTTCCGACCTTTAGATGGGAAAATTCCCGGGTGGAGAACGCAGGATCGCGTTCACCAACTCGGGTTGGTTCTGCGGGTCGTACTCTGGCCATAAGACGGCCTTGAATACGCTCAGGTCACCTCCAGCCGGGTCTGAACGAACCATAGCAGCGGGTCGCCTCAGCTTCGTCGCGCTACCGTCACAAGGGCGCCCCAGTGGGTGCGGAAGGTGGGTGGTGATGAGCGGCCCGGTTGCGAAAGTCCGCCTCAGCTCTGGAGTTACGCGAAACATTTGGTCGGACGGCTTCACGCGAGTTCTCGTATGCCCTGACATAGTGCTACCGGCGTCCCGTGAGTCGAAAAGCCGTGGCGACGGTCAGTCCGAGCAGGAAGGCGGCGACGAGTGCACCGATGACGGCATAGAGCCCCTTTGGCGTAGCGACGAGCGCATCGAGGTGATCCTTCGCGACCGGCTTGGCCGGCCGCCTGGTCGTACCATAGACGGCCATCCACCGATCGGGCGACCAGTGTCCCCCGGCGCCAACCTCCCCGATCGTCTCGACGTCGATCGCGACCCGCGGACCATCCACCGTCACCAAGAGCCAGTTGTCGAACTGCTGCGCGAGGATTCGATTCCACTCGTGCCCGCGCAGCATCGCGACGCCGGGGTCCGGCGCCACGGCCGACTGATAGTAATCCACCCCGTCGCGCTGCCGGTGAGAGTACTTGACCGGTCCGTAGTCACCGCTGAACACGGCGCGCACCTTGCCCTCGGCAAGCAGCGGGTGGACTTCCTGCCACCATGGTCCGTCGTCGGGTTGCCACCAGAGAGTATGGTGGAGGAATACGAACGCCTGGGCGTACGTGTCGTCGCCCGGCAGGCTGGCGTGCAGAAAGGCGACCTGGGCGGAATCGAGGTTCCGCCCGCGGATGTACTGGTGTTTGCGAGTGTCGCCATCTTCCGGCAC
>JBFILW010000032.1:0-19132 GCA_041612005.1 Gemmatimonadota bacterium
GGACCGATCCGGATTTCGATCCGAATGTGGCGGCCGTGTACTACGCCAGGGTGATCGAGATCCCGACCCCACGCTGGACGGCTTACGAGGCAAAGCGCTTCGGCATCACGCTGCCCTCGGTGGTGCCTATGGTCACCCAGGAACGGGCGTACACGAGCCCGATCTGGTACACGCCGTAATCGCCGTGTGAGGGACGCACCACAACCGTTGTCGCGAGGCGGGGCGCCACCCCCGCCTCGTCGTATCGGCAGGCTAGTGCTGGGTGGCGTGATCGCTGCGGCGGCGATCGTCCCCATCCTGGCTGTCGCGGACGTCGGTCCGCCGGCCCACATGCAGGTGACGGAGAAGGAGCCCGGTCTGTACGCCGTGCAGTGGCGGGTGCCGAAAGTGCTCCCGGCCCGCGCCGTCCCGACGCCGGTGTTTCCGGAAGGCTGCCGTCCCGCCGGTGAGCGAACCGTTACCGATCAACAGGCCGCCTGGCTGCTGGCGCGCGAGTGGCGTTGCGACCAAAGCCTCGCCGGCCAACCGCTCGGCATCCGATATCCGTTCCCGGATCTCGCGCTGACCACCGTGATGCGGGTGGACCTGCTGTCCGGAGATCGTTTCGCCCACGTGCTGGAAGTCGGAGAGGGCGTGTGGCGTCTGCCCGAGGGAACAGCGGCGCCGGACCTGGTCAAGGGCGCGAAGCGCGCCGTCGTGGCCGGAATCGGTCACGTGCTGGGTTCGTGGATCCACCTGGCCTTCGTCGTGACGCTGGCTCTGTTCGGCGGACTGCGTCGGCCCGCACGACTCGTGTCCGCATTCACGCTCGGCCAGATCGCGATGGTCCCCGTCGCGGCTCTGACGGGGCTTCGGCTCGGAGCCGCGCCCGCCGAAATCGGACTTGCGATCGCGGTCGCGCTGCTCGCCCGGGAAACCATGCGGCCCGCCGACGAGCGCAAGAGCCTGTTTGCTCTCGCCGCCGGCGCCGGGGTCGTCCACGGCCTTGGAATCGCGGCGCTGCTCTCCGCCCGGCTCGGGGAAGTCAGTTCGATGCCGGCATCCCAGATGCTCGCGATCTGCGGTATGGACGCCACTCAACTCGTCGGGGCGATCGGCTTCAGCCTGGTGCTTGGTTGGTTGATTCGGAGGTTCCCCGAGGCGCGGAGCCGCCACGGAATCGCGTACGGCGCCGGGGCCGCGGGCATGGCTCTCGCACTCGGCGTCGCGGCTGGAGGCGGCGTAGCAACCGCCGGCGAAGCACGCAGCCCGATGCTCGCTGCCGAAGCTTCGGCCACCTCGGCGACGGCGGGGAGTCCCAGCTCCCGCCGCGTCGCACCCACAACGCCGAACGCGCCGATTCAAAGCTTTCTGACCGTCGAGCCGTTCGAGGTGCGACATGAAGTCATGCTTCGCGTCGGCGAACTGACGGACCTACTGGGTCTCGACCCGGAGGCAAGCCTGCAGATCGAGGCTCAGCCGGGGGTCGCGGCCCGCCTCGCGGCCCTCGTGCTCACCGGCACCACGGTGACGGTCGATGGCGATCGGCCACAGCCGCTCCTTCGCCGCGCCGACTTCATGGCAGTCGATCCGACTGGCGCGCTTCCGCGCTCGACCCCGGTCCCGGAACCGGTCGCCAGCGCCGTGATCGGCGTCGTCGTCGTCTATCCGACGGATGGGATACCGGAAGAAGTGTCGCTCGGTTGGGAATCGATTCCGCCCGCCGTCGGAGTTGTGCCTGCCACGGTGATCGACCCGGAGGCCGTGGCCTCGTTACCGCTGAGCAATGCCGAGCCGGCCCTGATCTGGGTAAACGAGCTTGTGGAGGATCCGGTGCCGACGGTCGAGGCCGTCGAAGTGGAGCCGATGCGCCTACCGGTCCCGGTCCTCTCTTTGCCGCTCTTCGCACTCGTGGCGATTCTCCTGCTCGCCGGCTTTCGAGGCCGCCGGCGCACGGTCAATTTCGCTGCGGCGCGCCTGCTCCTCGCGCTCGCTTTCGTGGTCGGCCCGCTGGTCCAAACCGCCGTCGCGCTTCCGGGAGCCGTCGGCCGGACACCGTCCGAGCGCCAGGCACGGCGCATTCTGTCCGGGCTCCTGCCCAACATCTACCGGGCGCTGGAGTTCAGGGACGAAGCGGAGATCTACGACCGGCTGGCGGTCAGCGTCACCGGCGAGACACTCGGTGACGTGTACATCGAACAACGCCGCGCGCTCGAGATCGAGGAACGGGGTGGGGCCCAGGCACGCGTCGAGGCCGTCGAGGTATTGGAGGCCACTGGCATCGAATCGACCGACGAAGGATTCGACGTACGGGCGGTCTGGACCGTGGGTGGAATGGTGACGCACTTCGGCCACCGGCACTTTCGACAGAACCGCTACGATGCGCGGCTCGGTATCGTGCCGGTCGAAGGCGCGTGGAAGATTGGCTCGATCGAGGTACTCGAGCAGGAGAGAGTGCGATGAAGCTGCTGCGCGAACCGTTGGTTCAGTTTGCATTCCTCGGCGTGGTGCTGTTCGCCGTGTACGCGTTCGCGAGCGACGCGTTTTCCTCCGACGAAACCCGGCTGATCGAGATGAACGAGGCAGAGATCGCGTTTCTGGTCGCAAACTGGCAGCGCCAGTGGCAGCGTCCGCCGACGGAGGACGAGCTACGGGCGCTTGTGGACGCCCGCGTCCGCGAGGAGGTGTTCTACCGGGAGGCGGTCGCGGTCGGACTCGACCAGAACGACATCGTGGTGCGCCGCCGCATGGTACAGAAGATGGAGATGCTCTCGCAGGATCTGGCGTTGCTCGCGGACCCCACCGACCCTGAGCTGCAGACCTTCTTCGACGAGCGTCGGGAAGAGTACCAAGTTCCACCGCGTCTCAGCTTCAGCCACGTCTACTTCAACGCGGACAGTCGCGGGCAGTCGGTCGAACAGGACGCGCGAGCCGTCCTCGCCGAGCTACGGGCGCAGAATCCGCCGCCGCAACGCGCCCCCGAGATGGGCGACCGGTTCATGCTCGCATACGACTACTCGCTCCGCGCCCCGATCGAGGTCCAGCAGCAGTTCGGCAGTTACTTCGCGGAAGAGATCTTCAAGCTCGAGCCGGGCTGGCAGGGGCCAATCGCCTCGGGGTACGGCGTCCACCTCGTGTACGTCGGTGATCGCGTCGAGGGCCGGATCCCCGAACTTGCCGAAGTGCGGGACCGCGTCGTGAACGACTTCAACCGGGAGCGCGGCCAGCGCGCCAACACGGCACTGTACGAGGGGCTGCGGACCAACTACGACGTTCTGATCGACGAGGAAGCCGTCACCCGCGCACTCGCTGGCTCCGCGGCGAATCCGTAGGAACGTAGCCGAGCCGTCGGTGCCGCTCAGCCGCTGGCCGGCACCACGTTTTGGTTGGTGCGGAACAGGTTGCCCGGGTCGTACTTCTGCTTCAGCTGCCGCAGTCGTTCGTAGTTGTCCCCGTAGGCGGCGGCGACGCGGCCTTCATCCTCGCTGACGAAGTTCACGTAGACGCCACCCGTCGCGAAGGGGGTGGTCGCCTCGAAGAACTCGCGCGCCCACGCCACACACGCCGCATCCTGGCCCGCATCCTCCCAACGCGTGTGGACATTCATGATGTACTCCGCGTCGCGGTGCGGGTACGCGGTGGAATCGGCCGGCACCCGGTTCGTGGCGCCACCCATCTGGGCGATGAAGATCTCTGATTGCGGCGAGGGAAAGCTGTGGACGTACTCGATGAGCGTCTCGATCAGCGCGTCCGAGAGCTCCGTGAAGTTGTGCGACTTCCAGTAGTTCCGGGCTCCCGGTTCGAGAAGCGGATCGAACGCCTGCTGAAAGCCCGCGTACGGGTTCGGCTGGACCACGTCCGCAACCGGGTCGCCCCACCCGCGCAGCGGCGCGAGGAGCCGTTCCCCCTCTGCAGGGTCGCCGGCGTAAACCGTCGCGAACGCCAGCATCAGCTGGCCATGGAAGTCCTCCGGCAGGAAGGGCAGGGGCGGCGCGTGACGCATCACCGCCCACACGCTGAGTTCGTCGGGCAGCGTGGCGCAGAAGTCCCGGTAGAACGGCAGTGCCTCGCTCGCCACGGCGAAGGGATGGATCACCAGTCCCGACAAAACGTTTGGTCCGACTTCGTGCAGCTGGTACTTGAATGAGGTGACGATCCCCAAGTTGCCGCCGCCGCCGCGGATCCCCCAGAACAGGTCCGCGTTCTCGCTCTCGCTGGCGTGGACGAGGTCTCCGGTGGCGGTCACCATGTCGGTCTCGAGCAGATTGTCCACCGTCAACCCGTGCTTACGGCTCAGCCAACCGAATCCGCCGCCCAGCGTGAGTCCCGCGACGCCCGTAGTCGAGTTGATGCCGAGCACGGTTGCGAGCCCGAATTCCTGTGTCGCTCCGTCGAGGTCGCCGAGTGAAGCGCCAGGACCTGCCGTCGCGACCCGCGCGTCCTCGTCCACCCGAACATCGTTCATCAGCGAGAGGTCGATCATCAGGCCGCCGTCGCACACCGCCTTGCCCGCGATGTTGTGTCCGACGCCGCGCACGGAGGTGAGCAGCCCGTGCTCGCGGGCGAGGTTCACGCACTCGATCACGTCCTGAGTACGCGAACATCGTGCGATGAGGGCCGGCCGCCGATCGATCATCGCGTTCCAGATGGCGCGCACTTCGTCGTAGTCGGCATCATCCGGGAAGACGAGGGGGCCGCCGAAGCTGGCCTCGAACACCCTGATGGCATCTTCGGAGAGGTTGACGACTCCTCCGTCCAGCGAAGCGACGGTCACGTCGGGCATGCGTACCTCCGGCAGCGGGTTGGTGGCCTGGAGCGAGATCGAGCGAGGCTTCCAAGAAGCCATTCCGCCTCGAGAGTGTCAAGTGAAGCCAGAAGGCCCGCGAGGGGCAGGCCTCCTGGGGGCGCGGCTTAGGAGGGCATTGGGATCTGCAGCACTTCTCCGGTCTCGAGGTACGTCTTGAGACCGCTGAAGATCGGGGGCCAGCCCTGCGCGACGCTGGTGAAGGTCTCCGTCTCGCTCTCGAACTCATCGTGCAGCACGGTCAGCTTGACCACATCGCCGAGCGGCTCGATCTCCCATGCCACCCGGCTGGGCGGATCATCGTTGCTGGCGAAGGCGAACGTGTAGACCAGACGGCGGCCCGGCTCGAGCTCGAGGATCTTACCGGAGAGCGCCGGCCTCATCTCACCGCCGTCTTCCGCCATCATGTACCCGATGGTGGCGCCGACCTCGAAGTCGCTCATTACCTCGGTATTGTGAAAAAAGAGCTTCGTCTGGGCGGGATCGGTCAGCGCCTCCCACAGCTTCTCCGGCGTGGTTCGGATGTAGGTGACGTAGAGGTGCTGGAGCTTCGTGGCTGTCGTCGTCATGCTTCCCGTCTCCTGTTCCAATTCCCGTTTGAGGGAGGTGATGCGACGCGCGAGGATGGCGCCGTACTGAGAGATCCAGCGATCGTAGATCGCCTGCAGCGGAACCGCGTTCACGTACAGTTGTCGCTCCCGTCCAACCTTCCGCGAGGCTACCAGGTTCGCCTTCTCGAGCAACTTCAGGTGCTTCATGACCGCGAAGCGGCTGAACTCGAAGTGCGCTGAGAGCTCGGTGAGATTCATCCCGGGCTCGGCGTTGAGCAGGTCGAGGATGCGTCGACGATTGGGGTCCGCGAGGCCTCGAAACACGCCATCCGCATCGAATTCGTCCCACGGTGTGGTTAACATGTGACTCATAGGTCACATGTTAAGAGGAACCGCCCCGGCGGTCAAGAGGTCGCCGGCGCGATGCAAATCCGTACGGCCGATGGTACTGTTCGGAGTCCGGGCCGTCGCCGATACCTCGAGCCTCCGTGTCGTGAAGACAATCCGCTCCATTCTCGCGCTCTCCGCTCTCTTCGTCGGATTCCCGGCCGCGCTCAACTCGGACGCCATCGTGATCACGCGCGCCATGCTCGCGACCACGATCTCCGAGGTGTTTGTGGAACCCGACTCGGTCGTCGTCCACCTGGAGGTTGGGGTCCTGGACTTCGACGCCTTTCGCAACCTTCTGCCGGACGAGATTTATGAGCGCCTCGGCTACGAGCCGGAGCCCTGGGGTGAGCGTCTGCGCAGATTCACGGGAGAGAACCTGGTCGTGCGGGCGGATGGTGGCGCCCCTCTCTCCGGCCGGCTGGAGGAGCTCGAAGTACGCCGGCGGATCGAACGCGACGAGGTAACGGGCGAGCCGCTTCCCGTGCAGCCGAACGACGCGGAGCCGGTGATCTACGCTCGGCTAAGTTACTCGGTGTCAGGACGCCCCGGGCGATTGTCGATCGCCCCGCCCCGGGTCGTCGATGGACAGCACGTGTCGGCGAACATCGGCTTCGTCACCTATCACCGAGGCCTGCACGTCAACGATTTCCGCTACCTCGGCCAGGAGGAGACCCTGATCCTCGACTGGGAGGATCCGTGGTACTCTCAGTTCGAGAACCGGAATCTGTGGCGGCAGTTCAAGTCGCCGATATCGACCTTTCTGTACGTGGAGCCCTTCGAGGTCCGAAAAGAAATCGTCGTGCGCCCACGCGACCTGCAGCAGTGGGTCGACCTGGGTCTGGAGGGCAAAGAGGTGATCACGGTCGCGGAGCAGGAAGAAGTAAAGCAGCGCGTGGTGAAGTTCCTCGGTGCCCGAAATCCGGTCACGATCGACGGTCAGCCGGTGGAGGGCATTCTCGACCGGGTCCATTTCATCTACAGAAATCTCAGAACCAGCGGCGTGATCCAGCCGCCCCGCGACCTCGATCTGGTGTCAGCCACGCTCGGCGTCATCTTCGTCTACCCGACCACCGAGCTGCCGGACGAAGTCACCATGACGTGGGAGCTGTTCGGCGATCGGATCGAACGCGTTCCAGGCTCGGCCACCGATGAGGCCGGCTCGCTGCCGTACTTCCTGAGCCCCGGCGACCGGGTGCTACGCTGGCAGAACTTCCTCACCAATCCTTCGGTGCCCGGCCTGATCGAGGTCCAGGATCCGCCTCAACGGGCCGGCTTGCTGCTGATCGCCGCGGTGCTGGGGACGCTTTTCACCGGGATGGTCGCCCTGCAGGTGATGCGGGGGAGGAAATGAAGCCAGGCCGTCTCGCGCCGCCTCACGATCGGAGCCGTGGCCGCTTTCATCATCGCGCTCGTCGCCCTCGCCCTCTGGATCCGCGCCTCGCGCGTCGCGGACGAGGACGCGGCCGTCGTTGTGGGCGGGGTGCTCGAGAACATCTACCGCTCCTTCGACTACCGGGACGAGAGCACCATCTATGACCTGCTGGCCCGCAGCGCGGCCGGCGATCTACTCACGGATGTGTACCTCGAGACGCGCCGTGGCCTGGAGCTGGCGAATCAGGGCGGTGCTCGCGCCCGAGTGAAGGAGGTAGAAGTGCTCGAGGCGACGCACGAACCGCTGCGCGGCGAGCGCGGGTTTCGGTCACGTGCGAAGTGGAACGTCTCCGGGTCGGTGGGCCACTGGGGCCACATCCATCAGCGGGTGAACCAGTACGAGGCCGATCTGACACTGCAGGTGCTCGACGGAGCCTGGAAGATCACGGGATTGGAATTGCTGCAGGAGGAGCGCCTTTAGACGCTCCTCCTGCGGGAGTACCTCGGGGGGGGCTTGCCGAGGTATCCATTGACCACGACGCAGTCTCGAGTATCACGTCTCAGTCAAGCGCGGCCGCTCCGTTGCTCCGCGCGTTCTTGTCACGCTGCCGCTCGCCCACCTGGGAGCCCGCATCCTGCTGAGCCTGTTCGGCGGTGGCCTCGGCCTCGATCTGGATCGCCGTCTCGGGCCCAAGCGGGTTGTCGGTGCAACCGGCGGCACCGAGAATCAGCACACCCGACGTGGCGGCGATCATCACCGCCCACTCGATCCGGCGCTTGATCTCTTTCAGTCTCATCGCGTCTCTCATCGTTCTCTCCTGTCGCCGAGCGACTCGTGGCATTTCCGTCGGCGATCCCGTGCTCCGCTTGCTCGGGCTCTTATCGTCGGCGTCTAGGGGAAGCGTACGAATCGTGGGTCACGCGGCGGTCCCGCCTGCGTCAGTCCCGGGTGACGGTGTCGTAAGATGCTGCGGAGAAGAGACTTAAAAGGTGTTCTGTTTACTGGGCAATGAACGGCCGGTTATGCCGCACGTCGATCCGAAACATGATCGTTGTGGTCCGGAAGTCACCCCCGGCCTCGGTGTCCCGTGACTTCTCAAAGATCAGGCTCGCATCGCCGGACCACTCCTGGTTGACGATGTACGAGATGCCGGCCGCGAGACGCAACGTGCTGCCGAACTGCTCCTGGATGTCACCGCGGTCCGAGAAAAAGAGCTCGGCCGAGAGCGGCACCGAGACCCGGTTATAGCCGGTCACGTGTTCGAGAAGGTCGCCGATCGGAATCGCCGTACTGAGCCGGTACCGGAGTCGCAGGCTGACAGCGGGGCTGGACCCGGTCTGAAACACGAAGCGCTCCTCGAGGCGGACGAGCTGGCGGAGGTCGACCTTTCCGAATCGGGGCCAGATGAACTGCCCTCCTTGGTACGGCCGGAGCTCGAACTGATTGACACCCGTTTGGAACGTGTAAAAGAATCGAAGTCCGCCTCTCGCGTCGATCGAGCGGTTGAAGAGATACCGGGCCGTGCCGTCCAGCTGCAGCCTCGTGTAGGCGGCCGGGTCGTCGGCCTGAAACCTCAACCCGGTGTCACCACCCGGCTGCCACTTGCCGCGCGGTTTCCAGGTCTGGTGAAACACGGGCCAGAGCTGAAAAACCGTCTCGTCCTGGGCGGTGAGTGGGGACGGCGCGAGGAAGAGTGCCGTCACACATCCGAGCCCGAAGGCCGCAACGAGCTGCCGCACCGGGACGAGCTGCGACGACGACCTACTGTTCGGAACGTGCCGGACGCCGGAGCACGTGCCATACGAGGAGCCCGACGATCGCCGCGACGGTCAGCAGCGCCAGCGCCTGCTGCGCGGCCGGCGGGATCGACGGCGGGAAGCCGGCAAGCGGCTGACCGCCCCGAGATACCACCCAGATGGCGAGCACAACGCCGGTCAATCCTCCTCCGCCGACGAGTCCCGATCCGAACAGGACGCCCTCTTCGCGGCGGCGCTCCCTCTCTTCCGGGACTTGGCCGCGGGTGAGGTAGTACCGCGTGAGGCCGCCCACGAACACCGCCGCCATTGTCGAGAGAGGCAGGTAGACGCCGACCGCGAAGGCCAGCACCGGGATCTTGAAGAACATCGAGATGATTCCGATGCCGACTCCGATGAAGATCAGGGTCCACGGGAGATTCTGATCGAGCACGCCGTCGATGACGAGCTTCATCAAGACGGATTGAGGGGCCGGCAGTTCCTCGCCGCCCAGACCTCCGGGCGTCCCCTGGTTCAGCAGGATTACCACGATCGCCACGATTCCGGAGCAGGTGATCACCCCGACCAGCTCGCCGATCTGCTGCAGGCGAGGGGTCGCTCCCAGTATGAAACCGGTCTTGAGGTCCTGCGACGTGTCGCCCGCGATCGATGCCGCGATGCAGACCGCCGTACCCACCATGAGCGCCGTCGCCTTGCCCGCCAGGTCGGTCCAGCCGAAGGCCAGGAAGATCGCGCTGGTAGCTAGCAGCGTGGCGATGGTCATGCCGGACGTCGGATTCGAGGTGACCCCGACGAGCCCCACGATCCGCGAGCTCACGGTTACGAAGAAAAAGGCGAACACGGCGATCAGCACGGACGCCACGAAGCGGACCGGAATCGAGTCCAGGTACCCGAGGATCCCCGGCACGAAGGTGAGTACCGCGAGGATCCCGATCAGAAAGTACGCGATGGTGCGAAAGGAGAGATCGCGATCGGTTCGCGGCACCTCGAGCTTGCTCACCCCGGTGGAGATCTGACTCACGCCGAGCTTGAACGACTCGATCATGGTCGGAATGGACTTGATCAGAGTGATGATGCCGGCCGTCGCCACGGCCCCCGCCCCGATGTAGCGCACGTACCGGTGCCAGATTTCCCCGGGCGCCATGTCGCGGATCAGGTGCTCGGTCTCAGGATAAAACGGCTGAGACAGACCGGCGCCCCAGATATTGATGAGCGGGATGATGATGAGCCACGAGAGGGCCGCTCCCGCGACCATCACGGTCGCGATCCGGATCCCGAGGATATAGCCGACCCCGATCAGGGGCGGGGAGACGCTGATCGCAAGCTGGGCCTTGAGCGGCAGCACCACGCTGAAGCTCCCGAGCACGAACTTGAACCCATCGGTGATCAGCTTGAACAGCATGCCGACGCCGAGTCCCCAGAACACGCCGCGCGCCTGGCTGCCGCCGCCCTCGGCCGCGACGAGCACCTCGGCGCAGGCCATGCCCTCGGGGTAGGGGAGCTTTCCGTGCTCCCGAACGATCAGATAGCGCCGGAGCGGGATCATGGCGAGGATGCCGAACAGGCCGCCCGCCATGGTGAGAAGCGTGATCTGCGCCCAGGCGGGGCTCAGCCCCCACATGAATAGCGCCGGGATCGTGAACAGCACACCTGAGGCGAGCGACGAGCTGGCCGAGCCCACCGTCTGCGACATGTTGGTCTCGAGGATGCTGTGCTGGAGACCGAAGGCGCTGAAGATGCGGAACGCCACGACGGTGAGAACGGCGACGGGGATCGAGGTGCTGATCGTGAGGCCGGCCTTGAGGCCGAGGTACGTGTTGGCCGCCCCGAAGATCATGCCCAGGATGATGCCGGCCAGGACGGCCTTGAGGGTGAACTCGGTCAGCTTCTCGCCGTAGGTGAGCGGGACGTACTCCTCCCCTTCGGCGATCTCGTACGCATTGGGCGGGAGCTTTCTGGCTTCCAAGCGCGACTCCCCGTTGTGGTGAGTGGGCGTTCCAGCCGGGCGCAGCATTGTGGCCCGGCCTCCGCGGCTTGTCAAAGTTTGGGAATCGCTTGTCGCCCACGAACGCAGGCGGCAGATTACCCCAGACCGAACGGATCCTATTGCCTCCCAGAACGCTAGCCACATGACATTCTTATACGACAAAGAAACAGGCGATCGGCTGGGTGTGATCAGCCCGGCGCAGCTGCATTTCCTCAATGAGCAGCTGGAGGAGGAGTCGCTCATTGATCGCGACTACTACATCGACCGCGCGACGATCGATCTGCTGCGGGAAGCGGGGGCGGACGAAGAGCTCGCGAACCTTCTCGAACAGGCGTTGGGCGACAGGGACGGCATCGAGGTGCGCTGGACATGATTCCGCTGGTGACCAGAGCCTCGAACCGCGTCCCCCGGGTTGGAACCTGGCTCGTTGCCGGTGCAGTGCTTCTATCACCGGCCGGACTCGTCGCTCAGGGCGCCAGCCGTTGCGAGGTGCCGCCCGGCATCAACGCCACCCGACCCGACCCGCCGGGAACTCCAACGGACGTCAGCGTCGGTCTGTGGGTCAACGACCTGCGCGGGATCAACGACGCCAATCAGTCGTATGACGCGGACCTCGTCATCCTGCTGAGCTGGACCGACCCGCGCCTCGACGCGGAGGGACTGAAGGATTGCCGCGTGCCGCTCAGCTCGGTGTGGAGTCCGCGTCCCACGTTCAGGAATGAGCGCGGCGCGAGCCGGAGCTTCGAAGAGGTGGTGACGATTCGCGACGGCGGCTTGATGGATTACGTGCAACGATACAACGGGGAGTTCACATCTCCGCTCCATCTCGAGGACTTCCCGTTCGATACGCAGGCCTTGGAGGCGTCGGTCGTGATGAGGGGCCTGGAGCCGGCTGAACTACGCTTCACGATCGACGACGAGACGGGTGCGGCGGAGACACTCTCGATCGCGGACTGGCTCCCCGGCGCCTCGACCGTCAACTTCGATCCGCTAGTAGTGGGGAAAGGCGTACGAGAGGTCGCGCAGGTGAATTTCACGATCCCGGCGGTCCGCAATCGGGCCTACTACGTTCAGAAGATCTTTCTGCCGCTGTTCCTGATCGTCATGATGTCGTGGGCGGTGTTCTGGATCGATCCGGGGATCATGCCGGCGCAAATCGGAATCTCGACATCCGCAGTGCTGACCCTGATCGCGTTTCTATTCAGCCTCGGCCAGCTGTTGCCGCGCCTGTCCTATCTGACGCGCGCCGATCGCTTCGTGATGGGTGCGACGATTCTGGTATTCGTGGCGTTTGGCGAGGCGCTACTGACGACGGGGCTGGCCTCCAAGGACCGCAAAGCCACGGCGCTGCGGATCGATCGCGCCGCGCGATTCGCGGTTCCGGTGCTCTTCGCCTGCGTCCTTCTGTACGCGTTCCTGCTCTAGGGTCGAGTCAGCGCGGGCGGGCGAGCCGCTCACGAAGTCGAGGACCCGGCGTTGAACATCGGGATGGCTCTTGATGTCCGAGTGGCCCAATCCGTCGGTCGAGAGGAGCTCTCCATGCCGGGCCGCTTCCGCGATGGCTGCACCGTGCGTCCAGGGAACCGTCCGGTCGTCGCGATCGTGCACGACGAGGAGCGGAGCCTCGAGGCCCGCGACGAGCCGGTCCGTCGCGAGCTCCTCCCAGTCGATCCGCAGCCGCTGGGCGAGCCGCTGACCCATGAGCTCGCACACATGGCGAGGAAAGCCGAGCATCTCGCCCACTTCCATCGAGAGGTCGATGATATTCTGCGGTGGGGCGATCATGACCATCCGTTCGGCAATGAGACCATGCCGCGTCGCCAGCGCCACGGCCGGCGCCCCGAACGAATGAGCCAGAACCGCACGCAGCGGTCCGACGGCTCGGCCCACCTGGAGCACGGCGCCCGCATAGTCCACCATGTTCGTGCGGGTGCCATCCGACTCTCCGTGGGCGGGAGCGTCGAAGGCCACAACTCGGAAGCCTCGCTCGATGAGCGGATCCACGAACATGGCCAGGCTGGCGGCGATGCCGCCCCAGCCGTGAAGTAGAAGAACGGTCGGCCCGGCGCCCCACGTCCAGCCGGACAGCCACCCGCTCCCGTAAGGGATGCGGAAGGGCGTCGACTGCGACTCGGGCTGCGGCTTGTCGCAGCGGCGGACTTTTTCCGGGGTCAGCAACGCCCTCTCGAACAGGCCGGCGGCCATGCCGGGAGCCGTGTACCCGAGCGTCCGCAATACGGATCTACGTATCAGTCGCACCATTTATCGCGTCATCCAACAACCGGTCAAAGCTCGCGATCGTCCGCACTCTTGCCCCTGGGTCGCGAAACAGCCGATTGGTCATGTGATAGCCGAGGTAAATGCCGTACAGATCGTGCGCGAACTGCTTGCAGTCGAGGTCGGACCGGAACGCACCGGCCTCCACCGCCAGCTGTGCGGACAGCTCGAGCGTGGATAGCCATTCGCGTTGCGTCTCGACCAGGTAGTCACGCGCCGGACCGGGCTGGTCGTCCAGCTCAATCGCGGCGGCGACGAACAGGCAGCCGCCCCTGGGCCCGCTGGTGTCGCTCCACCCAAGCCAACCGTCGAACAGCCCACGCAGCCGTTCCACCCCACGGGGCTTTCGCAGGGCAGGGCGGACGACCGAATCCACGAAGCGCAGGACACCCTGCTGCAGGGTGGCTACCTGGAGCGCCTCCTTGGAGCCGAAGTGCCGGAACAAGCCGCTCTTCGACATCCCCGTGTGCGTAGCGAGCTCGCCGATCGTGAGGCCGTTCAGCCCCACGACGCTGGCGAGGTCGACCGCCTCCCGCAACACCGTGTCCCGAGTCGATTCACCCTTGGTCATGCGACAAAAAAGCACGAACGTTCGTGCGTGTCAAGGGGTACAGTCAGGTGATTGAAACGGAACAGGTTATGGTCAGGACTGGGCGGAGATGTGCTCTCCGATGAGGATCTTGCCGATCTCGTCACGCTGGATCTGGTTCGTGCCCTCGTAGATCTGGGTGATCTTGGCGTCGCGCATGAACTTTTCGATCGGATAGTCCCGCATGTAGCCGGATCCACCGAACACCTGGACGGCGTCGGTGGTTACCTGCATGGCCATGTCGGAGGCGAAAAGCTTCGACATGGCGGAGTAGATAGTCGGCCGGACCTTCGGATTCGAGTCGACATGGCGCGCGACAGAGTAAACGAGCGCGCGAGCGGCTTCAACGCGGGTCGCCATGTCGGCGAGCAGAAACCGCAGGCCCTGAAACGATGAGACCGGGGAACCGAACTGCCGCCTGGTAATGGCCCAATCGACCGCCATGTCGAGTGCGCCCTGCGCGATGCCGAGCGCCTGAGCGGCGACGCCGGGTCGGCTGGCGTCGAACGTGCGCATGGCGGTGATGAACCCGGTCCCCTCCCGCCCGATCAGGTTCTCGACCGGGACCCGGCAGTCCTCGAACACCAGCTCGCGGGTCACCGATGCGCGGATCCCCATCTTGTCTTCCTTCTCCCCGAACGAGAAACCGGGCGTGTCCTTCTCGACCACGATCGCGCTGGCCCCGCGCGGTCCCTTGCTCGGGTCGGTCATCACTATGACGGAGTAGACCTCGGCCTCCCCCGCGTTGGTGATCCACTGTTTGAGGCCGTTGAGCACGTAGTGGTCGCCGTCGCGCACGGCGGTCGTCCGGATGCCGCCGGCGTCCGATCCGGCCTGCGGTTCCGTGATCGCGAATCCAGCCAGCCGCTTCCCGGTGGCGATGTCAGGCAACAGCCGCCGCTTCAGCTCCTCGCTGCCGGAGATGATGATCGGGAGAGCGCCGAGCGCCGTGCTTCCCAGCGCGAGCGAGATCCCGCCGCACGCCTTGGAGAACTCCTCGGTGACGAGCACCAGGTTCATCGTCCGAGCGCCGTCGGCCAGGCCGCCGTACTCCTCGTCGATGAAGACGCCGAACAAATCCGCCTGCGCCATCTTCTCGACGATGGGCCACGGGAACTCTCCGGTCCGGTCATACTCGGCGGCCACCGGCCGGATGTCGTTCTCGGCAATCGTCCGGGCGAGCTCCCGGATCGCCTCCTGCCCCTCGGTCAGGAAATAGTCCACGCTATGACCAGAGCAGCGGGTGCTGGACCCACACCTCGCCAGTGTCGATCAGGATCCGCACCAGGTGCTCGGGCAGGGAGTCGCCGAACGAGCTGAGGTCGAGCCGGCCGAACAGGGTATTCGGCTCGGCCAGAAACACGAGGCGGCTCAACAGCTGTTTGACGTCCAGATTCACGTCGGTCATGCTGACCCGCACGGTGCTGCCATCGGCCATGGCCTTGAAGTCACCTTCCGGATACAGGCCTTCAAACGTGTCCGCGAGATGCTGGAGCTCGTTCGCCGCCGTGTCGGCCTCCTTCGAGACAAACTCGACCTGGCCGTTCAACCTCTGCTCGTAGGGCTGGATCGTGATCTCGTGCCCGTCACCGTACGGTTTCTTTGCCGCGCCCTCGTAGTTGGGGTGCGCCCATTCGATGGTCAGCGCGCCCCCACTCCTCACGCGCAGACGCACGAGCTCACCCGTCGCCTCCGTATGCACGAAGAGGGCACCACCCGGGATGCGCATCTGCAGATCGTATGGGATGTCGTTGAGGATGCGGACGAGCTCGCTCGCCGTCGAGGCAAGAACCGGCGCATCGGTTGGCTCGACATGCCGAACCACGATCGCTCCGGCGCCCGGATCGAATTCGAGCCAATCTCCGGGCAGCGCCGCCAGCTTAGCACGCACGCCCTCGGGCAGCTCGCCGATCTCGATTCGGCCGTGGCACTCTGATACATGAGACATTGACGTCTCCGGTGGGTGTCAGGGTTCGAAGATCCTACGGATAGGAACGCAGGTCACGCTAGCCGTCAACCTCCGAAGCGGCGGGCTTCGAGCGGAAAATTCCCTACAGAGCCTCTCCAAGCGCTCCCCACAGACGCCCGATCAACCCGTGGGTAGTCTACAGAGGGCCGATATCTTCGATCAGTGCTGCGAAAGGAGGGAACCATGGCTGAGCAACAAGTTGGAACCGTCACCCACTACTACGGACGACCACACGTGGCGGTCATCAGTTTGAGCGATGAGGTGAGCCAGGGCGACCTGCTTCACTTTCGCGGTCACACCACCGACTTCCAGCAGGCCGTCGGCTCCATGGAGGTCGAGCACGGGCACATCGAGAAAGCGGGCCCCGGTGCCGAGGTAGCGATCGAGGTTGCCGACCGGGTGCGCGAGCACGACCAGGTGTTCAAAGTCGAGGCCTGACACACTCGAGTCCGACACACGCCGAGGCCTGACGAAGACCGGGACCTGACCAATTCGAAGCGCTGCACCCGCGGCGCCCAATCAACCTGCGCTCTCCTCATCCCGGAACGGACCGTCCGTGTCCGTTCGAGCGCGGGACTCCAACATGCCGCATACGAAGCAGAGGGGGGAACGTGAGCGAGAGAGCGAACTGCAAGGGCGGCCTTGCCCACTTCAAGATTCCCAAGCGCATCAAGTTCGTCACCGAGTTTCCGCTCACGGTCACCGGCAAGGTGCAGAAGTTCGTCATGTGCGACATGACCGTTCGAGAGCTTGAGGAGGAGGCCACGGCCGTGCGCGTCTGATCGGCGTTCGCGGGTCCACGAAACAGGCTTCAATCACCCACCGGCGCCGGGCCGATGAGCCCGGCTCCTTCTGTAACGGAATCCCTTCCGAATCGTCTACATCGATGGTGAAGTGCCGCTGCGCGAGAGTTTGGCACCTCGGATCCTGGCGAGCCCAGGCGCACTCCGCCTGGGCACCTCCATCACGGACGCGACGCGAAGGGACATGGCACGATTGCGCGACAGGAGGCTCGAACTCGACCAGCAGGGTTGGACCCTGGTCGAGCTGCTGACCGTGCTCGTGATTTTTGGGATACTGATCTCGATGACCATGGACCGGTCGCAGCGGGCGATGCTCGCGGCCCAGAACGCACAGGCCGCCGTCGAGATCATGGAGATGCAGACGGCGATCGACGATTACGAGTTCGACAATGATATCCTGCCCGGCAGCCTCGCCGCAGTGGGCCACGGCGGCAAGCTGGATCCGTGGGGCCGGGCCTACGTCTACACGATCATCACGGACATCGACCTGGCGCGCAAGGACAAGTTCCTCGTCCCCCTCAATACTTCGTACGACCTCTACAGCATGGGAGCCGATGGCAGAAGCGCGCTCCCTCTGACCGCTCCGGCGAGCCACGACGACATCGTTCGCGGCAGCGACGGAGGGTACATCGGGCTGGCGGCGGGCTACTGAGGCGGCAGCCGGCACGATGAGCTTCAGCGGCACGTTCCTGCGCACCAAGGTGGCCCGGCGAATCCTGGGCTTGTTCATGCTGAGCGCCCTGCTTCCCATCGCCGCGCTCGCCATCATCTCGTACCACCAAGTGACCGGTCAGCTGTACGAGCAGAACCGGCATCAGCTTCGCGAGTTGAGCCGGACGGCTGGTACCGGGATCCTCGAACGGCTCGACCTCCTGAGTGCCGACCTGCAACTCGTTGCCCTGGCCCTCGATGCGCCATCCCGGTCGCTTGCGGACACCCTGCCCGTGGCATTGCGCGTCCCGCTAGAGAGCAAGTTCCGCGGCGTCGTCCTGATCGGGCCTGCCGGCTCCCACGATCCGGTCTTCGGATCCGTCGCGGAAGCGCCGGCACCGAGCGATGACCAGAGCGCCCACCTGGCCACCGGCCGGTCGCTGCTCGCTAACGCGGGGAGCGCGGCTCGGCCGGCGCTCTTCCTGGCGCGCGCTATCGACCCGCACGATGTCGCTCGCGGCCTCGTTTGGGGTGAGGTCGACCTCGAGCATCTGATGCACGCGGGCACCGGCGGTACGCTTCCGACTGGCGTCTCGATGTGCGTGCTCACCGACAGCCGATCGAGCGTCTACTGCCCCGCTTCGATCCCCCCGAGCGCGCTGGCGGACCTGAGGCAAGTCGTCACGTCTCCGGATTCGGCTCGACTGGACTGGGCGGTCAACGGAGAAGACGTCCAGGCCAGCTACTGGTCGATGTTCCTCGGCTACCAGTACGGCGCTCCGGACTGGACGATCGTTCTCAGCCGGCCGAAGGCCGACATACTCGGACCGCTGATGGAGTTCAAGCGGACGTTCGTATTCGTCATCTTGCTTGCGGTGGGGTTCGTCTTCCTGTTCAGCAACGTCGAGATTCGCAAGAATCTCAGGCCCCTGGAAGAGCTCAAGAAAGGCACCCTGCGGATCGCCGAAGGCAGGTTCGAAGAGCCGGTGACCGTCGAGAGCCGCGACGAGTTCGAGGACCTGGCTCACGCCTTCAACGACATGTCCCGCAGCCTCGCTCTCCAGTTCGACACGTTGACGGCGATCAGCGACATCGACCACGCCGTGCTCTCCGCTTTCGACAAGAAGCGGACCGTGGATACAGTGCTCGGTCGCGCCCGCGAGGCCGTGGGCTGCGACAGCGTCAGCATGAGCTTGTTCCGGTCGGTGCGCTCGCCCAGCGGAAGCGAGCTGCGCTCCTCCCGCTGGGTCGAGGGCGCGGGCATGGTGGCCGAGGGGGCCCTGCCAGACTCGGAGCTGGAGGAGCTCCACGCGCATCCAGGCAACCTGATCCTCGATGGCGACGCCGACGACCGGACCTACCTGGAATTCGGTGGGAACCTGGGGTACGAGCCTCGCCGCTTCGTGGTGTTGCCCATGCGGGCCGAGGAGAGGATCAGCGGCGTTCTGGTCCTGGGATACGGCGAAGGGGCCGCGGCCACGGCCGCTCCGCGCCTCGACCGAAGGCTGTCCGACGAGGTGCGGCAGGGGCGGCAGCTGGCCGATCAGATCGCGGTGGCGATGTCGAATACCAAGCTCGTGGAGGAGCTGGACGAGCTGAGCTGGGGCGCGATTACCGCCTTTGCCCGGGCGGTGGACGCCAAGTCCGCCTGGACGGCAGGCCATTCGGAGCGCGTGACGGAGCTGGCGCTGACCCTCGGCCGGGAGCTCAGGCTGTCCGAGTACGACCTCCAGAGGCTGAACCGCGGAGCCCTTCTGCACGACATCGGGAAGATCGGAGTGCCGGGATCCGTGCTCGACAAAAGAGGGCGACTGACCGAGGAGGAGTTTGCCCAGATGCGCTCACACGCGGAGATCGGGGCCCGGATCCTCGAGCCGATCGAGGCGTTCGCGCCATCCCTCGGCATCGTGCTCCACCACCACGAGCGCTGGGACGGGGGCGGATATCCCCATGGCCTTTGCGGAGAGGAGATCCCGTACTTGGCCCGTGTGCTCTCCGTGGCCGAC
>JBFILW010000033.1:0-18679 GCA_041612005.1 Gemmatimonadota bacterium
CGTGGCGTGCTCCGCGGGCAACAAGGTCAGCCGGAATACTGGGCGATTGCAAGATTACCGTGAACGCAGGAGTCGCTCGCCTTTTACGACGGAAACCTGACTGGTTGTCTACGAGGACCTGTAGAGATCCTGAGGACAGACCCGCAGAGGAGGGACACATGGTTCTCTTAGTGCAGATTGTCGCGGCGTTCGTGGCTCTGATCGGCCTCTTGGGATTGTTCGCCCCCGCGAAACTGGCGGGCATGGTGGCCGCCTTGTTCGACGGGATGGCCGGACTCTGGGTCACCGTGAGTCTGCGGCTGGGGATTGGAGTCCTGCTGCTGTTGACCGCATCGGCGTCCCGCTTCCCGCTCGTGTTCCAGATCATCGGTGTGATCGCGATACTCGCTGCCGTAGCGGCTGTCTTCGTAGGCCAGGAGAGAATCCGGAACTTCGTAATGTGGTGGGTACGAAAGCCGGCCGGGTTCACGCGCCTCTGGTCGCTCTTTGCGATCGCGTTCGGCGCCTTTATCTACTACGGCCTCACCTGAGGCACGGCGGCGCCAGCTGAGCCACGGGGGCCCGCCAGCCAGGCGGTCTAGATTGCGGTGTCGGTTCTCGGATTGTCGGTGTGATCGGAGCGGGTCTCGACGCCACAATCCTAGTATCTTTCCTTCCTCACTGCGACCACCGCGGGAGAGACCCCGAAAAGAGAGCGAATCATGCGTCATACAACGACCACCGTGTTGTGGCTGGCACTAGCGGCGGCGAGCGCCAGCGCGGCGTGCCAGGGCGACCAGCAGACGGAGACTGCCGAGGCAGGACCAGCCGCCGATGCGCCCGCGGCCGGTTCGGCGGTTCACGCCGAGCAGCCTTCCGAGCCTCCACATGCCACGGCCGAAGAGACGATGGAGATCGGCTATGCGTGCGCAGACGACAAGACCTTCAAGATCGCCTTCGCTGGCCCGGACGAGCTCCTGGTCACGATCGACGGTGAAGCGCACACCCTGGCCCGCAGCTCGGGTCATGCGGGCATGTTGTTCTCGAACGATGACATCGTCTTCTATGGCCAGGGCCGTGAGGCGTCGGTGGAGATCGGCGGCGAACCGACGTTCATCGACTGCGAGGCCGCTGGACATCCGGAGTAGCCGATGATCGCGCGCGTGTGGCACGGCGAGGTGCCGGCCGACAAGGCTGAAGAATATCACCAGTACCTGTTACATACCGGTGTCACTGATCTGCAGGCAACGCCCGGGAACCAAGGCGTCTACGTGATGCGCCGGTTCGCGGGCGAGCATGCCCGCTTCACGATGATCTCGTTGTGGGACTCGCTCGAATCCATCCGGGCTTTCGCGGGCGAAGATGAAGAAAAGGCCCGATACTACCCGGAAGATGCCGCCTACCTGATCAAGCTGGAGCCGACGGTCAGCCACTACGACGTGCTCACCGCGGTGACCAGCGACAAGTAGTGGATAAGGTGGCAATTCTCGAACCACACCGATCTGGAGTGTAGATATGAAGAGCCCCATCACGACCGGCGCGATGTGCGCCATGGTCGCGCTTCTGTTCACCGCCATGCCGGCGGCCGCTCAACGAACCGCTGACCATGAGGGCTTCTGGATCAGCTTCGGGTTCGGAGGGGGCATAGCCTTCGGGGACGCCGCCTACGATGGCGACTCGAAGTTCGGTGGGGCCGGGTTTCTCCGCATGGGCGGGAGTCTGACCCAGCAGTGGCTGATCGGCGGCGAGCTGATCGGTTGGGGCACGGAATCGGACAACGTCCAGGTCGGGCGCGCGGCCATGATGTTCACGGCCCTGTACTACCCGAGCAAGGCGGGTGGCTTCTACCTCAAGGGCGGGGCCGGTTTCGCCGGGCGCACAGCCGAGACCAGCGTCTTCTTGACAGGCGGCGTGGAGGCCAAGATCACGGACGAAACCGGCGGAGTGGGGATCGGTGCCGGCCTGGGCTACGACATCCAAGTGGCGCGCAACTTCTTCATCACACCCGCGCTCGACTTCGTGTACACGGGTACGGAGGGAGATGGAGCCAGCCTCCTCCTGTTCACGGTCGGAGCGACCTGGCACTGACAGCCCGAATGCCTCGACAACAGGCCGCATGATGCGAGAAACGAGCGAGGTCCTGCGGTTAGTTCACAAGACTCGCCGCGCTGTCTGGATCTCGGCGACTGTCGCTCTGCTCACCGCGTGGACACAGCCCGCGAGCGGTCAGGACAGCGCGATCACGCACCGGCTCGATGAGTATGTGCAAGCCTATCACGAGTTGGGTGATTTCAGCGGGTGCGTGTCGGTCACCCGGGACGAGGTCGTGCTTCTGCGCGAGTGCTACGGCATGGCCTCCTACGAACTGGGCGTCCCCAACAGCGACGATACCCGCTTCCGGATCGGCTCGCTCTCGAAGCAGTTCACCGCCGCGGCGGTTCTCGTGCTCCAGCAGCGCGGCGTGCTCGACGTGGATGACCCCTTGGCGGCTTACCTGCCTGGCTTTCCGCGGGGCGACGAGATCACGGTTTACCATCTTCTGACCCATACGTCCGGCCTGCGCAACAGCTTCGCACTTCCGGAATACGAGGTCCTCAAGCGGCGGGGTGCGGAAATCGACGAACTGGTCGAAGCGATCGGGGCGGTGCCGCTCGACTTCGAGCCGGGCAGCCAATACGCCTACAGCAACTCCGGCTACATCGTGCTGGCCCACCTGGTGGAGCGTCTTTCCGGCTACTCGTACTCGGGCTTCCTGCAAAGCGCGATCTTCGAGCCGGCGGGGATGACGGGCAGCGGTGTCGACGCGACCGCGCCGATCATCCCGAACCGGGCCGAAGGCTACACGCCGGCCGGACTCACCGGACTGGAGAACGCTCCCTTCGTGGATCCTACCGTGGAGGTCGGTGCCGGCGACCTGTACTCGACGATCGGCGATTTGGAACGCTGGCACGACGCGCTCTACTCCGACCGAATCCTGGACGAATCGTCACGCGCACGCATGCTCTCGCGGCAGGAGGGCTTCTACGGGTTCGGCATTGCGGTGTACGAAGAACACGGCCGAACGATCAACGCGCACGACGGGCGCGTGTCCGGGTTCAGCTCGGACATGTCCCGGTATCCGGCGGATGGTGTCTCCGTGATCGTGCTGAGTAACGTGGAATCCGGGATCGGCGATTCGTTTCGCCGCGATCTCGGGGCGATCGTGTTCGGCGCACCCTACGAGCTGCCGTCGCCCCGCGAAGCCGCCGACAGGCCACCATCGGCGGAAGAGTTGACGGAATACGCGGGCGAGTACGAATTCGGGCCCGGCTTCGTCGTCACGGCGAGGGTCGAGCGCGGTCGCCTGTATGTGGCGGCCAACGCGGGAGAGTTCAGCGAGTTGACGTCCCTGCGCGATGGTCGCTTCCTCAATCGAATGACCTATTCAATGGTACGCTTCGAACGGAATGCTGACGGGGCGATCGAAACGATGGTCTGGATGCAGGACGGAAACGAGTTTCCCGGTAACCGCTTGTAGTGGGGACACGGCAGGATCCGATAGCGGGCGGAGAGTATCATGAAACGACTTGCGGCCATCGCGTTCTTCGTTGCTGGATGTCTGGCGACCTCGACGTCCTTCGCGCAGGTCACCGAAGTCCCCGCCTCGAACATCACGATCGCGGACGCGGCGTGGCTGGCCGGCTGCTGGCGCATGGACGCCGGCAGCATAGCGATGGAGGAGCAGTGGATGTCGCCGGCCGGTGGCGCGATGCTGGGCATGAACCGGTCGCTGCGCGGCGGCGAGTTCCGGGGCTATGAGCTGCTGATCCTGAAGCCGGCGGACGGCCGGCTGATCTACGAGGCGCACCCGTCCGGGCAGGAGCCGGCCGAGTTCGCCTCCTCGCACGTGTCGGACACGCTGCTCGTGTTCGAGAACCCCGCCCACGACTTCCCTCAGAAGCTGGTCTACCATCGCTCCCGCGCCGACTCGATCGTGGCGAGGGTCTTCGGGGCGGTCGGCGACGAAAAGCCGGCGTTCGAGGTGCCGTTCGAGAGGGTCGCGTGTGCCGGAACGACGACCACTTCCACGAGCGGGCAAACAACGCTCGAGATGCGGGGCGCCGCGAACTTCATCACCGCCTACCCGGCCATGCCCGGCGAGGGGGTTGTGAACGCGGTGATCGAAATCCCGGCCGGGACCAGTGCCAAGTGGGAGGTGGTCGAGCCCGGTGCCACACTCGCCTGGGAAATCGAGGACGGGTTGCCACGCATGGTGCGCTACCTGGCTTATCCGGCCAACTACGGGATGATTCCGCGCACCCGTTTGGCGAAGGAGCTGGGAGGCGACGGTGATCCGTTGGACGTGATTGTCCTCGGCCCGGCGCTGCCGCGCGGATCGGTGATCACGGTTCGACCGATCGGTGTGATGCGCCTGCTGGATGACGGCGAGCGCGACGACAAGATCCTCGCGGTCCGGACGGCGGGCCCGTTCTCCGAAGTCACGTCGCTGGCCGAGCTCGAGAGGGACTATCCGGGTCTGACCGAGATCGTGAGGATCTGGTTCACCAGCTATAAGGGGCCAAAGCGACTCGAGTCATCGGGCTTTGAGGACGAAACGGCCGCGATGGCGGTGGTTCAGGAAGCGAACGAGATGTTCGAGGCCGCGGCCCACAAAGAAAGTGAGGCTCACTGACTCATGGAATTCACGATCATGTCGGAGGCATTCGATGACGGCGGGAGCATTCCGGCCCGGTTCACCTGCGATGATGTGGATGTTTCGCCCGCGCTGACCTGGGACAGTGTGCCTGAGGGCACAGAGAGCTTCGTGCTCATCGTGGACGACCCGGACGCTCCCGATCCAGACGCGCCGAAGATGACCTGGGTGCATTGGGTGCTCTACAACATCCCGAGGTCGACATCCGGGCTGCCGGAAGGGGTGGCAAGCGACGCGCTGCCGCCCGGCACCCGCGAAGGGAACAACGACTGGAAGCGCACCGGGTACGGCGGTCCATGCCCGCCGATCGGCCGTCACCGCTACTACTTCAAGCTCTACGCCCTGGACACCGTCCTCCCGGATCTCGGGGAGACCACGAAGGCTGAAGTCACCGAGGCCGCGGACGGGCACGTGATCGCGCGTGCGGTGGTCATGGGAACCTACCAGCGCCCGGCCTAGGCGGACCGGTTTGGGCCGCAGTGCACGCCGCTCCGAGGCCTATGAGCGCATCTACGCCGTAGTTCGGAGGATCCCGAAGGGCCGGGTCGCGACGTACGGGCAGGTAGCGAAGCTGGCCGGGCTCGGCGGACAGCCGCGCCTCGTCGGCTACGCGCTGCATGCCCTGCCCGCGGGCTCGCGCATTCCCTGGCAACGGGTGATCAACGCGGCCGGGCGCATCAGCGACCGAGGCGACCCGAGGGCGGCGCTCCACCAGCGTAACCGGCTAGAGGCCGAAGGCGTGGTGTTCGATGAGAGGGAACGGGTCTCGCTCGAGCGCTACCGCTGGAAGCCGCGCACACCCATACCGATCGAGCCCGAACCGGAGCCGGATGCAGCGCGGGCCGCTTTCAGAGGTCTCGCGTGAATCACCGCGTCCGAGTGGCGGCGGTCGCCGCTCTACTCGCTTTGTGCGCTCCCGTCGCTCTCAGAGCCGCGGTTCAGGAACCCGTGGCGCCTCCTCTCTCCCTGGACGCCTTCGTGGCCAGCGTGATGGAGGCGTTCGAGGTGCCCGGAGTCGGGCTGACCATCGTCAAGGACGGAGAAGTGATTGTTGCTCGGGGCTACGGCGTGAGGACGCTCGGGGAGCCGGCCCCGGTCGACGCCGACACGCGGTTTGGGATCGCATCCAACACCAAGGCGTTCACGGCGACGGCCCTCGCCCTGCTGGTCGAGGACGGGGTGCTGGAGTGGGACGCACCCGTCGTGACGTATCTGCCCTGGTTCCAGATGTGGGATCCGTGGGTGACGCGGGAGATCACGGTGCGCGACCTGCTCGTGCACCGCAGCGGCCTCGGACTCGGGCAGGGCGACTTGATGGTGTGGCCGCCCACCGATCTGACCCGGGAGGAAGTCGCCCGCGCGGTTCGTGACCTCGAGCCCATCGAGAGTTTCCGGAGCGCCTACGCGTACGACAACGTCCTTTTCCATGTGGCCGGACTGGTGGTCGAGGCAGCGAGCGGGCAAACGTGGGAGGACTTCGTCGCCTCGCGGATCATCGAACCGCTCGGTATGCAGAACACTCGAGTCCGCGGGACCGCCGCGCTCGAGGCGGGAAACGTGGCCACCACGCACGCACGCGTCGACGGCGAAGTGCGGAGGATCAAGCCGTTCGCCGGGACGAACTCGAACCCGGCCATGGGCATGGGCTCGACCCCGGCCGACATGGCGAAGTGGCTGCTGGTGCAGTTGGACTCGGGCCGTGTCGAGGGCGCCGAGCCGCTGTTCAAGCCGGCCACCACCCGGCAGCTGTGGACGCCCGTGACCCCGATGCCGATCTGGACTCCGGCCCCCGAGCTCGCCGCGCTGCGAGCCAACTTCCGTGGCTACGGGCTCGGCTTCGTGATCCAGGACTACCGGGGCTACAAAGTGGCTACCCACTCGGGCTGGGTGGTCGGCAACGTGTCGCGGCTGATGATGGTGCCGGACATGAAGCTCGGGATCATGGTGCTGCTCAACCAGGAATCGTCCGCCGCCTACAACGCGATCACGTACTACGTCCTCGATCACTACATGGGCGCGGACGACACGGACTGGGTCGCCGCGTACGAGACCGTCGTCGAGCGAAGCCAGTTGAGTCTGGCGGAGCGCCGCGCGGAGATCGAAGCGGCGCGCACCGCAGATTCACGACCTTCGCTGCCCCTGTCGGGCTACGCCGGCACGTACACCGACGCGTGGTACGGCGACGTAGTCGTCGTACCGGACGGAGACGGCCTGCGCATCCGCTTCTCCCACACCCCCGTGCTGGCTGGCTCTCTCGAGCACTGGCAATACGATACGTTCGTCGCCCGCTGGGACGATCGGGAGCTGCGCGCCGATGCCTTCATCACGTTCGCTCTCGGACCCGAAGGGGACATCGAGGAGGCGACGATGGAATGGGTCGATCCCGCGACCGATTTCAGCTACGATTTCCATGATCTGCTGCTCAAGCCCAAATCGGAGAACACCGACGAATGAAATCCAGCCGACTGAAGCTCGGTCAACTCGTATTTCTGGCCGCGGTCGCCAGCCACCCACCGCTCCTCGCCACGACCGTTCAGGAGCCGATGGCGCCTCCACCGGACCTGGACGCCTTCGTCGAGCGAGTCCTCGACGCATTCGAGGTACCGGGCGTCGGAGTGGCGATCGTCCGGGACGGAGACGTCGTTCTAGCCAGGGGCTACGGCGTGCGGACCCTCGGTCAGCCGCAGCCGGTCGACGCCCACACGCGGTTCGGCATCGCGTCCAATACGAAGGCGTTCACGGCCACGGCGCTCGGGCTTCTCGTCGAGGAAGGGAAACTGGAATGGGACGCTCCGGTAGTGATCTACCTTCCGTGGTTTCAGATGTGGGACCCGTGGGTGACCCGCGAGATCACGGTGCGCGACCTCCTCGTGCACCGCAGCGGACTCGGGCTCGGGCAGGGCGACCTGCTCGGCTGGCCGCCTTCGGACCTGACTCGCGAAGAGATCGTTCACGCCGTCCGCTACCTGGAGCCGGTGACGAGCTTCCGGAGCGCCTACGCATACGACAACATCCTGTATCACGTCGCGGCGCTGGTGATCGAGGCCGTGAGCGGCCAGACCTGGGAGGAGTTCGTGGCGGGGCGGATCGTGTCGCCGTTGGGGATGAATGAGACGAAGGTGACGCGGGCCTCGACCCGCGAAGGCGGCAACGTGGCCACGCCTCACGCAGCGGTGGACGGGACGGTTCGAACGGTAAAGCCGTTCGACGCCAGCAACACGAACGCCGCGGGCGGGATCAACTCCACCCCGCACGACATGGCCAAGTGGCTCATAGTCCAGCTTGACTCCGGACGAGTCGAGCATGGCCATCCGCTCTTCGCCCCCGCCACCACCCGGCAGCTGTGGAGGGCCGTGACGCCGATGCCGATCGGTGATCCGGATCCCGAACTGGCCGTCCTCCGACCCAACTTCCGCGGCTACGGACTCGGCTTCGTGATCGAGGACTACCGGGGCCGCCAGGTCGTGACCCACACTGGCGGGCTGCCTGGCTACGTGTCCCGCCTCATGATGGTCCCTGACATGAAGCTTGGCATCGTGGTGCTCACCAATCAGGAGGCCGGAGCGGCCTTCCAGGCGATCACCTACCACATTCTCGACTACTACATGGGTGCATCGGATGTGGACTGGGTGGCCGCGTACGAAGCCGTTCTGGCCCGGCGCGACGAACGTCTGGCGGCCATGCGGGAAGAAAATGCCGTATCGCGGGCAGCCGATTCGCAGCCGTCTCTGCCGCTCTCGGCCTATGCGGGCACCTACACCGACGCGTGGTACGGCGACATCATCATCGAGCAGACGGGCGACGATCTGGTCATTCGGTTTTCCCGCACCGCATCGCTCGTCGGCGTCATAGAGCACTGGCAGTACGATACTTTCATCGCCCGCTGGTACGACCGCGAGCTGCGCGCCGACGCCTACGTCACCTTCGTCCTCGGGCCCGACGGAAGCATCGAGAAGGCCAAGATGCGCTGGGTGGACCCGGCCACCGACTTCAGCTACGACTTCCACGATCTGTCGCTGAAGCCCAAGGCCCAGGAGCGCTGAAGCGCGCGGTAGCAGCCGCCGCGCGGCGTAGCCACGGGTCCACGCTGCACATTATGTTGAGGATTCCGCACCGCGATTCGTCGCCCCGACACGACCGCGCTGAACCCGACGCGAGCCAATAAAGCCATGCCCAATTTCGACCTGAAGCAGCACGGCATCACTGTCACGGACATTCGCCGAAACCCCTCGCCGGCCAAGCTATACGACGCGGGAGTCAAGGAGGACGGCAGCACGATCGCCGCAAGTGGGGCGCTGGTCGCCTTCTCCGGCGAGAAGACGGGTCGATCGCCAAACGACAAGCACGTGGTTCGGGAGCCCGGCTCCGAAGCCGATGTGTGGTGGGGTCCGGTCAATTTCCCGATCGAGCCCGGTGCTTTCGAGGCCAATCTGAAACGGGCACGCGCGTTCCTGAACGCACGCGATCACCTCTACTGCGTGGACGGGTTCGCCGGCTGGGACACCGAGTACCGGGTCAAGGTGCGGATCATCTGCTCGCGACCGTATCACGCTCTGTTCATGCACAACATGCTGATTCGGCCGAGCCCGGAAGAGCTCGAGAGCTTCGGCGAGCCGGATTACGTGATTTACAACGCGGGCCAGCACCCGGCCGATCCCTCGGTGCCGGGCGTCAACTCGACCACGAGCGTCGACCTCAACCTCGGCACGGGAGAGGTGTCGATCCTCGGGACCGAATACGCCGGCGAGATGAAAAAGGGCGTGTTCACCATCATGAACTACCTGATGCCGAAGCTCGGGAAGCTTTCAATGCACTGCTCGGCCACGGCCGATCCTGAAACCGGCGCCTCGTCGCTGCTTTTCGGCCTTTCGGGAACGGGAAAGACGACCCTTTCGGCGGACCCGAAGCGTCTCCTGATCGGTGATGACGAGCACGTATGGACCGAACGTGGCGTTTTCAACATCGAGGGGGGCTGCTACGCGAAGACCATCGACCTCTCGCTCGAGAAGGAGCCGGACATCTACCGGGCCATCAAGTTCGGCGCGGTGCTCGAGAACGTGGTGCTCGGCCACGACTCGAGAGCGGCTTACGAAGACGCGAGCATTACCGAGAACACGCGCGGCTCGTATCCGCTCGAGTTCATCGAGAACATCAAGATCCCGGCGATCGCCAGTCATCCTACCGACATCATGTTCCTGACCGCTGATGCCTTCGGCGTGCTGCCGCCAGTGAGCAGGCTCTCTCCGGCCCAGGCCATGTACCACTTCATCAGCGGCTACACGGCCAAGGTCGCCGGCACCGAAGTAGGGGTCACCGAGCCCCAGGCGACTTTCTCGCCTTGTTTCGGCGGCCCGTTCCTCGTCTGGAACCCGGCCAAGTATGCGGAGCTGCTGGCGCAGGCCATGAAGAAGTACAGCGCCAACGTGTGGCTGGTGAACACGGGGTGGAGCGGCGGTCCGCACGGAGTTGGCTCCCGCATCGAGCTGGCGTACACCCGGGCCATCGTCGACGCCATTCACCAGGGAACGCTAGTGGACGCGCCGACCACCACCGATCCGGTGTTCGCCTTCGAGGTCGTAACACGCGTACCCGGAGTGCCGCCGGAGATCCTCATCCCACGTGACACCTGGGACGACCCGGAGGCGTACGACAAGATGGCCGCCAAGCTGGCCAGGTTGTTCAACGAGAACTTCACCGAGTACGCGGACCACTGCGAGCCCGAAGTGCGCCAGGCAGGTCCAAGAGCCTAAGCCGCCGGGTTCCCTCGAGCCGGCTGAGCGGAAACCACCGCTCGCGCGATCTAGCGGCGGGAGAGAGCATCATGGTGTGGACTGTCGAGTGGGACTCGAATTCCAAGTTCGTACTGGGAGGTCCGCCAACCCGCCGGCTGACGCCCAACTTCCGCCTCAAAGAGTTCCAGCGAGCGGACGGCACCGTCCGGGTGCATCGGGAGCTGGTCTCGGCGCTTCAGATTCTCCGCGATCGCTTCGGTCGCTCCATCTCGGTGGATGCGGATGCCACCGGTTCCGGCACTTCGGAGGGTCTCGCCGCGGTGGTCCGGGGCTCCCCGCGCGAGGAGCTGGCGAGTGCGGCGGTCGAGCTCCAGCGGAACGGCGTCTTCTCCCGGGTCGAACCAGCTGGAGACTCCGTCGTGGTCGAGATCGAGGATCCCGACCACCTGCCGCCGATCGACATGGCCCAGGCGCTCAACACGGCGTTTTCGATCACCTCTGCCTTCGAGACCACGGGCGACAAGTTCCAGCAGGTCACGGGGAACTTCGACGATGCCGGGCTTTCGTTTGGCCCGGCCCAGGTCAACTTCAAGTCGGGCACCCTGGCGCCGTTGTTCGAGGAATTCCGGCAGGCCGACGAGGCGGCTCTGCGGGCTTGCTTTGACGATCCGCTGGACTACGAAGAGTGGCTGTCGATCCTGGCCAGTGACCGGGCTGCACAGATCGAGTGGGCGGACGCCATCTCCACGGGGCGGGGGAAGCACGAGGTGGCGGAACCGTGGAAGGGGTATCTGAGCGCCGTGGGCCGCGTTCCGGCCTTCCGTGTCATCATGGTCGAGAGGATCCTCGAGAGCTACGGCGGAAAGCTGAGGAAGGCGCTCACCTACTTGCGTGAGGTGCGGGACATCCCGATCGATCACCTGCGGTGCATCTGCTCCCTCTACGATCTTGTCATTCAGCAGGGAAGCCTGACGAGAGCCGATGCGGAGATTCGAGTTCGTGTCGAGGCAGAGGACCCGCAGAACCAGTTCGACCTGGTGCGGATCGCGGTCGAGGAGCGCGGCCGAAAGGCGAACAAGCGCTGGCGGGCCGACTGCATGAGCCGCCGGCTGGGCATCCTGGAAGGAAGGCCGGTGGTCATCAGCGAGTCCGAGAACGAGTCGCAGCGCGCCAACCTCAACTTTTACATGCTGCGCGATGTTCAGGTAGGTGACGGCGAACGGATCCACACGACCGACCTCAGCGACGAGATCGCCAGGGTGAGCAAGGCGGTGGCGGCCGGAGGCACCTCTCTGTTGGCCTGAAATGGAGGAACGCGTGGAAACTCCACCGTCGTACGACATTCGACTCGACACGAAGTTCGATCCGCTGCAGCTGATCGACGTCCAGCGCCTCATCGACGAGTGCGGCGTCGCGTGGTACAACCAGACATTGTGCCAGGTGAACGACTGCGTCGTGCGGCTCGGGATCATCCACGGTGACTTTCACTGGCACAAACACGATGAGGAAGACGAGTTTTTTCTCGTCATCGAGGGCCGGCTGCTGATCGACACCGAAGATCGAACGGTCGAGCTCCTGCCCCGGCAGGGCTTCATGGTCCCGCGCGGTGTCCAGCACCGGACGCGTGCCCCGGAGCGAACGGTCATCCTGATGGTCGAGGGTGCCGGCGTCGTCCCGACCGGCGATTGACCGCTGCGGCCGATAGGCGATCGCGTGATCCGTGCGCTTGCCTACGTGTGGGCTGTTCCGACCACCGTGCTCGGGCTGATCGCGGCGGGCGCAGCGGTGCTCACCGGGGGGCGCGCTCGGGTTGAGCAGGGCGTCCTGGAGGTGCACGGCGGCGTGACGCGATGGCTGCTGAAACGAGCTGTGCCGATCGCCGGCGGTGTGGAGGCGATGACGCTCGGTCACGTGGTTGTGGCCCGCTCGCCGGAGGCGCTGAGCCGGACGCGGGCGCACGAGCGGGTCCACGTGCGTCAGTGCGAGCACTGGGGCCCGTTCTTCGTTCCCGCCTATCTGGCGGCCAGCTTCTGGGCATTTTTCCGTGGGCGGCCGGCGTATAAGGGAAACTGGTTCGAGCGCTGCGCGTTTCACGCCGTGTCGCGTGACTGCGCGGCAGACGAATAGGTTGGCGACATGAGAGTTCTGATTCCGACAATGCTCCTGGCCGTGGCCGGATGTGCGCCGACGTACGGCGGCGAGCCGCCGGACGGATCGGGCCTCGACCTGCCACCCAGAGAGTCAGCTCCAGCGCCGGCTAAACCGGAGGCGGCGATGCCCGCAGAGCCCGCGCAGGCGATCCCTCCCCCGACACCGCCGGAGGCCGGCATGTTCCAGGGTCTGCGCACCGTCGCCTACCAGGTCGAGGACATCGAGGAAGCGAAGATCTGGTACATCGAGGCCACGGGCATCGAGCCTTACTACGATGAACCGTTCTACGTCGGGTTCAACATCGGCGGCTACGAGCTCGGTCTCCAACCCGTCGAGCGGGGCCAGGCCTCGGACGCCGGGCGGGTGGTGGTCTACTGGGGCGTGCCCGATGTGGACGTGGCGCTGGCGCACCTGCTCGCGGTGGGCGCGCAGCCGAACGAGGCGGTGCAGGACGTGGGTGGCGGCGTCAGAGTGGCAACCGTGCGCGATCCGTTCGGCAACGTCCTGGGCATCATCGAGAACCCGAGCTTCAGTCTGCCGGACGATGAGTGAGACTGACGAGCGACTTGAGCGCGATGCCGAACCGGGCGGCGAGCCCCTCCACAAGCGGGCTGACGCGGTCCCAGCCGAACCGGTGGCTGCCGGCTCCGGTGCGGTCCGTCAGGTGCTGATCGGTCCCGACGAAGCTCCCAATTTCGCGCTCCGCCGCTTCATCATGCAGCCCGGCGGCGGGATGCCGGCGCACATGAACCGTGTGGAGCACGAGCAGTACGTGCTCCGCGGCCAGGCCCGCGTCGGGATCGGCGAGGATGTGCTAGAGGTCGCCGGCGGCGATGTGGTGTTCATTCCCGCCGGCGTGCCCCATTGGTACGAGGCGTTCGGGCACGAGCCGTTCGAGTTCCTGTGTGTCGTTCCCAACGCGCCGGACGAGATCACGTTGATGAAATCGGACCAACCGTGAGCTGTCGGGAGGCGGCATGAACGACCTGCAGAAAAAGGGGAGAGCCGGAGGTTACTTGCCCGCGCGGCGAAATACGGCGCTGCCAGCCCGCTTGGAGTATCCCAGCCGCGGGAAGTTGTTCAGGGCGGCATTGGCGTTCGAGATCAAGCTCGCCGTGGACGGACTGAAAGACATTGTGCTGGCCCCGTTGGCTATTGTCGCAGTGGCGATCGATCTCGTCAGCGGGAGCGGCCGGGAAGGCAAACAGCTCCGCCGCGTACTTCTGCTCGGCGAGCGATACGAGGGATGGCTGAACCTCTACGGGAGCCGTGGCGCCCGCAGCAGCGTTTTGGCGGACGGGGGCAGCGACGTCCTCATGGACGAAGTCGAGCGCAAGGCGCTCGAGATGTCCCAGCAGATCCGCTCCAAGCGGAAGCAGCGCAAAGGGAAGCCGGGTACCGGAGACGGATCGCCGTGAGGCGTATCGCGATCGGGGCTCTGGCGTTGCTGGCCGCCTGCAACGCGGGACAGACCGGTCAGGCGGGGCCCGACCCGACGATGCGCGGCGCCGCCATGAGTGACGACACCAATACGGACGCCGTCCGCGTCGCGGACGAAGACGAGCTCCTCTCCCAGGCCGAGCGTCTGCAGTCCAACCTCGACGCCATTCTCGCCGCCAGCAGCCACGTGGCCGGGAGCTGGTTCGTCGGCGACGTGACGGCCGAGTTCACCATGTACTTCGCTGGCGAACGCGAGACGTACGCCGAGGAACGGGTCGAGCTCGGCGACGGCGGCACCGCGTGGCGCCAGTATTACTTCGACGATGGCGTGCTCGAGTTTTTCGTCGAAGAGGGGACCCGGCCGTCCGCCGACCGCGGCAGCATGGACTCGGTGGTCGTGGTGCTCGACTTCGATGCGGCGGGAGAAGTCGAAGCTTTCTACAAGACGGTCGGCGGCCTCCCAGCCGACCTCGGGGAGTCTGAAGGAGTCATCGTCCATCAGAATCTCGAGCGGCTTCGCGAGGGCGCGCGGCAGGCAGGTCCGTGAGCCGTAAGGTCACGGATCTCGCGACGGGGGCGACGCGCGAAGACGTCGCATGAACGCGCCGCGCCCGGAGTTTCGCTATTACTACTTCACGCCCCGCTACGACGAAACCGTCACCTTCTACCGGGATCTACTGGGACTGAAGGTGGTCAACGCGTGGGACCGCGGACCGGATGAGCGCGGCACGGTGTTCCTGTCGCCGAACGGTGCCGGGCTGATCGAAATCGAAGTCGGTGAACCGTCCGGTCCCGCCGGAGGCATCTACATCGAGATGGACGACGTGGATGCCTGGTACGAGGAGGTACAGTCGCGTAGCGTGCCGATCGCGCGGCCCATCCACGACACCTCGTACCGCCACCGCGAATTCAGGATCACCGATCCGGAGGGGCTCGAGATCGGGTTCTTTTCCTACTTGGACTGACCTCTCCTTTCGTCCTCGACCTCCCGGGCGGACCTCTCGAGTCCCGCCACCGACATGGCGCGACGCGGCGCCAGCGCGAGGGCCCGCTGGAAAGCGGCCCCGGCCGCGGCGGGATCGCCGAGCGAGAGCAACATCTCGCCCAGCAACTCATGGGATGGCTTCACGACGTCCGGCGGCCCGAACTCGAGCGGCAGCGCGTCCTCGAGCGCCGTCGCCTCGCGCATCGCCGAGAGCGCGTCGTCGGCCATCCCGTCGCTAAACGCCAGCGCGGCGCCCAGCTCCTTCGTCATGATCGCCGTCACGTCGCGGGCCGGGGTCGTGGTAGCCGGCATCCCGTCGAGGATGGCTCGAATGCGTCGGAGCTGCCGCTCGGCTTCCGAACGCTCGCCTCGTTGGAGAGCCGCGTAGCCGAGCGCGAACGCGTCCTTGGCCCGCACCGCCGCTGACGTCCCCTCGTCGTCGATCTCCCACTCCAGCGCGGGGTCCGACCAGCGTGCCGTGTTCACCAGGTAGTCGGCCCGCATGCTCAGCATGTAGCTCCTCGCTCCCCTCCCCGCCGACGGTCCGAGGTTGTCGTGCGCCCGCACCAGGTTCGCCTGCGCCGCGTCGAAGCGCCGCTGCTGCGCCAGCGCGTAGCCGAGCCACGCGGTGTAATGGCCGGGTCCCCACGACGTCAGCTCGGCGGCGATGATGTTTTGCGACACCACGTCGGGCCACATGCCAAGCGCGAGGAAGATGTGGGTCGTCATGTGCTGGGCGTGGGCCGCATCCGGTGCGATGCCCGAGTAGGCGCGGGCCGCCCGCAGCCCCAACGGAGCGTGGATCGGGTCGTCGTAGGAGTGGATCATATAGTGAGCCACGCCCGGGTGGTCCGGGTAACGGTCGAGCAACTCCTCGACGATAGCCGCCGCGCGCATGTAGGTGGGAATCACCCGCACGCCGTCGCTCAGCCCGAGCAGTGAAAGCGCGTAGAAAGCCCCGGCGTCCGGGTCGTCCGGGAAGGCCTCCGAAAGGCGCCTCATGGCGAGCATGTAGGCGGTGTCGCGCTCCGCCTTCGGCCCATCGGCCCAGAGCGCTTCCGCGGCCTCCATATAGAGCCGCTCACGGTCGGTTGGCGCCAGGGCCACGCGCTCGGTGGGCGTCGGGGCGAGTCGCTCGAGCGCCTCGATGGCGGCGTCCCGGTTCCGCTCTCGCCACAGCGGATGGTTGTACGTCATCGCCTCGCCCCAATAGGCGAGCGCGAAATCCGGCTGCAGCTGCTGGGCCCTCCGGAACTCATCGGCCGCCGAGCCGTACTCGAAGCTGTGCAGGTAAAGAAGCCCGAGCCGGAAGTGCTCTTGAGCCTCGGGCGAAGCCGATGTCGCAAAGTCCACGCTGCCGAGCCGTGGCCCGACTTCCTGGGTCACGAGGGCCGCGGGTGCCGACGCCAGCGGCACCACAAGCGCGAGACTCGAGCAGGCGACTGCAACAGCGGTGTGCCGTCGTTTGTCTAACGGACTACAATGCGCACGCACCATTCCAGACTCCTTTCACCGGGCAGGAAGATATGCGACCCGACTCGCGCCATCTAGCGGCCCTGAGCGGGTCGGCGACTGACCGGCGTCAGATCGTGCAGCCGAGGCCCGGCTCGGGACGCGGGTAGAGAACTCCGTCCCGCAGGATGACGGCGCCCGCCGTCGGATCACCGACCAAGTCGAGGTGTCCGTCGAGATCCGCATAGGCGACCGCTGAATGGGCGAGCGCGAAGTGCAGTCCGGCCGCAATCGCCAGACCTGCCTCGTCCATGCAGCCCACCATGACCTCGAGCCTCGCCGCCCGGGCCACGGAGGCGATTTGGAGCGCCTCCCCGATCCCGCCGACCTTCATGAGCTTGACGTTGATCATGTCGGCGAGGCCGTGCCGTGCGATGCGAAACGTGTCTCGCAGCGACAGAAGGCTTTCGTCGGCCATGATCGGTAACGGCGCCCCGCGAGTGACCGCACCGAGATCATCCAGCTCCTCGCTCGAGGTGGGCTGCTCCAGCAGCTCCAGACCGGCGGACGAGGTCTCGCGCACGAACCGCATCGATGCTTCGACGCTGTAGCCCTGGTTCGCATCGAAACGGAGCTCGATGTCACGGCCGACCGCGCGCCGAACTTCGAGCACGCGGGCGATGTCGTCGTCGACGTCGATGCCGCCTTTCAGCTTGAGCGCCCGGAAGCCCTGCCCCACCCGGTCCCTGGCCCTGGCGACTGTCTCGGACGCCGAGTGGATGCCGATAGTCACCGAGGTGGGAATGCTGTCGCGATACCCCCCGAGGAGAAGCCAGAGCGGCAGGTTGGCTGTCTTGCCCAGGATATCCAGCAACGCCATGTCGAGCGCGGCGCGGACGGACGGGTGGTCAGGAAAGGTCTTCCGGAGACGCGCCCGAGCCTGCGCGGTCCGGAGCGGGTCGCAGCCGTGGAGCTCGTCGCTCGCCACTCCGCACAGCGCTTCGAGCACGCCCTCCGGTGTCTCTCCCGTCACGGTCGGATCGGGGGCGGCGCAGCCCGACCCGCTGACGCCCCCGTCGGTCTCGATGCGCACGAATACGTTGACGGCGGAGTCGACGGTCTCGTACGCGATCCGGTATGGCTCGGAGAGCGGGAAGCTCTCAGTCCAGGCCACCACGTTTGCTACTTTCACCGCTCAGTACCGACGCTGGTGAATCTCGTCGAGGCTAAGCCATTTGAGGTCCTCGACCAGTTCGACGAGGTTCTTCACCATCACGGCCCACATTTGCACGCCCTTCTCCCGGCTGGCCTTGCTCGGGTCACCCAGAACCCCGGACTTCGAGATGCGCTCGGTGTACGCGTACCAGCCGACGCTCTTGTGTGATGAGAAATCGAGGTAATGGCTGGAAAAGCGGGGAACGAACGATTCGGCGCGATCGAGCCGCACCATTCCGGGCCGGTTGGCCAGCGAGGTGCTGGTCTCGATCTCTCCCGCATGCGCGTCGTTGTGCGTCTCCGCGAGCGCCTCCACGTCCACGTCACTCGTCTCCCCGGAATCGACGCAGGTGAAGATCCTCACGTCCCGGTTGACCATTTGCGCTGCGAAATGCAGCGCCGGGCCGTTTCCGCCGTGACCGTTGATGATGACCAGCTTGGTGATCCCGTTGCGGGCCGCGCTGACGCCGATCTCGTACACGGTGGCGGCCAGCGTGTCGGGCCCAATGCTGAGAGTGCCGGGGAACTCGTCGTGGTGATACGACACACCGTATGGGAGAAGCGGCAAAACCAGCGGTCTCGGGTTCGAGCAGCCCTCCGCGACTTCCTCCGCCAGGCGCAGAGCATCGAAAGCGTCCGTGTCGAGCGGGAGATGAGGCCCGTGCTGCTCGATCGCTCCCACCGGGAGGAGCGCCACGTCGACCTCCTTGAATCGGCGTCCAGCCTCCGGCCAGGTCAGCTCACCGAGTCGGATCGTGGTCGCCGCTTCGTCGTAGGCGGAATCGGCCCGGGTCTCGTCCGCCGAAGCTCTGCGCTCGTACGGATACGGCCGACCCAACGCCTCCGCCGACAGCGCATCACAACTCACCCAGGCACGCCCGCGCCGCTGCGCCGCTCCGAGCGAATGCTGCAGAAGGGTCCGGTGGAGCGCGGGCCGGATGTCTGCCGGAACGGTCTCGAACGGAGAGCGCTGTCGATCGAAGCGCAGCTGTTCGACCTCGCGACGCTCGCGAGCCTGCTTCGTCTCGCCGA
>JBFILW010000034.1:0-18677 GCA_041612005.1 Gemmatimonadota bacterium
CGCGCTCGAGTACGCGCTCCCGCTCCTCGACCTCCACTGTAATCGGTCCGACCTGCGAAGCCGCACGCCGTACCACCACCTTCGTTTCCGGATAGAGCCCGAGCGCCGCAACGTCGCGAAGCAGATCATCGTCGTGATCGGACACCTCACGGATAACAGCCACCTCGTCCACGCCCAGCTCGACGAGGCTGACCAGGTCCCGCTCTGCAATCTCGCCGTCCCGGGTCGGTATTGGTGACCCGTGCGGATCGAGAGTCGGCTCGCCAAGGGCGTGTGCCATCCGGTCGATCAAGTCGTCCGACACCGCATGTTCGAGCCGCTCCGCCTCCGCATGCACGCCATCCCATGTGTACCCCAGGTGCTCGATAAGGTACAGCTCAAGAACGCGATGGCGACGGATCACGCGCAGCGCCGTCAGCTCGCCCCGCGCCGTGAGCCGTACACCATGATACGGCGTGTGCTCGACCAGCTTCTGCTCCGCGAGGCTCTTCATCATGTTGGTGACCGAGGCCGCGGAACGCGCGAGTTCGTCCGCCAGGGCGGAAGTCGAGACGGCCGTCTGGGACTGCCCGAGCTTGTAGATCGCCTTCAGGTAGTCCTCGACCGTGCGACTGAGACCCTCGAATGGCTTGGACAACTGGCTTCCGTATCGCTCACTCCCGGAGAAAGCTGTCTTTCTCGGAGAGGTCCGCGAGGAGTGATGCGATCAGCTCGACCGTGCTCTCGACATCGCTGATCGCGACGATCTGGTTCGGGCTGTGCATGTAGCGGTTCGGTACCGATACGATGGCGGTCACGACGCCTGCCCGCGAGGTGTGGATGTTGTCCGCGTCCGTGCCACTTGCCGCGGGCGATGCCTGGAGCTGGATCGCTATCCCTTCCCTGTCCGCCGTTTCCCTCAGCCGGCGAACAAGGACCGGGTTGGCCACGGCGCCGCGACTGATCACCGGACCACCTCCGACACGGATATCGCCGTGTTCTTTGCGGTCGACGTTCGGATGATCGGTGGCATGAGTAACATCGATGACGAGAGCGATATCGGGTTCCAGGTCGAAGCTGCTTGACCGGGCGCCACCGCCGCTGGTATATCCGATCTCCTCCTGCGCGGTCGCAACCGCAATCACGTGCGCGCGGGCCTTCTTTTCTCTCGCCCGGCGAGCCGCCTCGAGCGCGACGAGCGCGCCGATCCGGTTGTCGATCGACCGACCAGCGATCCGCCCGTGGGCGAGCTCGATCGTGTCCGACCGAATTACCGCTGGGTCTCCCACCTCGACGCGTTCGGCCGCTTCGTCCTGTGACGCCGCCCCGATGTCGATCCACAGATTCTTGAGGTGAGACCCCTTGTCGCGCTCTTCGCGAGGGATGAGGTGGATCGCGCGGCGGCCAACGACACCGACCACGGATCCGGCAGCGGTCAGGATTTCGACTCTCTGTCCGATGAGGACCTGCGGATCCCACCCCCCGACGCCCTGGACGTACAGGAAGCCCTGATCGTCGATGTAGTGGACCATGAGGCCGATCTCGTCGATATGGCCGGCGAGCATCACGCGCGGTGCGCCATCCTCGTTAACCGCGGCGAAGCTGTTGCCATGGACATCCGACCACGTCCGGTCGGCGAACTGAGAGGCTTCTTCACGCCACGCCGTGGCGGCGGCCTCTTCGAACCCCGACGGTCCCGGTACATCGAGCAGCTTGTGAAGCAGGTCGCGCATGCCGATTCATCCCTTGTGGCGGAGCGGCGCCAACCTATGGCGCGGCTCGGAGGGGAGCAACCGAAGCAAGCGACCTCAGCCGGCTTCTCGAACGATGGCCTGAACCCGCTCTAGCAGCTCGCCGCTGGCCTCTTCGGCGAACCCCTTCTCGCGAACGTAGTCGAGGAAGGCGCGCTCGAAATCGAACAGTGGGTAGCAGTTCTTGCAGATCTTGACGTGCTCCCGGACCTTTTCCGCATCCGGGCTCCCCAGCTCACCATCGAGATACTCGTATACCTTTTCCAGCGCTTCCTGGCAGGAGATCATCTCGTCCTTGTCGCCCTTCCCCATTTCCTGCTCGCTCATCGTATGTATCCCATTTCGATCGCGTACTCGTACAGCACCCGCTGCAGTCGGCGGCGAGCCCGGAACAGGCGCGACTTCACGGTCCCCACCGGCACCTCCAGCAAGTCCGCGATCTCCTGATAGCCCAGGCCCTCCACATCGGCCAGCACCAACGGGATGCGAAAATCGATCGGCAGACTCTCGATCGCCGTGATTACTTCGCGATCGATCAGCCGGCCGAAGAACTTGCCTTCCGGGTCAGTCGACTTCGCATCCATGAAGACCGGCCGTTCGGCGACTTCATCATAGTCGACGCCTGCCGGCCTGTTCTTTCTCTTCCGGTAGTCGTTGATGAAGGTGTTCCGCAGGATAGTCATGAGCCAGCTGCGGCAGTTGGATCCGAGCTCGAAGCTGTCCCATGCCCGGTAGGCGCGCAGCATCGTCTCCTGAACCAGGTCCTGCGCGGCCGATTCGTCGCCACCCGTAAGACGAAGACCGAGGCCATACAGTGCGTCCAGGTGGGGAAGCGCCTCGCTCTCGAACTCCCGGGTCCGCTGTTCGTCGGGCGCACTCATGCGATACTCAGCGCGGAGGCTGGAACAGAGAGTCGGGTATGCAGGGGTTGATCGACACGTCGTCGATGCGAAGCTCTTTGGTGATGCGACCCGCCTCATCGGTATATGTGCGGCGTACCACGTAGGTGATCGGTTCCGCTGCCGCTACTTCGACCCACATCAGCCGGTTGCGATCTTCCTTCCCCTGCTCGATGTAGTGGACCTCTTCCGGATACGGGGTGTCGTCCATGAAATAGTAGAAGTACCTGTCCCCGGGGTGTGCGCCGACCGTGTCGCCGAAGGTGACCTGCAGCTCGAAACCTCCCTCGTCCAAGCGACGCGCACTCCGATTCACACCCGGATCCATCAGCTTGTACGGCAGCCCGAACCAGTAGAAAACGTCGCGGCCGACATACTCGGATTCGGCAGCGGCCGGGTGATCGCGGGCCAGTGGGGCATCGTTGAGGGTCGCCCACGCCCCGTCGCCGGTGAACACCTGCACGTAGAGGCCCTCGGCTTCCGGCCGCTCGATGCGGGATTGCTCGCCAGCATCCGTCTTTCGAAGCTCCACCCTGCGGGGCCGCATACGGCGAATCTCTCCGACCGAGTCGAACCACACAGTGGTTACCGTGTACCGAGCGCTGCGAACATTCCCCCAGGCGTCGAGGCCGCCCGCGGCGTCGATCCAACCTCGGACCAGTGAGTCTGCGAGCGCGACAGCCGGGTCATCTGAACGGCCCGCATCCGCTGCCGGACCGCAACCAGCGACAGCGACAGCCAGCACGACGCCGGAGACGACACGCGAGCGGGCGCGGGAGAGTCGAATTCGAGGCAAGGTAATCACGATGCGCCGCAAGCTAACCGGCGGGCCGGACGAGGTCGAGGCGTGCCGTGTCCGCCTCGATCGTGGCAGCCTCCTCGGGAGGAACGCAGCGGGTGTCGAAGGGCCGGTTCGCGGGCTGGGCGAGGAAGCAGATCCAATCAGTACTCGGATGAGTCGCCCGCACGAGGTAACTGTCAGCCGTCGCGAATTCGAGCACCAGCTCCGCCTGTCCAGGCATGTCGCGGATGTCCAGCCGTACCGGATCGGTCGTATAGACGCCGTTCCTGGCATAGTATGCCTCCTGGCTGCGGCGGGCGACGTCCAGTGCGCGTTCCATTTGGGTGACCGCCGTCTGCTCCTGAGGGCTGAGAGCGGGCCCGCCGCCACACGCTGCGGCGGCCAGGCCGGCGAAAAAGACCCAGGTCATCACCGGCACTCGACGACCCGAGCCGGGTAGTGCGCGAGCGTGAGCTCGAACCCGGAAAACCCGATGCGCACGACTGGAGGCCACGTTATCGGATCACTCTGCGGGAAGCGGCAGCTGGCCGCCGGCGCGATTGTGGCCGCTACCGCTGCGATTGTGGCCGGCGCCGTCGCGGGATGCATCTCGGGCCCCGTGCTCAGGGGGTATCCTGAGTATCCGTTTCAGACCTTTGTCGCTCCCGGAGAAGCCGATTCCGTCTTCTTCGACCTTCAGCCCCTCCTCGTTCGGCAGGGGTTTCCGCTCGACTACACCCGGCTCGATTCGCATCTCATTGCCACCCGTCAGTCGGACGTCGAAGAGATTCCGCTCTTTCTCAGCGTGATCGTCGGCGAGGAGCAGCAGGGAGTCAGCTCGCGTGTATGGGTCGCCGGCTACCAGGCTACTCCGTCCGGACCCTTGCGGGTGAACCCCGACGACGAGGCGTTGTGGGGAAGAGTCCGGCAGGTGGCGATCGATCTTTCGGTCGATCTTGGCGGCACGACTCCGACGGGACCTGGCGTCGAAGGCGGCGCGCCGGCGGCAAGCGCTGGCGCGAAGACAGAGTCCGGGGACTAGTAGCGCGGCTGGAAGCGCCCGGGGGTCCCGAGCGGTATGCGCGCTGTGATCTGCCGGTCTCCGGGCTTGCAGGCGTCGCCGCCGCCGTAACCGCCGACGCCGATTCCGATCCCGATTCCCCCACCACCACGACGCCTCGAGGTGCGGGCGGACGCCCACTGATCCTCGTCATCGACGCCGGCTCCGTCCGTCGTCTCGGGCGGCTTCTTAACCAGCAGATCCTCGATCGTCGCGTCCGTGGCCAGAGTGGGTCCGGTGTTGTCGGTGCTTACCGTCGTAAGGAAGACAGTCGAGGAGCGCGATGACTCGGGAGTCGTGAATACGACGCGGGGCGCGGCCGACTCGGTCGGATCCGAGGACTCGCTGGCAACGGTTTCGGAGATCGCGGCGGAGGACGACGCCTCAGCTGCCTGTTCTCCCTCGGCCACGTCGGCGAGCTCGATGATCTCGAGCGGCCGATCGGCCGGTAACTCCTCTACGGGCAGCATCACGAACTCGGGTCCGTCATTCTCCAGCCAGCCCGAGACATTCAGGCGTCCGAAGGCGAGAACCAACCCGTGCACAACGAACGAAACGACGAGAGCGATCTTGAGCGCCCGCCGGTAGGAGCTTTCGTTGCGGTCCGTGCGCTTCATCTGCCACCTCACTTCCACGATCTGCCAACGTGCCCTGGAAATCTCTCAAACCCTCCTCCTGAGAGCAAGTTCCGCACCGGTCTCCATGTAACTACTATGCGAGCGATCGTGGTTCACCACGGCCCGCAGGCCCGGTGCCGGGAGAAGAGAATGGCTCACAACCCCGGGACAGCGTTCGATCCGGACTGGATCCAGCGGACGAGTCTCGACAACGGCCGCGCCGCCGCGCGGGCACTGCGTCATGCCGGCGCGGCGAACAGGGCGGCTTCCTTGTATGCCGAGACCGCGGCACTCACGACTGCGGTGCGCTGCCTGGACCTCACCAGTCTCCGAGCGAAGAGCGCAATGGCGGATGTCGAAGCGCTTTGTTCGGAGGCGCGGTCGCCGTTGGCTGCGGTCTCTGTGGATGGGTCCGCTGCGGACATCAGCGTTGCGGCCGTGTGCGTGTTCCCGCACTCGGTCGAGGCAGCCGTTACCGCACTCGGCGACTCCCCGATTGCGGTTGCGGCGGCGTGCGGGTTTCCCGAGGCCGAAGACCCCATGGAGCGACGGATCGGTGAGATCCGACGTTCGGCAGCCTCCGGTGCGCGCGAGGTGGACTCGGTGATCGACCGGCAGCTCATTCTCGATGAAGAGTGGGCAGGCCTCTACGACCAGGTGCGAAGCCTGCGAGACGCGAGCGCAGGTCTGCTCCTCAAGATCATACTCCGAAGCGGAACTCTACCAACGAGCTCGCACGTGGTCCGGGCCGGCCTCACGTGCGCCATGGCGGGAGCCGATTTCCTCAAGACCTCGACCGGAATGGACTCGATCAACGCGACCCCAGCGGCCGGGATCGCTCTGTGCGATGCGATTCGGGCTTATCACGAACGGACTGGCTATCGCGTCGGGGTCAAGCCGGCAGGTGGACTGCGTGCCGCTCGCGACGCACTCGAATGGACGGAGTTGGTGCGAGAGGAGCTCGGAACGGATTGGGTCGGTCCGGGCTTGTTTCGCCTCGGCGCGAGCTCACTGCTCGGAGCGCTGCGCTCCCGACTCGCCCGTGTGCGGAGTCAGTGAGAGGGAAGCTCCGCGACCAGGAGCCAGAACGCTTCGATCGCCCGGATGACCGCCGCGTATTCGTCCAGTGTGACCGGCTTCGTGATGTAGCAGTTGGCGCTTCGGTCGTATGAGGCCCGAACATCCTCCTCGGCCCCGGAAGTGGTAAGCACCACCACCGGAATGCGGCGGAGCTCCTCGTCAGCCTTGATCTCTTTGAGGACTTCGGCGCCGCTCTTGTTCGGAAGGTTGAGGTCGAGGAGGATGAGGTCGGGACGAGGCGCGTTTCGATGGTCGCCCTCGTGATGAAGGAAAGCGAGGGCTTCAACGCCGTCGCGCGCTACGTGGAGCCGGGCCGAAACCGGCCCTGTGTGTAAGGCGCCCCGCGTGAGGCGGACGTCGGCGGGATTGTCCTCCACCAGAAGTATGTCTGCCGTCCGTTCGACCGCTTCCCACATGAGCCCCGCGATCCTTGCTTCGGTCCCTCGGGAGAACGCTCCTTCGTCTCCCGATAGACGGCCGAATTCGCCGCCGCGTCACTCCGGGGCCATGGCCATCGAGGCCTCGGAGGCCGGTACCCATCCGAGTCCCCGAAGCCACGCTCTCGCCTCCTCGGCGTGATCCGTGGCCAGCGCGAGCTGCACGATGTCTCCCTCTTGGTATCGGGTCTCCTCATCGACCGGCTGCGCCCGTTCGCCTCGCACCCGAACCAAAGCCAGCGCGTGCCGGGGGCGGTGCTCATCGGACTCCGTCTCCTCGGACTCAGTTGGAGACGCGTCGGGTGCTGCCTCCAGGTGCCACTGTTCGATCGCTACTTTGCCGCGGTTGAACCGGTGGATCCACAACTCGAGGTCGACTTCGCTCCCGAACAGCAGGTGGGTTTCGGATTCGGCCGCCTGGTCGATGTCGATCGCCCCGCCCGGAGAGATCGCCACGTAGATTCGGGGCAGCCGGAACTCCTCTCTGATCCGGTTGGCGAGTAGCATATTGACGCCTTCGCTCGGCGTGAGAGCGACGAAACCGTATCGGGTTTCCACGTCGGCGCTCACGAGTGTGTCCTCGTCGTTCACGTTGCCGATCACCGCGGCCAGGCCGATGGCGCGTGCCTTCCGACACAGCGCGGAGTTCTGATCGACCATCACGATGTCCTCGCCGGAGGCCGCCAACGCAGCCCCCAGCGCTCGGCCGATCGGGTTGGCGCCCGCGATCGCATAGCCCCTCCCCATCGGCCGGCGAACCCCGAGCAGAGACGCGGCCGGGCCACCGGTCAGCCCGGCGACAATCACAGTCACCGCGATGACGAGAAAGACCAGTGCCCGCAGCTCCGCGCCGCCCTGGAAGCCATTGCGCGCCAGCTCCTGGGCGAACAGGGAGGCCGCCGCGGCCGCCACGATTCCGCGCGGGGCCATCCAGCTGAGGAACGCCCGCTCGCGGTTAGTCAGCGATGTGCCGGCGGTGCTCACTGCGACATCGAGTGGCCGGATGAGCACGATGAGTACGATGACGGTGATGAGGCCGGGCCAGCCGAGGGCGCGGACATCGACGAGACGCACATCGGCGGCGAGGAGTACGAACAGCAGACCGATAAGCATCACCGAGAGCTGTTCTTTGAACTCCTGGAGATCCCGAGTCAAGCGGGGTTTCATGTTGGCGACGACCATCCCGGAGACCACGGCCGCTACAATCCCGCTTTCGCTGACGATGGCGTCGCTGAACGCGACAAGGGCCAGCACCAGGCTCAGGGTGAAGACGTTCTCGAAGCCATCCGGAACCAAACGCCGGCGGCCGAGCAGGAAACTGAGCAAGAGCCCTCCGGCAGCTCCGATCCCGACTCCTATGCCGAGCCTGTATGGCAGCCCGAGCAGTCCCTCGGCGGCCTCGGGACCGCTGGTCGTCAGCACGACCTCCAGTGCCACGACCGCGATGATCACGCCGATCGGATCGATCAGGACTCCCTCGGCCGCGAGGATCGTGTCCAGATTGCGCCGCACCTTGAACCGCCGCAGAAGCGGCGTGATCACGGTCGGCCCCGTCACGATGACCAGGGTTCCGAACAGCAACGCGAGTCGCCAGTCCCAGCCCATGATGAAGCGGGCTGCCAGGGTTCCGCCCAGCGCCGTCACCAGTCCCCCGATCGTTACCAGGCGGCGGATGGGGCGCGCCTCACCGCGCAGGCGACCGATGTCGAGCGCCAGGCCCCCCTCGAACAGGATGATGGCCACCGACAGCGTGACGATTGTCTCCAGCCCGACGCCGAGGTCGTGTGGACGGATGATGCCGAGACCATCCGGCCCAAGTGCGACTCCGGTGGCGAGCAGGAGCACGATGCCCGGAATCCGCAGATGTCGCGCCAGCGCCTGGACGATCATCCCGGCCCCTAACGCGACCCCGACGATGAGTGCGATGCTGTTGGATTCCATGCTACGTTGATATCGATTGGCGGGTGTGCTGGCGACTGAACGACAGGGAACGTGGCCGTAAGCCTCACAAACGACAAGCGGGGGAGAGAAAGGCGCGGAGCGTGACGCGAGACGCCATGTCATACCGGGAGGTGAACAGCAGGAAGCCGACCTGGATCTGGCCGATCATGATCCTGGTTGCCGGAATGATGTGGTACGGCTTCTTCGAGCAGATCGTGGCCGGGCGCCCGTTCGGCGACAACCCGGGACCGGACTGGGTGATCTGGGTCACATGGTCATTGGCCGGCGTCGGGCTTCCGGTATTCCTCTTTGTGGCCCGTGTCATCGTCACGGTCGGCAGCGAGGAGATCACGATCCGCTGGTTTCCTCTCTGGACCCGCCGCGTGCCGCTCTCCGACGTCGTGCAGTGCGAGGCACGAGAATACCGCCCCATTCTTCAGTACGGCGGCTGGGGCATTCGGTATGGCGGTCCAGATCGCGGATGGGCCTACACTCTGAGCGGAAACCGGGGCGTCTTCCTGCGGACCGCCTCCGGCAGCAACGTGCTCATCGGCTCGGAGAATCCGCAGCGCCTGGCGGCGGCGATCAACGCGGCGCGGAACGCCGGATAGAACCGCCGGCAGGCGCCGGGCTACTTGATCGTGATATAGAGGGTCGCGTCGAAGGAATCGAGCGACGCCGCGTCCTCCAGTCGCCCGGAGATCGCGGTGAAGTAGACTCGGGCTCGCGCTGCCTCGTTCTCGACCTCGACCATCAGCAGCGCCGGGTCCTCGACGCGGGTGCTTCCCCCTTCGCGCGGGTAGTCGCGTGCACGCTCCAGCAGATCGCCGAGCGGAAGGGCGATGAGCCGCCTTGCATCTCCACCACTCACGACGATCGCCACCTCCGCCGTGTCGTAGCTCGGCACGTAATCGACACCATCGAGAGTTACTTGGTGGGATGTATAGCGATTCACCTTGAACGCGTAGTCGAAGCCCGCAATCGTCAGCACGGCCGTGTCCTGGACCAGAAAATAGGAGAAGTACTCCGGCTGCTCGGCCTGCCAGCGGTCGACATACTCGACCCCCAGATAGGAGAGGACGGCCTTCGCGCGCTCCGGTGTCTCGCCGCGTTCTGTCGGCCCGCCGCCAGCCACCGTGTCGATGTTCGCCATCTCCCCGCCGAACCACTCGGCGATCGATCCACTGCCGTGAGTCTCGAACAGGTAGTCGAGCACGGCGCTGATTTCTTTCCGGTCGCCGAATTCGACCGGCGCCGTGGCAACGACGACGCGTCCCTCCACCAGCAACCCATTTCGAGTCAACAGATCGGCCAGCCGCCCGGTCTGGCTGCGCTCGGAGACGTGGTAGGCACCCCAGGGCCCGAAGGCGGTCGCGAACGCCACCACGCAAAGGCTGGCCGGGATCACCTTGATGTTGCGGGAGCGCGCAAAGATGTAGAACAGAGCGATCGCCGCCAGCCACAGGGCGAGTACGATGATGAAGTAGCGGTTCTCGGTGATCCCGTACTGCTGCACGCGTTTCCAGATCGCCAGAAGCAGCATCGCGATCGACGGGAGCAGCGCAATGTAGAACCAGCGCCCGTACGTCCGGATCCACTTGTTCTCGGCCCGGTCCTGGATCGGGTAGACCAGCAGCAAGGAAAGTATGCCCAGCGTGGAGACGCTGGATACGAGGTAGCCGATCCAGCCGCTCGGCCACACACGCGTCGCCACGATCTTCACCAGGTAGGCCGTGAGGATGACCAGGTAGATGGAGACGATCGGTACCAGGATGTACTGCGCGAACACCTTGAGGCCGACCGGATACATGACCCGGCTGTCCAACTCTGAAGTGTCCTCCGGGACGCCGCCAAGGAAAAACCAGGTGTTGAAGATGAACGCGATGAAGATCCACAGCCGCGCGTAGGTCAGGTCGGGCACGTTCACCCCGAGGAGCTGGTCCAGGGCGAGGAGAGCGATCGAGAGGCCTACGCCGAGCACGACCGAGTACAACGCACCGGTCAGAATCCGGATGAAAAGCGTCTTGTTGAACTCCCAGAATCCGCCCAGCTCGCCACGGCCGATGAACGGCGAGATCGCCACCAGCAGGTGGAGACCCAGGGTCAGCTGCATGTGGCGTCGCCCGACGACAGGAGACCACCAGTCGGGGAGCGTCAGCGTGTACGCGGCGAGCGCGATGGCCGCGATCGCCTGGACCACCATCGAGCGGCTCCGTGGCCAGTCGGCTCGCTCCGCCCCCAGCGTAATCGCGATGAACAGCGGCAGGCCGAGAAGCCCGGCCAGCATTAGCTTCATCAGCGCGCCGGGCATGTCGCTTTGGTCCATCGCCAGCCAGATGGCGGTGGTGGCGACCGCCCCCGACAGCATGACGAAGGGGAACCTCGCCAGCGAACGGCCGGCTTCGGTGTACAGCTGTTGCAGCGATGGGAAGCGCATCCAAATCTCTGCGCGAGTGAGATTGAGAGCAGCGCGACTGCGCTTGGGAGCTTGCCGAACCTGCAGAGGAGTGTCAAGGAGGAGAAGCTCTTGAGCCGATCAACGCTGATCAGCGAGCCACGGCCGGCGATTCCTGCCTGGAGCCTCGATGAGCTCGAGACGGCGCGCGACCTGGTCTACGCGAACATGGGGCCGACTCCGCAGCTGCGCTGGCCGCTGCTGGGCGAGCGCTGCGGCGCCGAGGTGTGGGTCAAACACGAGAATCACACCTCGATCGGTGCTTTCAAGCTGCGCGGCGGCCTCGTGTACATGAACCACTTGCGCCGTGAACAGCCGGATGTGGCAGGCGTGCTCACCGCCACGCGAGGCAATCATGGCCAGAGTGTGGCGCTCGCGGCACGCGAGGCCGGGTTCTCAGCGGTGGTCGTCGTACCGCATGGCAACAGCGTCGAGAAGAACGCCGCCATGCGCGCGCTCGGCGCGGAGCTGATCGAGCACGGCCGCGATTTTCAAGAGTCCTACGAGTTCGCAGGCGAGGAAGCAGCGCGCCGTGGTCTCCACATGGTCCCCTCCTTCCACCCCCTGCTGTCCCTCGGCATCGCCTCCTGCGGTCTGGAACTGCTTCGGGCGGTCCCGGAGATCGACGCGGTCTATGTGCCGATCGGACAGGGATCGGGCATCTGCGCGATGCTATCGGCGCGCGACGCGCTGGGCCTTCCGACTCGCATTGTCGGCGTGGTCGCCGAGAACGCTGCGGCCTACGCGCTCTCGTTTTCCGCCGGTGAGCCCCGTTCGACCGAGTCCGCCGACACGATCGCAGACGGGCTCGCCTGCCGTGCGACAGTACCGGAGGCGGTGGCGTTCATCAACAAGGGGGCGGAGCGTGTGGTGACCGTCTCGGAGGGTCAGATCCGGGCCGCGATGTGCCACTACTTCACCGACACGCACAACGTGGCCGAAGGAGCAGGCGCTGCTCCTTTGGCGGCTCTACTCAAGGAGCGTGACGCGATGACCGGGAAGCGGGTCGCGCTCGTGCTGTCTGGTGGCAATGTGGACCGTCCGGTGTTCGCCGACGTCCTGGCCGAAGATGCCGGCTGGGGCACGGAGTCTATTTGACCGCCTCACTCGTGGCTTCGACGTAGAGCTCGCCGCCCTTCCGCTTGAATTCGGCCGCCTTCCGGACCAGCCCCTCCTCCCGCACGTCCTCGACATCCATCTCTGCGGATGCGGCCAGGTCCCGCAGCTCCTGGGTGATCTTCATGCTACAGAAGGCCGGGCCGCACATGGAGCAGAAATGCGCCACCTTCGCGCCCTGCGCCGGTAGGGTCTCGTCGTGGAATGCGCGGGCGGTGGCCGGATCGAGCGAGAGGTTGAACTGGTCCTCCCAGCGGAACTCGAAACGGGCCTTGCTGAGTGCATCGTCCCACGCCTGCGCGCCCGGGTGCCCCTTGGCGACATCGGCGGCGTGAGCCGCGATCCGATACGCGATCACACCCGCCTTCACATCGTCACGGTCCGGTAGCCCCAGGTGTTCCTTCGGCGTCACGTAGCAGAGCATCGCCGTGCCCTGCCAGCCGATCATGGCCGCGCCGATGGCGCTGGTGATGTGGTCGTAGCCCGGCGCTACGTCCGTGGTGAGCGGACCCAGTGTGTAGAACGGCGCTTCGTCACACCACTCGAGCTGCTTGTCCATGTTCTCCCGGATCATGTGCATGGGCACGTGACCCGGTCCCTCGTTCATTACTTGCACGTCGTGCTGCCAGGCGATCCGGGTCAGCTCGCCCTGTGTCTTGAGCTCGGCGAACTGCGCCTCGTCGTTGGCATCGGCAATACTCCCCGGCCGCAAGCCATCGCCGAGCGAGAAGGAGACATCGTACGCCTTCATGATCTCGCAGATCTCTTCGAAGTGCGTATACGTGAAGTTTTCCTGGTGGTGGGCCAGACACCACTTGGCGATGATCGAGCCACCGCGCGAGACAATTCCGGTGAGACGGTTGGCGGTCAGCGGCACGTAGCGCAGCAATACGCCGGCGTGGACGGTGAAGTAGTCGACGCCCTGCTCGGCCTGCTCGATCAGAGTGTCGCGGTAAACCTCCCACGTAAGCTCCTCGGGCACGCCTCCCACCTTCTCCAGAGCTTGATAGATGGGGACGGTACCGATCGGCACCGGCGAGTTACGGAGGATCCAGCCTCGTGTCTCGTGGATCCTCTTACCAGTCGAAAGGTCCATCACCGTGTCGGCACCCCACAGCGTCGCCCAGCGCAGCTTCTCGACTTCTTCCTCGACCGATGATGTCACAGCCGAGTTGCCGATGTTGGCGTTGATCTTCACGTGGAACGCGCGGCCGATGATCATCGGCTCGAGCTCGGGATGGTTGATATTGGCCGGGATGATCGCCCGGCCCCGCGCCACTTCCTGCCGCACGAACTCCACGTCCATTCCCTCGCGGATGGCCACGAACTCCATTTCCGCGGTGACCTCTCCGCGCCGGGCGTAATGCAGCTGGGTCACGCAACCGGATCCGCGCAGCGGGGTGCGCCGAAGGCCCCCGGGAAGCGAGTCGCGGCTCGACTCGACCACCGTGACACCGCGCTCTCGAATCCATTCCGCACGCAGTGGTGGGAGGCCGTCGTGGACGGGGCCACCCCTCGGCCCCGACGTATCGTATACCCGCAGCGGTGGCTCGCCTCCGGAGAGTTCGATCTCGCGCAGCGGCACCCGGACGCCGCGCGGTCCGTCCACAAAAACCTTGCGAGAATTTGGAAACGCCCCTTCATACGCCGGGACGGATGCGGAGGTGCTCGGAGCACCGTTGGTACTTGGAGAGGATGTCATCTCGTCTTCCGTTCTCCCTACGCCGGTGTCAGCCGGATCAGGTTCCAAGGGTTTTTCTCAATTCCGGGTCGCGCCGGAATACCCCTGACGGTCAGTTGCTGCTGAATGGTACCCGTGAAACGATGCCGGGTCCATAGACGAGGGGATCAGCCAAGCTTTGCCGAGTGGCGGAGCGGCATCTCCCCGACCTCCATGAGCTCGGCCCGGTCCGGACTGGCATCACGGGGCCCGACGCGCCGCCCGTACGCGCGGCTGGCCGGGTACGCCGACAGCCCGTGAGCGTAGACGCTGATGAGAACCGTGATCGTGAGCGCCGGGAACACGATCATGCTGCCGGGTAGCTGCGTCTCCTCCATCACCAGAAGGCCGAACAGGATGGAGGCGATGCCGCGTGGCCCGAACCAGCCCAGGAACCCGACCGTTTCCCACTTCAATCGGGTCCCGATCAGGCTCACGATAACCGGCAACATCCTTACCACCGTGAGACTGAGCCCGGCGTAGGCGAGGATTCGCCAATCGACGCTCTGCAGCGCGGGTGGTACCAGGACCGCCCCGAAGATCATGAAAATGAGCAGCGCCAGCAGTTGCCCTTCCGCTTCGCCGAACTCGTACAGGCAGGTGCAGACCGATCGACTGGCGTTGCCGATCACGAGACCGGCGCAGAAGGCGGCGATGAAGCCGCTGCCGCTCAGCAGCTCCGCGAGGCCGAAGGCGAGCAGGGCGACTCCGAGCGCGCATAGCTGCTGAAACGTGTGGTTCATCCACCCCGAGCGGGTGGCCTTCTCAATCAGCCTGCCGCCAATGTAGCCGACAGCGGCTCCGACCAGCGGCCCGATCGTGACCTGGAGGGCCGCGAATCGAAGCCAGAAGTTGAGGGGAGCCTGATGATCACCGGCGCCCGAGAGCGAGAGCGCGATGAGGAGACCGGGCACGGCGATCCCATCGTTGAGGCCGCTCTCTACGTTGAGCGCTTGACGGATACGGACGGGAACGTGCGGGCTGCTGACGACGGACTGGCCAAGCGCGGCATCGGTCGGCGTGAGCATGATCGCGAGGACCAGGGCGCTCCACGGACTCAGCTGCGGGAAGAGCTGCATCGCGGCCACGAAACCCAGAAGAGCCGTGAGCGGCATGCCGACCAGCAACAGGCGCTGCGGTAAGTCGTGCTCGCGCAACAGGAGCCGGAGGTCGATTCGGGCGGCGTCGGTGAACAGGATGACGATGAGAGTCAGCTCGGTCAGAGCTTGGATGAAGCGGCTGTCCAGGTCCAGATCGACCAGCCCCAAACCAGCGGGGCTGATGAGGAGCCCGAAGGCAACGAAGACCATCGGCGGCGTGACCGGCCAACTCTGGGCGCGCCTGGAAACAGCGCCGTAGCCGACGATGGCGATTGCGATGAGGACGAGCGTCGTGGCGTCCATCGGTCCCAGAATAGGGGCGTAAGCGAAGGGCGGCAAAGCCGGGCGGCGTTGGCACGTGTCGCCGCCAGCGGCGTAGATTGCAGCGAATTCTCCACCTCAGATTCGACCGAGCCGATGGCGACCGACACCAATATAGGGACGGGCCCGTTCACGCTCTCGACGACCAGCGCGTCTTTCAAGGCCGAGCTCGAAGAGATGCTCGTCAGGCGCAGCAGGCTGGTGCTGCTGGTGGGGTTCGGGATCAGCGTGGTCGTGCGGATCCTCATGCATGTCATCGAAGTCCCAAAGCAGGGCGTCTACGAGAGCCTCTTCGCGCTCTACTACGATTACGACTATCTGCACTCTGTAACCTTCGGGCTCGGCGTCGTTCTCCTCTACGTTCGGAGGCCCTCGGCCCGGGCCGCCCAGGCGATCACCTTCTGGGTCCTGGCCTTCAACCTGGCCGTCCTCGTGACACGCCAGTACAGCATGAACCCGATCTACCCGCCCACCTTCGGGACTGCGCTGATGCTGTTCATTCCTGCCGCTTTCATACCCTGGCGGCTGAGCTATCAGTTGTGGCTGGGGGTGATGGCGACGGTAAGCGTCGTGGCCGCGGGCCTGTTGGTCTACAACCTCACCCCCGGCGCACCCGAGTTCTGGCAGACCCAGGGGGGGACAGCGGCGTTTCGGGGTTATCTGACCACGGACATCGCGTTCACTCTGATCATCGCCGCAGTCGCGGTGCTGATGACGCGGATGCTGTACAACCTCCGCAGGACGGCACACGAAGCGAAACGGCTGGGCAACTATTTCATCGAGCGTCAGGTCGGCAAGGGAGGGATGGGTGAAGTCTACGTGGCCAAGCACGCGCTCATGTGCCGGCCGACCGCGGTCAAGGTTCTGCGTGCTCCCACCGGCGAGGAGGGTACGGCGCTGGCGCGGTTCGAGCGTGAGGTACAGCTGTCTTCCACCCTCACCCACCCCAATACGATCACCATATTCGACTTCGGCCGCACTTCGGATGCGACGTTCTACTACGCGATGGAATATCTGCACGGGATGGATCTGCAGCTTCTGGTGGAACGGTTCGGCCCGATCCACTCCGAACGGGTCGCCTACATCCTGCGACAGGTGTGCGGGTCGCTGGGCGAGGCGCACCGGCTCGGGATCGTACACCGTGACCTCAAGCCCTCGAACGTCTTTCTCACCGAGCGCGGTGGGATCTACGACTTCGTCAAGGTGCTGGACTTTGGACTGGCCAAGCAGATGGCCGCCGAAGGTGCGGGGCTGACCAAGACGGGGGTGATTTTCGGCACCCCACGCTATATCGCTCCGGAGTCCGCGTACGGGGAGGTCGACGTCGACGCCCGCGCCGATGTATACAACGTGGGCGGGGTCGCCTACTGGATGTTGACCGGACAGCCGCCGTTCACATCCGAATCGCCAGTCAAGCTGATCGTTGACCATATCAAGACAGCCCCGATTCGACCGTCTGATCTGAGCGAGCTCCCGATCCACCCGGAGCTAGAGGCTCTGGTGCTGAAATGCCTCGAGAAGGACCCGGCCGACCGCTATCAGAGCGCGACGGAAGTGGAGGCGGCACTTGCGGCAATCGAGTTCGACGAGTCGTGGTCTCGTGAGAAGGCGGAGGAGTGGTGGGGTCTGCACCTCGCCTCCGACATCTTCGTCCAGGAGTGCTTTTGCGCCCCTGAGGTCGACGGTGAGGGGTCCGCACGGACGGCACGGACACTCCAAGTTGCGCGCGCGTAAGGTGTCCGCCAGACGGGTCGGCTTCTGACGGGGATGAACCCGCTGCGAAGATTGGCGGAGTGGTTCGACGTCCGCCCGCACGAGGTCCGCGCAGTCTCGCTCTCTTTCCTGAGCGCCTTCCTCGTGATCGGCTTTCTCATCCTCGCGAAGTCCCTGCGCGAGGCCTTCTACCTGACTCTGTTCGACGTTAAGACTCTGCCGTACATCACGGTGGCCGTCGCGGTTGTCAGCGTACCGACTATCGGGCTGTTTGCCCGATTGATGGCGAGGTACGACCCGCATCGCGTCCTCAACGCGACTGTGGCCGTGGAATCGGTCGGACTCCTGATCCTGTGGCGCGTGGCCGATCAAGCGGCTGCCGCAACGGTGCTCTTCTACCTGTGGACCGCGATCGGGGCCCTCCTCCTCACATCAGGATTCTGGATCGTGACGTCCGAGCACTTCGCGCTGCGTGGCGCCAAGCGGTTGTTTGGACTCATCGGCGCGGGCGGCACCGCCGGCGCCATGGTCATAGGCAACTCGCTCGTCTGGATCTCGCCACGCCTGTCCACTCTTCTCCCCCTCGTGCCCGGACTGGTGGTGCTCCTGGTGCTGTTTTTCGCGACCCAGTCCCTGATGCCTCACCGAAGCGGGCAGCCCCAGCACGTGGTTCCAAATGGCGATGCCGCGCGGACATCCGTGCGTGAGAGCCTCCGGCTGGTGTGGCGGTCTCCACACCTTCGCACCCTGGCCCTGATCGTGTTCGCGGCCACCATGGCCAGCACTCTGGTCGACTATCAGTTCAAGGACCTCGCCCAGCAGAACCTCACGACCGGCTCCGTCGAGCAGGGTGCGGCGCGAGAGCTGGCCAGCTTCTTCGGCGCGTTCTACGGCTGGGCGGGTGGCATCGCCCTCGCTATTCAGCTCCTCTTTACCTCCCGACTCCTGAGCCGGGCGGGAGTGGCCGGGACGGTCGCCGTGCTGCCGGCCGTCTTCTTACTCGGCGCCATCGGAGTATTGTTGCTGCCGTCGCTGGCCGCGGTCACGCTGGCGCGGGGGGGTGTGTACACGCTCAGGAAGTCTCTGTACCGATCCGCGCTCGAGGTGCTGTACGTGCCCCTGCCCGCTCTGGTCCGTCGCAAGACGAAGACGTTCATCGATTCGACGGTCGATGCCGTGGCGGACGGGTGGGCGGCGTTTCTCATCTTTCTGCTCGTCACCTTGCTCGGGATGCCCTCGCGGTACTTATCCCTCATCATCGGCGCAGTCGCCATCTACATGGTGTTTCTGAGTCGGCACGTCGGCCGTGAGTACTTCCGCACGCTGACGGGCCGCTTGGTGGAGGAGCGGGATTCGGCGACCGACAGCAAGGTCGACACGAGCTTCGATCGACGTGACCTGCTCAGCGCCAGCTTCACGCGAATCGACCTCAGAGCCGCACTGACAGAAGTACTGCCCGAGCCGCTGCGACGGGCAAGCGGCGGTCCAGCATCGCGCGATGCCGGGAGCCCCGCTACCGGCCGCGAAGCTCCGGAAGCCGAGGTGTTGCTGCGCGATCTGGCCCGCGACTCTCGGTATCGGGAGGCGGTCGAGCGATTAGTCGAGCTCGGCGAGGAGGCCCAAGAAACCGTGGTCGCGGCCTTTCGGGATCCTGCCACCGATTTCGTCATCCGCCGCCGTATCCCCGCGGTGCTGGCTCGAGCCAGC